>JAKSTT010000054.1 GCA_024413635.1 Treponemataceae bacterium | reverse complement strand
GGTTATTTGATTGCTTCAAATACCAGGTCTGCAACGAAAATTACAGCAAGGATCCAGGTTGCAACCGGAATGTCCTTAACTTTTTTACCGGCACATTTAGCGATTACGTAAGCAATCATACCGAATGCGATACCTTTAGAAATTGAGTATGCAAATGGCATGGTAATGATGGTAATGAATGCTGGTACACCTTCGGTAGGATCTTTGAAGTCGATGTCTACAACCTGCTGCATCATAAGGAAGCCTACGAAAATCAGGGCAGGTGCAGTAGCGGCACTTGGAACCAGAGCGAAGAGTGGAGTCATGAACAGAGCCAGCAGGAAGAGTACACCGGTGGTTACGGAAGTAAGACCGGTGCGTCCACCAGCTGCAACACCTGATGAAGATTCAACGAATGAGGTAACGGTAGAAGTACCTACACAGGCACCTACAACAGTACCGATTGAGTCAGCCATGAGAGCCTGTTTTGCACGTGGGATGTTACCGTTCTTGTCTACCAGGCCAGCCTGCTGGGTTACACCCATCAGGGTACCGATGGTATCGAACAGGTCGGTGAACAGGAAGGTGAACATGATTACGAAGAACTTAACGGTCAGTACACTGCCCCATTCAAAAGCAAACAGGTGTGGAGCCTGTGGCAGGGAGAATGGTTTCCATCCGGCAGGAACAGTAGTTACACCAAAAGGAATACCGATGATGGTGGTAATGATGATTGAGATCAGGATTGCGCCTGGAACTTTCATGATGTACAGGATGACGGTCAGGATCAGACCGATCAGACATACGAGGGCTGCAGCGCTTTTCATGTTCAGGTTAACGAAACCGATGATGGTACCGGTATCAGAAGCTACGATACCTGCGTTAGCCAGACCGATGAGGGCAATGAACAGACCGATACCAACAGCTACAGCTTTTTTCATGCCGGTAGGAATTGCATTGATGATCTTTTCACGGATACCCAGAACAGACAGCAGGATGAATACAATACCTTCAACGAATACAGCGGTAAGTGCCAGCTGCCATGAGCAGCCCATACCGAAACATACGGTGTAGGTAAAGAATGCGTTCAGGCCCATACCAGGAGCGAGAGCGATAGGCAGGTTTGCCCAGAATGCCATTACGAGGGTTGCAACGGCAGAAGCAATTGCAGTGGCGGTAAATACAGGACCGAATCCCATACCGGTTTCGCCAAGCATGCCCGGGTTAACAGCCAGAATGTAAGCCATAGCAAGGAAGGTGGTAATACCGGCTACGATTTCGCGGCTAACGGTAGTTCCGTGTTCCTTCAGTTTGAAGAACTTTTCCATCAGTTTCTCCTTTCATAAAATTTGACGCTTTATTTTACCGTCTTATGACTTAATTTGCAAATACTGACAATGATTTCAGTTTTCCGCTTTCGTCACGGTAGAATACGGTTTTCCCTCCGTCATCACCAAAGATTGTTCCCACAATCCAGGTAGAATCCGGTAACAGCCCCGCACCTTCCGGCATATCTGCCAGAAGTTCCGTTTCTTCCATCAGTTCTTCTTCACCATTCACTGTATGTTCCTTTACCGGAAACAGCAGCACCAGCACCGCAGCAATAACCAGTGCTGCAAACGCCAGTGCCAGTCCCCGGTGATACCGGCGGTGCAGCTGGTGCACGGGGCCTGCGCTGAAAACCCGGTGTTTCCCGGGTTCCGGTACCGTTATCACCGCATGTTCCCCCTGTTCTGCCAGTACTGCCATCAGTACCTCATCTGCCACCACGGTTACCCGTGCCT
This sequence comes from Treponemataceae bacterium, assembly GCA_024413635.1. GTDB lineage: Bacteria > Spirochaetota > Spirochaetia > Treponematales > Treponemataceae > Treponema_I. Next base: position 11,508 of record JAKSTT010000054.1, on the reverse strand, counting down.
TCCGTTTCCTTCCCCACCCGGAAAGCTCAATATCTGCCCGGTACTGCTCATCAAAACAAGGGTGCCGCTTTTCCGTCTGTCTGAGGACATATTCCTGAACTTCCACCCGTTCCACTTCTTCCGGAACCGGGATTTCATACACATCATACTGATTACTTTCCAACACCATGTCATTCTCCTTTTCCATACCTGAGGTCAATCAGTTCTGAACGCAGCTGCAGCAGGGTTTCCTGCTTTTCTGCCAGTGCTGCCGTCAGGGGCACACAGACTGATCCCAGCAGCACCAGAAGCATCAGGACAATAATTGTTTCCATCAGGTTCATGGCATTGCCTCCTGCAGCTGCAGCCGTAGGGCAGCGATTTGTGTTTCCGTAAGGGTTACGGCACAGAGCAGCAGTCCGGTCACCACCAGCATCAACACCAGAACGGACAGTAGTGCCGATCCTCCGTCCCGGATTCCGTTACTGCCAGGAAACAATGTCTGCTTCATTTCCACTGCCTCCTTCACGGCCGTCTGCCCCGTAACTGAAAATAACAAAGGGTATCCTTCCGTCCTGTTTTCTCCGGTACTGATACCGGTTTCCCCAGGGATCTTCCTGAACCTTACGGTCTATATAGGGACCATTCCAGCCTTTTGGCACGGGAAACAGCCGGGGACGTTCCCACAGGGACTCCAGCCCCTGTTCCGGTGTCGGATACGTTCCGCAATCCAGATAGTAAGACTGCAGTGCCAGGGTGTAGAGCTGGATCTGACTTCTTGCCTGCAGCTGACGTGCCTTATCGATGTATTTCATGGCACCAAGTCCCACACCGGCCGAAAGGACCAGCATGATGGCAAGAACGGCCAGGGTTTCTGCAAAGGTAAATCCATCGTCTTTTTTCATATCATGGCTCCGTATGACGTGAGATACGGGAGGATGGCTTCTCTGGTAACCATCAGGAGTACCGCCCCCACACCTGACAGCAGTACCGGTTCAATCATGTTCATGGTCCTCTCCTGCCGCTCACTGTTTTTCCGCTCCAGCCGTTCTGCACAGTCATGAAATGCTTCTGCCAGCTGCAAACTGTCACCGGCTGCTTCAAGCAGGGAAAAGTCATCATGGCGGAAGGGCTTCTGCTGCTGTAAGGCAGTGACCAGCGGGTAGCCTTTCTGCAGGAGTTGCGATACCTGGGCCAGATATGGTGCAAGACTTGCCTGGCTGACGGCACAGAGCCTGAGACAGGTTATCAGATCTGTCTTTGAAAGCAGTGCTGCAGCCATGATGCGGAAAAACTGCTCTTTCTGGTTGATTCTGAACACCCTGCCAAGCCACAGGGTAAAACCGGTAAGCCAGCAGGCAAAGAACACGGCTGCTTTGGCCAGAGTCCGGTACATACTGTCTATACCGGCAGCAAAACCAAAAAGGTCCCGGTTAAGGGCAAGAAAAAGACAGAGGACCAGAAGTCCCAGGATTACCAGTGCCGGATACAGCAGGGCACCATACAGTTTCCGTTTCAGGGTACTGCTCTTTTCCCCCTGGGATACATACAGTTCCATGGCACGCTGCAGGTTTCCCGTTACTTCAAATACCTGAAACAGGGCGCCATACCCGGTTTTCCGGAGACCGGTATAATACCGTTCTGCAGCATAGGTAAAACTGCAGCCGGTCTGCATCATGAATATCAGGTACCGTGAAAACGACAGCACGTCCCTGGGAGCCGTACTCATTTTACTGATGACGACTGCTGCCCGGCTGACGGCGTACCCGCTTTTCAGGAGCGGAATACAGAGCCGGCAGTATTCTTCAAATGAATCCTTTCTCACAGACATACCCCCTTCAGTTTTTTCTGTTCATAATCATGCTGCATGGTAACCATCCCGCCCCGCTGCATGGCAGTTTCCAGTTCCATCTGGGTGCCGCGTCGGTAAATCACATCCTTGATGGCCGGAGTTCCCAGCAATACTTCTGCCGTTACCGTCCGTCCCCCTCCCGGTTTCTTTACCAGCCGCTGGGCAACGGCTGCGCCAAACACACTGGAAAGCAGATAGGGTTCAATGCCCATATCCAGAATCCTCAGTACTGCTGTGGCCGCATTGGTGGTATGCACCGTGGCAAATACCAGATGACCGGTCAGGGCAGCACGCACGGCAATCCGGGCCGTTTCTTCATCACGGATTTCACCGATCATGAGAACATCCGGGTCATGGCGGAATACCCGGGTCAGGGCTTCTGAAAAATCCAGACTGCCGCGGCTGGTTTCTATCTGGGTCACAAAGGGAAGCCGGTATTCCACCGGATCTTCTATGGTGATGATTTTCCGGTTTCCCCGGGATACCTCACTCAACAGGGAAGCCAGGGTGGTAGTTTTTCCGGAGCCGGTGGGGCCGCATACCAGAATCAGGGAGCTGTTCAGGTTACAGAGGGAACTGAGCTGACTTAAATGGGTATCTGAAAACCCCAGTTTTTCCGGCCGTAAGGGGACACCCCTGGTATGCAGCAGACGCAGGACGATGCTCTCTCCGTTCCACACGGGTATACAGGAGATGCGTACATCACAGTTCAGACCGGCAGATGACCAGAGGAACCGGCCATCCTGGGCCTGCCGGGTGTTTTCAGTCTGTAATCCGGCAAGAACCTTCAGCCGTACTACCACCCGCTGGTACAGGTCCTGCTCAATATCCCGGTAGGGAACCAGTTCCCCGTCAATACGAAGCCGGATACGGACGGTTTCTCCGATTTCAAAATGAATGTCACTGGCCTGCTGTTCAAGTGATTCCAGAATAACCCCGTTGATCAGACTGACTGCCGGAGAACTTTCAAAATCTGCTTCATCTGTAACGGTGCCGGCTTCCGCTCCCGCCTGACGGGGATTTTCGCACCGTTCTATCATACGCTGGCACTGGACCGGATCTACCGGCGCAAACTGAATGGTCCGTTCCCTGTTGGCGGAGTCCAGATAAAAGGCTTTCCTGATCTTCTCCTGGAGTACTTCATCGTCTACATCGGTCATGCCGACGGTTACTGACTGGTCGGTCTGCTTCAGGATACAGACCTTATTGTGGCGGCAGAATAAGGTTGAAAGCTGGAACGGTGTCATACGGTACCCTCCCGGTCATCAACATGGGGAACCAGATAAATGACCATTTCATTCTTTTCTGCCGTTTTTTCACGCTGGCCGAAGAGTTTTCCGATAAGGGGAATCTTACTGATGAGTGGCGGCCGGGTTCCCGAATCAGAAGAATCATCCTGCACCAGACCGCTTAATACGATGATTTCACCGCTTTTCCCCCGTACCCTGGTCGTAATGATTTTTTCACTGGTCGGTGGCGGATTGCCCTTTGCTGCAGCATCCTGGATTCCCTGGCGGCTGAAGGAGGCCGTTACTTCCGTTGTAACGCTGCCATCGCCGCTGACGGTTCCGGTTACTTCCAGTACAAGACCGGAAACGATTTCACGGGTTATGCCCGTATCTACCCGGCTGCCGGACTCTGCACTGAAATAGGGATCACGGTACCGGTAGGTGTTGGTATTCCTGAATGACATGGGAATACCTGATATTCCGTATAACGTGGTATCAGCAAAGATTTCCGCCTGATTTTCCGTAATGGCAGCCTCCAGTTTCTGGGAAAAGGCAATGCCGAACAGTGAAGGTACATCAATATTGAACTGTAATCCGGGAGTAATCTCCACGGAAGTTTCAATGGTGCCGGCAGCAGATTCGGCAGAGCTGAGACTGGTTAGGCCAAAGGATGATGACTGGTTTTTCTGAGTCTGGATAATCAGAAGGTCATAGGAAATACGTTCTTCCGGAATGTCGATACTGGGAATCAGTGATTCCAGCTGTTCATACAGTGCTTTGGAACCGGAAAAGAACAGCCGGTAATCGCTGCCGGCCCGGGTAAACAGCTGCCGGTCATACCCTGCAGGAAGCCGTTCAAGAAAGCGGTCTGCACTGACAGACTGCAGGGTGATGACAAAGGGAATCGTGGGAAACGGGATTTTTTCACAGATAACGTATAAGTCCCCGTCACGGTACCAGGATACACCGGCACTTTCGCAGAACAGGTCCAGACACCAGGAAAGCGTCCGGTTCTCAAAGGAACAGTCCGGTACCGGCGTATACCCGGGAATCTGCAGACTGTATTCTACGCCGCCGGCATCCTTTAAGGCAGTACACAACTGGTCAAAGGTGGCACTGCGCAGTGTTCCGGAGTACAGACCCTTTTTACCGGCAGTCAGCTGCACCGGTTCACTGGCAGTAACCGTTTCTGAAAGAAAGGCTCCAAAGGAGTCCACGGCCAGTTTTACCTGAACGGTAGCCCCCCGGTCTTCTACCGTATAGCCTGAAAACCGCGACAGAATCTGGGAGCATGCTTCTGCTGCAGTCACATTGGCGGTGTGGATTGATACGGGCACAGAGGGAACTGATTCCCAGACTACCACCTGCTCACTTTCCAGGGAAAGCTGCTCAAAGATACGTTCCGGAAGGACATCACAGGCGTCTACTGCCACGTGTCCCCTGTCATCACAGGTTACCTTCAGCCGGGAAATGACCCACCGGTCCTTTTCCTTGGTGACATACAGACGGTTTGCCAGCAGGAAGGAATCAAAAGCAGTATCAAAGGATCCGCCGCTATACCGGAAACTGCCGTTGCCCTGTACGGTGTCATCACAGACAATGGGGAAATTCCGTGCCAGAGAAAGGGCATAGACAATCTCCGTCACATCCTGGTTTACAAAGTCATAGCTATTCTGTGCCCACAGGAAAACCGTTCCCATGAGGAGCATAACCAGACTGCAGATACTATGTTTCATTTTCATACAAAACCTCATAGAGGTATATGTATGTCTGGCAGGAAAAAAATTTCAGTTTTGCAGAAAAAAAAAGAAAAAAAGTGAAAAAAAAATCAGCCGTAAAAACCGGATCCGGCAATAGTCTGCAGTGCGGTCCACACTGCATCCCGGTCATCAGCGGCAATTCCACGGGCACAGGCCATGGTTTTTATGAAGGTTTCCTGCCGCTTGGCATACCGGTGGGTATCATGCTTGATCATCCTTGCCACCGCTTCCAGATTCCGCTGTCCGTTTTCTTCGGGAACCATGAAAAATTCCCGGTATCCGATGGCCTGCATGCCAGGGTCGTCTTTCGTGTATCCGGCTGCTGCCAGACGGTCAAACTCTTCCGGTAGTCCTGCTGCCATCATCATGTCTACCCGCATATCAATCCGCTGGTACAGTTCTTCCCGTGGCCGTTCCAGACTGAGTACCGTACATGCATAGCCGCTTCGCGGAGTGTCCTGCTGACCGAAATCAGACCGCTTTTTCCCCGTACTGATGCATACTTCCAGAGCCCGCCGTATCCGGTATTCATCATGGATATGGATTTTTGCGGCACTCTCCGGATCACGTTCTTTGAGTTCATTCCACAGAACTTCTGCACCCTCAGTTTCCATCCGGTGTGCCACCAGATTCCGGGTTTCCTCATCGGCTTCAGGTGTATCAGGTAAACCGTAGACAAAATTCTTGATGTAGAATGCAGTTCCTCCGCAGATTACGGGCAGTTTTCCTTCTGCGATGATTTCGCGGCAGTACCGGTCTGCCAGGGCATTGAATTCACCACTGCCAAACTGTACGTCTGGCGTACACAGATCTATCATGCGGTGCGGCAGTTTTGAAAGAAAGGAAGCGTCAGGCTTTGCCGTACCAATGTCCATACCTTTGTATACCTGCATGGAGTCGGCACTGATTATTTCTGCGCGGCCTGCAAGGGGTGAGTCGCTGTCCCGGGCAAAAAGACGGTATACCAGGTCGGTCTTTCCGGTGGCAGTAGGGGCAAATATAACAAGAACGGGAATGTTCCCCGCAGCATCTGCATGAAACATTCCCGTTTTCAAATCAAAACTCATTGAATATGTGGTATCAGCAGTAATCAGTCACCAATCTGATAGCGAACTTCTTCGGTAAACAGCTGGCGTGCACCGAGAGACACGATTTTGTCATCGTGCTGTTCAATGATAGGATCTTTAAGCATAGAAAGCTGGAAAGCACGGCGGCTAGCAGCTGATGTAATTTCGTATACGTTACCTTTGAATTTTACCAGTTCTTCTAATGGGAAAACCATACACCCTCCAATCAAACTTTACGTAGTCCTTACACTATATATGATTACACCGTCTCTGTAAATATGGTATACTGGCTCCCTATGGAACGCAGTTTTTTTACTCCGGCATTAGTACTGGCAACCAGACCTTTCGGTGAATCCAATATCAGCGTTACCATACTTTCACCGGAACGGGGCATTTTTGATGCAGTACTCTACGGTGGCCGGAAAAGCAAGATGCGGTCACTGGTATCGCCCTTTCACTGCGGAACCATGTGGCTGTACAACGATACCGCAAAGAAATCCATAAAGATTACTGATTTTGACGTGCAGGCATTCCATCCCAGCCTGCGGGAAAATCTGTACAAGAATGCCTGTGGCAGCCTGGTAGCAGAACTGTTGATGAAAACCCGTGGCGGTAATACGGATAACGAGTTCCCGGCCATCTGGCAGCTGGCCACCGGCTTTCTTGCAGGACTGGAAATATCAAGCGATGAAGACAGTCATCTGGCGTTACTCCGGTTTCTCTGGCGGTATCTGGCAGTACTGGGAGTCCAGCCGGACAGTACCACCTGTGCCTGCTGCGGAACATCTCTTATGGATTATCTCAGACAAAGCCCGCAATCAATGGTATACTATCAGAGCTACCGGCAGGGATTTGTCTGTACCGACTGTTCAGGAGATTCTGCGTATCAGGATATGTATCCCCTCTGTGCAGAAGCACTTACCTATCTGAACGGTGTTACCACCCTGACTCCTGCAGAGTCACGCCGGTTACCCGTACATACCGGATCTGTCCGGCAGATGCATGACCTGCTCATGTACCTGATCTGCCAGGCAGCTGAATCACGACTGAATACCCTGGAACTGGGCGTTTTATAAAGGACAATACTATGAGAGCAACTGATGTCATTATGAAAAAACGTGGGTCCGTACTGAACCCGAAAGGCAGTGAACTGACCCGTGAAGAACTGCAGTTCCTTATCGACGGCTACGTAAAAGGCGACATTCCTGACTACCAGGTTTCTGCCTGGCTCATGGCCGTATACTTTAACGGCATGACCTTTGCCGAAACCGGAAACCTGACCGAAATCATGCTCCACAGCGGAGACGTTATTGAACTGAACGGCGTTGCAGGCCTTACCGGACCGTTTGTCGACAAACACTCCACCGGTGGTGTCGGTGACAAGATTTCCCTGCCACTGGCCCCCATTGTTGCCGCCTGCGGAGTTACGGTGCCCATGATGTCCGGCCGTGCCCTGGGCCATACCGGCGGAACCCTTGATAAACTGGAATCCATGTCCGGCTTCAATGTGAAGCTGGAACCCGATACATTCCGTGCATACCTGAAGGAATGTGGTTTTGCCATGACCGGACAGACGGCAAAAGTAGTACCGGCAGACCGTCTGCTGTATGCACTCCGCGATGTTACCGGAACGGTTGAATCCATTCCGCTCATTACTGCCAGTATCCTGTCAAAAAAAGTTGCCGAAGGTTCTGATGCCCTGGTATTTGACGTTAAATACGGCAGCGGTGCCTTCATGAAGAAAGTAGAAGACTCCATTGCACTGGCAGAGAGTCTGGTAAAGACTGCCCAGGCCATGGGTAAAAAAGCCAGCGCACTGATTACCAACATGGAAACACCACTGGGACGCTGTACCGGTAACTGGCTTGAAATTGAAGAAACCATTGACGTACTGAAAGGCTGTGGTCCTGAAGACGTAACGGAACTGACCTATGCCCTGGGCGCCGAAATGCTGATTCTTGGCGGAAAGGCTGCTACAAAGGATGAAGGTGTCGCCCTGTGCCGGAAGGCTGTAGAAAGCGGAAAAGCACTGGAACTGTTCCTGAAAAACGTTACCCTGCAGGGCGGAAATGCTGAACAGGTCATGAAAGACTGGGAATCAAAATCACGCCGCAGCCGGTATACCCGGAATGTTACCGCTGCTGCAGACGGCTATATTTCCATTGATGCCTATACCTGCGGTCTTGCCGGTGTTACGCTGGGTGTCGGAAGAAATACTACCAGTGACGCCGTTTGTCCCGATGCAGGATTTATTCTGCACAAAGTACAGGGGGACTATGTCCACAAAGGAGAGCTGATCATGCAGGTATACGGCAAAGACGAAGACTGCTTTGCATCAGCACTTCCCATGCTTGAAAGCGCCATTACCTATGGCAGCACTGTACCGGAACAGAAACCGCTGATTTATAAGGAAATTCACTGATATATGCCACAATGGGAAAAAAAACCGGTGGCTGCCGAGCTGGTAAAGGAACTGGCCGGCCGCTACGGAACCGATATGCTCACTGCCAGCGTGCTGGTGCGCCGTGGATTAACCACGGGAAAAGACCTGCTGTTTTTTCTTGAAGACGATAAGCGCTACCTGCACAATCCATTTTTATTCTCAACCATGGAGGATGCGGTAGACCGTATTCTGGACGCCAGGGAAGAAGGTGAAAAGGTCCTTATTTTTGGAGACCGGGATGTGGACGGGGTTACCAGTACAGCCCTGCTCTATGATTACCTGCTGAGCCTTGGCATGGATGTATCATACCGGGTACCTCAGGGTGATGAGGCATACGGACTGTCAAAAGCCGCCATTGATGAATTTGCCGCCAGCTATGGCAGCCTGATCATTACCGTTGACTGCGGCATCAGCAACATTGAAGAAATCGCCTACGCCAACGAGAAACAGATTGATGTCATCGTAACGGACCACCATAACCCGCAGGATCCACTACCGGCAGGTACTATCGTTGTCAACCCGAAAGTTGCCGACTGCGGCTACCCGTTCAAGGATATTTCCGGCTGTGCCGTAGCCTACAAGCTGGTATCAGCGCTCCGCTTTGCCCAGACTGAACTGTACAAGCAGGAAATCTGCCTGATGAACCTGCGGCCCATTAACGAAGGCATTGCCGTAGAATGCATCAAGACCCAGAATCTGGTGGTAAAGGAACGGTTTACCGAAACCTACATGGACGGGCTGCTGTCCATTCAGAATACCCGTCTGCTGCCCTTTCTGCGGGGCCAGCAGATTTTCGTCTGGGACGGACCGGTACAGCAGAAAATGCTGACAAGGGCTTTTGGAACCGGCGTTGAGTTCAATTTTCTGGATTTACGCCCACAGGCGGCACAGCTGATGCCATCCTTAGGTGACATGTCGCTGCTCCGTCTGAAAAGCATGTCCCGTATTGCCCTGTACGATGACAGCGGTATTGAGTCGACTGAAATTGACGCTTTTTACAATATTTTCGTTACGTTCATTCAGAAATCCACTACTACCCAAAATACCGCTCTCCGGGATGACCTGGACCTGCAGCTGGTAGCACTGGCAGCGCTGGCAGACATCATGCCCATGAAAGATGAAAACCGTATCCTGGTACGGCAGGGCATTAACGCCATGAACCGCGGTACCATCCGTCCGGGCTTACTGGAAATCTGCAATAAACAGGGACTGCTGGGTAAACGCATCAGTGCAACAGATTTAAGCTGGTCAGTAACACCGGTCCTGAACTCTGCCGGCCGTCTGGGCGAACCGGGTAAAGCACTGGACCTGCTGACGGAAAAGGATGCCGGCATCCGTGAACGCCTTGCCTGTGAAATCATGGAAATGAACCGGGCACGGAAAGACCTGGGAAATGAAGCCTGGGGCATTGCCGAGCACGCAGCCTGGGAAAGTCTTGCAACCTACAGCAACAATATGACCGTCTGTGTAGATAAACGTATCAACCGGGGTGTTACCGGCATTACGGCCAACAAACTGGCACAGACCTATAAAGTACCCTCCGTTGTCATCACCTATACCAGTGATACGGAAGCCACCGGATCCATCAGAAGTGCCCGTGGATACGATGTCTGCAGTCTGCTCAATGCCAATGCGGATCTCTTTACCCATCACGGCGGCCATGACTTTGCCGGTGGATTCGGACTTCCTGCAGAAAAGGTTCCGGAACTGCTGGAGCGGTTTGCCCGGTACGCCCCTGCCATGGAGTTTCCTGAAGCAGCCGACCTGCCTATTGCCATTGATGCAGAATTACCGGAACAGTACCTGACACCGGATATTCTGAAACTGGTAGACCGTTTTGAGCCCTATGGACCTGAAAACCCACCGCTGACCTTTTTAAGCCAGCGGCTGCAGCTGATGCAGGCTGACGTTATCGGCAAAGTGGAAAAAGTCCACCTGAAGCTGACATTCAACTGCGGACGGACCAAGTGGCCGGCCCTCTGGTGGAACAGCAGCGAGCACCTGAAACGTGATTTTGACGTACGTGACCGTCTTGATGTGGTATACCAGATTAACCGCAATACCTTCAACGGCATTGAAACACCACAGATGATGGTTACAACTGCAGAAAAAAGTCATTAAAACTTTCCGGCAAAATGGCAAACCCTGCCGATACTTTAGTTATGCGCAAAGGTATCATCTGCAGGGTTTTATTTTTTTCGTTGATTGTGTCCAGCCATCTCTACACCAGCTGTCTTTCCAAGGACGACCCCACCATTCTGTCTGACTATTACGTTACCTGTGATTACAGCAGTACCATCTGCCCGGGGGACCCGGTGTATCTGGCAGTTACCATGCATGGCTACGAGGACCAGACCCTGCCGGATACTGCTGAGCTGACCTTGTACCGTGTGATTGAAGCCGATGAAGAAAAAAACACTAAAAAGATTTCGGCAACCGGCATGTATTATGTCCGCCAGAATCCGCCGGTGTGGTTCGGCATGGTACCAACCAGTACCTGGATTGAACCGGGTGAATACCTGCTGGAAGTAAATTACCTTAATGATCCGGAAACACCGGATGTCATTCTGCTGCCGGTTACTGTTGATGAAAAGGAATTTGTCAGCGAAACACTCTATCTTGATGCCAGAAACACAGCCATTAAGACGGATAATTCAAAACAGCGGGCAGCCCAGATTGACCGGCTGAATGATGTGCTTTTCACAACAGATAATACCGCTATCTACTATGACGGCCCCTTTATGGAACCATGCGCTTCGCGACGGTATACCAGCTTTTTCGGCGACCGCCGGGTATATCAGTATAATACGGGAAGTAAGTCCACCAACCTGCACTATGGCGTAGACTACGGAGTACCGGTAGGAACCCCGGTCTGGGCCTGCGGAGCCGGAAAAGTCGTTCTGGCTGAATACCGGAACAGTACCGGCTGGAGTGTAGTTATTGAGCACCTGCCAGGACTGTACAGCCTCTATTACCACATGGACAGCTTTACTGTAGAAGAAGGCCAGATGGTGCGGAAAGGTGAAGAAATAGGAAGGTCCGGCTGCACAGGACTTGCCACCGGACCTCACTTACACTGGGAACTGCGGCTTTTTGGAGAAGCCGTCAATCCCCATTTCTTTGTAGAAAACCAACTGTTCTGATGAGAGATCCCGAATCAAGTTCGGGATGACACACA
>JAKSTT010000053.1 GCA_024413635.1 Treponemataceae bacterium | reverse complement strand
AATACCGTGATGAAATCCGCCCACGCTACGGTGTAATGCGCGGACGCGAATTCACCATGATGGATGCATATTCTTTTGATGCAGACCAGGCATCCCTTGATGCTTCTTACGAAAATGTAGCAGAAGCCTACCGCAATATCTTCAAACGCATGGGTCTTAAAACCATCTCCGTTAAAGCTGATACCGGTAACATGGGTGGTTCAGGATCAGAAGAATTCATGATTGAATCTCCTGTAGGGGATGATACCCTGATGCTTTGTGAATGTGGTTATGCAGCCAACGTTGAAAAAGCAGCCTGCAAACCGGACCTTCCTACCGATGACGAAGGCAAGCCACAGGTTAAAACCGACCTGGCTGTTGAAGAAGTTGCTACTCCTGAAGTATTCAGCATTGAAGACATGGAAAAATTCTTCGGCACTACTTCAAAACGGTTCATCAAAGCCCTTATCTACCGCGTCATCAACTGCGGACTTGACCTGAGCAATGCTACCGGTGGAAAGAACTTCAAACAGGTAACTGAAGGCAACTTTACCTACTATCCGCTTTCATATGTTTGTGTACTTATCCGCGGTGACCTGGAAGTAAACGAAGCAAAACTTGCCGGCCTTCTGAAATGTTCAGACCTGTGTCTTGCTGAAGGTGAAGAAATCATGGATATGGCTGGTGCTCCACACGGATTCGTTGGTCCACGCACCCTCAAATGCCCTATCATCCAGGACCTGTCAGTATGCGATATGCACGATGCCTTTGCAGGCTCCGGCAAAGAAGGTTACCACATCAAACACGTTGAACCGACCCGTGACTATACTCCATTCATGGTTGGCGATGTTCGTACTGCTGTTGTAGGAGACGCCTGTCCTGAATGCGGTAAACCGTTCTACAGCAAAAAAGGTAACGAACTGGGACATATCTTCAAGCTGGGTGATAAATACACCAAATCCATGAACGTAACCTACCTGGGTCAGGACGGAAAACCGGTAACACCTCTCATGGGATGTTACGGAATCGGTGTTGACCGTACCCTGGCTTCAATCATCGAAACCTACCACGATGAAAAAGGCATCATGTTCCCAATGAGTATCGCTCCGTATCAGGTAGCAATCGTTCCGATCAAATACGATGGTGTCATGAAGGAAGTAGCAGACAAGATGTATGCAGAGCTGACCAAAGCCGGTATTGAAGTACTTCTTGATGACCGTAACGAACGCCCTGGTGTTAAGTTCAACGATATGGACCTGATTGGTTTCCCTATCCGCATTACCGTTGGAGAAAAGAACCTGCCTAACGTAGAACTGAAACTGAGAACCGAACCGGAAGCTCAGAAACTGCTGCCGGAAGACGCTGTAAAAGAAGCAGTACGCATCGTAACTGAACAGCTTGCTGCCCTCAACGCCTGAATGAACTGATTGATCCAAAAGAGGTTATCCCCTTAACGGATAACCTCTTTTTTTTTATTATGAAGGTATGACTACCCGCAAAAAGTTTTCTACCCTCATAGCCGTTTTAATTTTCACCGCCGTCATTCCCGCAGCCCTTTCTGCCCTTCCCGGAATCACCGATACTCCTGACATCTCAGGCCAGTACATCTTCTACCGTGATACAACTTTTGAGGCCGAAACCTATATCGGTTTCCTTGCCTATGACGAATCAACCATCGCCCTCAGGGTTTTCTCCCGGGATACCGACATCACTACCTACATCCGCCTTGATCCTGCTGCCGATTACATTTCCATCATCGGAGAATCATTCCCCGACTTCCTGACTGACAGCCAGATTGAAACCATCAACTACGCCCATGATATGCTCTATGAACTGGCCGGACGCCGGAAACATCTGAACGGCATCGACCTTTCAAAAGACCTGTACCTGACCCAGGAATTCCTGCAGTTTGGCGGCAACGTCAATCTGTGCTGGCAGTTCTATATGCCGCTATTCAACCTCCGTTCCATCACCAGTGAAGAAGGTGAACCGTTATTTGAAGCTGTAACCATGGGTATTCTTGAAAGCTCAGATGACACCAGTTTCCAGGATTTTTCAGGCTTTACGGATGTTCCACCATCTCTCTTGGCTGCACGGAAAATCCCTGCAGCGGACAAGGCCATTGATGATCAGTGGATTGAACTGTACCCCTATGTCCGTGCCATTGATAGTGTCATTCATGTTGCTGTAAATATGCCCTGTTCTGATGGTTCTGCTGCATTCATGCAGATGCAGGCCTACGATTTCCTTCAGAGTATGGGTGGCAGCTATGTCTATCTGCCCAACTCTACCCTTACCTACACCAATGACGGTCTGTACTCTAAAGTGCTCTATGCTCCGGATAAAGACAGTGAAAAATGGACCTGTGCCATCAGAAAAATAAAGCCCCTGGATGAAACATATGTCGCATACCAGGAGCTTAACTGTTATACCGATTATTACCGCCAGCACAGTGCCTATCTTGAAGATATGCTCGTACGCTGGGATACGATTTTATCTGAACGTTGACCGGGGTAAGGGGGCACCGATATAAATTGCCTCTGAACCCAGAAAATCTGTTTTTTCACCTTCGATCAGGAACTGTACGCTGGTAATGTTTCCAAACGCTGTTGCCGTGTACACAACCTGCATCAGCTGCCCGTTATAGCCTTCTGCACCGTAGGGGTTATAGCGGAACTCATCACTGAAATTGATGGTAGCAACCCCGTTGGAAACCGAAGCACCTAACAGACGGGTACCTTCAGGAATCAATGACATATATCCTGCTTCCAGATCCCGTAAATCAGGTCCTTTCAGCAGAGCATTCAGTGCTGCCGTCAGAGGCATGTTGGTTTTATTGATTGAGCGGGTAATTTCCTTGCGGACTACCGAACCATCACTGGTTATCTGGATAAAGCATAAATGCTGTTCCATCTGTGCTGTCTGCGCGGGTGTTTCCTGTTTTACTGCAGGCTCTGTCTTTTTGGGTTCAGGTTCTGCGGGTTTTACCGGTTCATCCGTTTTTTCCGGCTGGGTTACCGGTTTCAGAACTAATGCCGGTGGTTCTTCGGTAAAGTCAGTTCCCGTATGTTCTTCAGGTTCAAACACAAAGGTCTGTTCCTGAACTTCTATTTCTGCCAGCGGCTGTTTTTTCTCTTTTGACTGATGGTTTACCACAAACTCAGGTTCAGAACCAAACACTTTTCCAAAAAAACCGGTATTCTGCAGAACCGTCAGAATTCTGTCACGGTTTACCAGAAACAGAATGAGCAGAATCAGGGCAAAAACGATCCAGAAAGCTGCACTGACGCCGGTACTGTTTTTTTTCTTTTCAAAACTCTCTTTTTCTTTAGCCATAAAAAAAGTATATGACATTGAACGCTTTTACAAAAGTATAGAAGTCTTTTATAATCGGAATGTGATCACCTACAAGGGAATTAAAGTGTCGTCTGGTATCGGCACTGGCCCAACTTATATCCTCAATGCAGATTCTACTCACATCAAGCAGTTCACTGTCTCCGGAGATGAAAAGGATGACGGCTGGGCACGGTTCAGTATTGCCCGCCAGAATGTCCTGGATTACCTGCAGGCTGGTATTGAATCTGAAACAAAAGAACAGACAGAAATCTTTACCACCTATGCCATGATGCTTACGGATCCGGAATTCCTGAAACTGGTTCAGGAAACCTATAAGGCACAGAACTATAACATTGAGTGGGTCCTTTCCCAGAAAGTAGAAGAATACGCCAATATGCTCCGGAACTCAGGTGTTGAATACCTGGCTGAACGTGCCGGCGATATTACTGATGTTTACGGAAAAGTTCTGAACCTGCTGGAACGGAATGAATCTCCCACCATTGAAGATATTCCCAGCAATGCAGTAATCGTTACAAAAACCATGAATCCCAGTGATGCCCTGGTATTTTCACAGAAACCGGTAGCCGCTTTAATCACTGAAGATGGGGGACTGAACAGTCACGTTGCCATCTTGGCCCGTGCGTATAAAGTTCCCTACATTTCCGGCGTTTCCAACTGTGTGGCACTTTTTTCTCAGGGAGAAGAGATTATTGTTGATGCCAACAAGGGTGAAATCATCAAGGAAGCCGATGAGGCTACGAAAACCGCCTATGAAGCCCAGGTACAGAGCCTGAAGAAAGAACAGGAACTGATAGAAAAATTCACCTTCCAGCCGGCCATGACAAAAGACGGAACTCCGTTCACCCTGTATGCCAACATTGCCAGTGTTCAGGAAGCAGAGCTTGCCTTACAGGACGGCGCCGACGGTATCGGACTTTTCCGGACAGAATTCCTTTTCATGCAGGATTCTTCCATTACAGAAGAGGAACAGTTCCTGGCCTACTCTAAAGTGCTGACCATCATGGGTGACAAGCCGGTTACCATCCGTACGCTCGATGCCGGAGCAGATAAGGAAATTGCCCTTTCCAATTACTCTCCGGTCAAAGAAGAAAACCCGCTGCTGGGTCTCCGTGCCATCCGGTTCTGCTTTGCCCACCTTGATCTTTTTAAATCACAGCTACGGGCTTTGTACCGTGCCAGCACTTTCGGAAACCTTAAAATCATGATTCCGCTGGTATCTTCAGTAGAAGAACTGGACCGGGTTATCGCCATTATTGAAGAAGTACAGAAAGAACTGACAGAAGCTGATATTCCCTTCAAGAAAGATACTCCCCTGGGTATCATGGTTGAAACGCCGGCTGCCGTTATGGTGTCTGACTTTCTGGCAGAAAAGGTTTCTTTCTTTTCCATCGGTTCCAACGACCTGACCCAGTACGCCATAGCCGTTGACCGGGAAAATGCCAGCGTTACTTCCCTCTTTGATGAACTGCACCCGGCACTGCTCAGAATGATTACCACTACCCATATGACCGCTTCTTCAGCAAACATCGGATTGTCTGTATGCGGTGAATTTGCCGGAAACCAGGAAGGTATCCTTTTCCTGGCAGGTCTGGGTATCAGAACGCTCAGTATGTCGGCTTCCCGTATTGCCAAAGCCAAATCGATTCTGGCAAACTACGACATCACTGACTTAACACATTTATCCAAACGCATGTTGCAGCTGCCCTCTGCTCAGGCTGTACGTGCTGAACTTGAAACTTTTTTACAGGAACACTAATGCAGGAAAACGAAGAACTGACCATGGAAAACCAGGAAGACCTGGCTCCTCTCTATGACCGCTCAAAGAAATACCGCAACCTTCCGCATGTGGTAATTGTTGGCCGCCCGAATGTCGGTAAATCAACACTGTTTAACCGTATGCTTCATAAGCGGCGTGCCATTACTGACCCGACTCCCGGCGTTACCCGTGACCCAATCAGCGAAACTGCCTTCATCAACGACATGCCAGTCCGCGTTACTGATACCGGAGGTTTCAAACTGGAACGCGATATCGGTACCATGGAAGCTGTTCTTGATGAACTGGTTGTACAAAAATCCATTGAAGCACTGAAAACCGCAGACGTTATCCTTCTGCTGCTTGAAGCCGGTACCGTAACCGGAGAAGATGAAGAGTTCATCAACCTGCTTCGCCCCTACTGGCCCAAACTTATTGCTGCCGTCAACAAAACGGAAGGTGGCCGCAATGAAGAAGACGCCTATAACTTTTATCAGTACGGTTTTGAAGAACTGATGTTCATTTCCGCCGAACATGGAGACCACATTCCGGAACTGTACGAGGCCCTGATCAAGCGTCTTGATTTTACCCGTGTTGAAGAAGGTGAAGAAGAACACCCCATCAAGATTGCCATCATGGGCAAACCGAACACCGGTAAATCTACTCTTTCAAATCTGCTGACCAACTCTGAAGCCTCCATCGTTTCAGACTACGCCGGTACAACCCGCGATGTTGTTGAAGGTTCATTCACCTTTAAGAACCGCCAGTTCCAGGTTCTGGATACCGCCGGTATCCGGCGCAAGGCAAAAGTTACTGAAGACGTTGAGTATTTCTCGGTAACCCGTGCCATTAAAACCCTGGACCGCTGCGACATCGTGTTCTACATGATGGATGCCAATGAAGGTCTTACCGAACAGGATAAAAAACTGATTTCCCTGGCGTATGAACGTGGCCGCGGTATGATTTTCTGCCTGAATAAATGGGATACCCAGGTGCAGGAAAAACGGGTATTCAAAGATGCCGAACGGAACATCAAGGTTATGTTCGGCCACATGGAATATGTTCCCGTTGTTGCCATTTCCGCAAAAGAAAACACCGGTATCAAGCAGCTGCTGAATACTTCCATGGAAATCTACAATCAGCTGACCCGTAAGATTGATACGGCTTCCCTGAATACCGCACTGAAAGACTGGGTAGCAGCATATCCACCGCCTGCCAGCCGCAGTGCCCGCTTCAAGATCCGGTACATGACCCAGACCAGTACCAATCCGGTACAATTCCTGCTTTTTGCTACCCGTCCGGAAGTAGTACAGCCAACCTACCTGGCATACCTGAAAAATAAAATCCGCGCTGATCTTGGTTTTGATAAGATTCCTGTCCTTCTGGAGCTGAAAGCCAGCCGCCAGAAGTGGGAAGACCGTGACCGCGACCGGGATCACAAGTAATGGCACAATTCAGCATTGGTGAAGTTGAACAACTCACGGGAATAAAAGCACACGTACTCCGCTACTGGGAAGAAGTTGTACCTTCCATCACTCCCAAAAAGGATTTATCCGGCCGGCGCGTGTACTCTACCCGTGACGTTCAGCAGATTATGCGTCTGAAATACCTGATCTATGAAAAAAAGTTCACTATTGAGGGCGCCCGTAACCAGTTGATTGCTGATATTGATGTAAATTCAAAGACTGCTGACTCCATGCAGCAGCTGAACGAAATCCGCGGTACCTTACTGAACATTTACCGCACACTTCATAAGACCAATGAAAACACAAACTAAATCAGAGCGTCCTGCACGCCCACACAACACTCCTGACACCCACCGGAAACCAGCTCCCAAACCTCAGCCACTGTTTGCACGGCTCCCGAAGGAATCACAGGAGATTCTGCAGAACTTTGACCAGCTGGTACAGGACATTCAGCCCTTGAACGCAAAACAGTTGCAGCAGCTGCCTGATGTTATTAAGGAACTTTCACATTCATTGACCGATGAACGGAATTCCCGCCGCATCGGCTACATGAACGAAACACGGCAGCTTTCAGCCTATACCCGCTATTTTACCTGGTGGAATCTGGTCCGCATGACTCCACTGTTCACCGGTTTCCCGGCCGCTGCCTTTGCCCATCTGACTGATGATTCCGTTATTCTGGACATCGGGTCCGGACCTCTGACTGTAGTCATGGCTCTGTGGCTGGCACGACCTGAACTGCGCACAAAAGAGATTACCTGTTACTGCCTTGATATTTCCCAGAATGCCCTTGCACTGGGCGAAGAACTGTTTCTGAAAGTTGTTTCCAAAACAGCACCGGCCACTCCTGACCAGAAACCCTGGCACATTGTCCGGGTAAAAGGTGAATCAGGAACTGCAATCCGCAGAAAAGCCCAGCTTATTACCTGTGCCAATATGTTCAACGAACAGTACTGGAACTCTGAAAAACCACTGGAAGAAATTGCAAAGAAAGACTGCGAACTGCTCATGTC
The DNA here is from genome assembly GCA_024413635.1 of Treponemataceae bacterium. Lineage (GTDB taxonomy): Bacteria > Spirochaetota > Spirochaetia > Treponematales > Treponemataceae > Treponema_I. The sequence goes on along the minus strand of JAKSTT010000053.1, from coordinate 5,937 downwards.
CTATGCAGACGAAAAAGCTACCATGCTGCTGATTGAACCGGGTATTCCCCGTGCTGCCCGCTTTGTTTCCCTTATGCGGGCAGCTTTTATCCGCAAAAAGATGCATATCGTTTCACCTTGTCCCCATGCCGGCGAATGTCCCATGGAAGGAAAAAAAGGCGGCAAGTGGTGTCACTTTGTCCTGAATACGGAGAAAACGGCACCGGCAAAACTGCACAAACTGAGCGATAAATCCGGCTTACCAAAAGACCGGGCCAGTCTTTCTTTTGTGCTGGCATCAACCGTTACAGGGACAGAGAATGGCACCGACGGCACTGCCATTCGTGTCGTGTCTGACGCAATTTCCCTGTACGACCGGTCCTCTGCCCGGTACAGCTGTTCCGAGCTGGGCCTTACACTGGTACAGGCACCGGAAGCAGCATTTTCTTCCGGAGACCTGATCTCCGTTCCTGCCAACCATCCAGCCCTGGAACATCCTCAGCTGGACCGTAAATCCGGTGCAAAAAAAATCCGCCTCCAGTAACTGCTGGCTGCGGATTCTTACCTCATCATAAAAAAAGGGCACCGAGAACGTTCTCAGTGCCCTTTTCTATTATTTATCGCTGTACATTGCCTTGATTTCTTTTTCGTACAGTTCAAAGATTTTGTAGCGCATCATTTCCTGTTTTGGCGAAAGTTCGCGTCCAACTTCAAACGGTTTAGCCAGCAGAGTGAAATCATTGATGATTTCAAACGGCTTGAATCCGGTTTTCGTACTGATCAAAGTCTGTACTTCTGTCTTGTAGAACTTGATGATTTCCGGCTTCTTCAGCAGGTTCTCATAGGTATCATACTCAACATAGTTTTCACGGGCCCAAATCTTGATTTCATCTTCTGCCGGTACAATCAGTGCCGTCAGGAACCGTTCATCCTGACCGACAACAATGCTCTGCTGAATGAAACGTGATTCAGACATTTTCATTTCAATCGGCAGCGGTTCGATGTTTTCACCACCACGAAGAACGATGGTATCCTTCATACGTCCACGGATAACAACTTCTCCGGTAACAGTCTTCATACCAATATCGCCGGTATCAAACCAGCCGTCTTCATCAATGGCCTTTTTGGTCAGTTCCGGTTTGTTGTAGTAACCCTGCATTACGATAGGTCCACGAACCTGCACAACACCCTTCTTGCCGTTTGGAAGAACTTCTCCGCTTTCTCCGATGATGCGTACTTCAACACCATCCAGTGGTTTACCAACGGTTCCAAAAATAGGTGCATCTACCGGACGAACTGCAACTACTGGAGAAGTTTCGGTCAGACCGTAACCTTCTACAACGTTTACACCTGCAGCCCAGAAGAATTCATCAATAGCTGGAGGAAGAGCTCCACCTCCGGATACACCGGCACGGAAGTTTGTTCCCAGCTTTGCACGTACCTTACTGAACACCAGTTTGCTTCCCAAAGCCTTCAATGGTGTAAGCAGCAGCCAGGGAATAAAGAATACTATCCAGGTAAGGATAATGTGGTCATTCTTAAAACGGGCTGTCTTCCGGAACATGCGGCGGCTCATGCGGCACTGCAGCAGGGCAACAGCAGTAAAGAAACGGAACAGGTTGTATACAATACCACCGGTTTTACGCATTGCCTTGTTGATACCGTCATACAGTGCTTCGTATACGCGTGGTACTGCCGGCATAATATGCGGGTTCAGGGCTTCAAGGTCTTTCAGCAGGATTGATCCGATCGGTTTGGAGTAACAGAGGGCACCACCCTGGCTGAGGATTACATATTCACAGGCACGCTGGAATGCATGCCATACAGGAAGAACACAAATAATGCGTTCACCGGGATGTACATAAATACGGTTCTGCAGGTCAGGCAGCTGGGCAATAAAGTTACCGTGGGTCAGCATTACACCCTTTGGTTCACCGGTAGTACCTGAAGTAAAAATAAGGGTAGCCAGATCGTTTTCCTGGCCTTTATCAAGTTCTGCTTCTACAACACCGGCGTTGTTTTCGCGCCATGCAGCACCTTCAGTAACAATCTGCTGGAAGGTATACAGCGTAACGCCAAGGCCAGCTGCTTTTTCCTTCAGTTCATCGCTGTAAGATTCAAAGCAGATCATTTTATTCAAATCAGGCAGATTGCTTTTTAAGCCCACAATCCGTTCAATCTGACGGGGGTTTTCTGCAATTACCAGTTTACATTCAGCAGTAGCCAGAATAAAACGAAGGTCGTTTTCAGTAGCATCACAACCACGGGGAACGTCAATGGCACCAATTGCCAGAAGACCCATATCGGCCTGTTCCCATTCCATACGGTTATCTGAAATCAATCCGATATGATCGCCACGAACAACGCCCATATTCAGAAGCCCGCCACCAAAGTTCAGGGCTATTTCATACAACTCCTTGTACGAAACCGGCTGGAATACTTTTTTTTCATTTTTGGAATACTGAGCAGGAATCTTTGGATACTGAACTGTCATTTCTCTCAGTATCTTCGGTAATGTCTTCTCCACGGTATATAACCCCACTTTATTCTTTTTGACATTATTGCAAATTTTGTCAGATTACTGCATAAAAGTATACACTATCTGAATAACCACTTGCAATAAGACAGCTGGACTTCGCCCTACAGTATACCCCATGAATTGCCATAAAATTGAAATTTTAGCTGATTCCCGATACAGTGATTCCGCATATGAATAAGCCGTTTTTCGTTCTGCAACAGGAACAGTTATCCAGAATCCAGACAGACCTTGATGCCGGTCATCCAAAACCGACCCTGCTTCTTCATGCATGCTGTGCTCCCTGCAGCTCTTTTGTCCTGGAATTTCTTTCTGCTTATTTTGACATCACCATATACTATTACAATCCCAACATCCACCCGGAACAGGAATACACCCGGCGCCTGGAAGAACTGAAAACTTTCATCACTAAACTGCCGCAATCGCCGGATCTGGTTGAAACTGACTACGATGTATCTGACTATTTTGCAGCAGTAAAAACTGACAGTGAACCGGATCTGCAGACTGAAGCCGAACGCGGGGAACGATGCCGGAGATGCTATGAATTCCGGATGTCCCGGGCCTACGAGTACGCCTGCAATAATCACTTTGATTACTTTACGACAACCCTCAGCATCAGTCCCCACAAAGATGCAGCAAAGATAAATGAAATCGGCATGCAGCTGGAAAAGAGCCATGGCAGTACCTATCTGTATGCAGATTTCAAGAAAAAAAACGGATACCTGAGATCCCTGGAATTATCCAAAGAATACGGATTATACCGGCAGGATTACTGTGGTTGCATATTCAGCAAGCAGAACCGGCACTAACCGGCATAAGGCTTCTTTACTCACCTGCTGAAATACTACTATACTTTTTTTCATATGAAAGCCCAGGAAATCCACGAAAAAGCAGATCAGGTACGTGATGTTCTCCGCTACCTGAACCAGTTCAATCAGGCAATCATCGTTATCCACATTGATGACGAATTGATTGATTCCCCTGTATTCTCCAGCCACATCCGGGATATTGCCATGCTGCATGCTGCCGGTCTGAAAGTGGTTATCGTACCGGGCTCAAAAAAACGTATTGATACCATTCTGCAGAACGAAGGAATTTCCTGGACTACCCATAATCATGTACGTATTGTGCCTGAGTCCGCGCTGAATCTGGTAAAAATGGCGACCTTTGATGTCAGTAACACCGTCATGACTCATCTGGCACAGGAACAGCTGACTGCCGTTATCGGTAACTGGGTTCGTGCCCGGGGACTGGGTGTTATTGATGGCGTTGATTACTGTACAGCCGGTGATGTGGATAAGATCAATCTGGGTTCACTGGAAACCATTCTTGAACAGAAACATATTCCAATTTTCCCCTGTATCGGCTGGTCCGGTCAGGGGAAACCATACAACATTTCTTCTGTACGGCTTGCAACAGAAATTGCCTCCATGCTTAAAGCGCAAAAGCTGTTTTTCCTGACTGCCGGAAAAAGCGTTACGGCAGATTCATTCAGTGTGCCATCGTCTGTCATCCTTACTGATGACGGATCCATTCCATCCCTGGACCTGGATGAAGCATCCTACGTTCTTGAACAGACTGGCAGTGATGAGCACACAGAAGAAACACTGTCACTGATCCGTCAATGCGTTGCTGCCTGTCAGAATGGTGTTGAACGTGCTCATATCGTTAACGGTGAAACCAACGGCTCCCTGCTGACTGAGATTTTCTCAGACAACGGTTCCGGTACCATGGTGTACACGTCTAACTATGGTGGCATCCGCAGTATGACCGCAGAAGACATTCCTTCTGTCCTCAGCCTGATGCAGCCGTTCGTAGAAAAAGGGAACCTGCTGCCAAGAACCAGGCCGCAGCTGCTTGCTACCTGGCAGGACTATATTGTGTATGAAGTGGATGGTGGTATTAAAGCCTGTGCTGCCCTGCATCAGTATGATTCAGATCCAAGCCAGGCAGAAATTGCGGCAGTTGCAGTATCAGAAAAATTCTCTTCTCTGGGCATCGGTCCTAAGATGATAAACTATCTCATTGACCGGGCCCGTGACCGTGGTCTGAAGAATGTGTTCATCCTGACCACAAAAACTTCAGACTGGTTTGAACAGTTTGGTTTTGTTCCGGCTGATATTGAGGGTATTCCTGAAGAGCGGAAATCACACTGGACACCGGAACGGAATTCTAAAGTCTATACCTTACGGTTCTAATACAAATTTTCCCTGAGCTTCCAGGGCAAACCGTTCGATAACCATTTTCTCAAAATCTATTTTTCCCTGCATGATTGCCTTTGAATAATCATAGTTCAGCAGTTCCTTAGCGTTCACTGCTTCTTCCAGTCCTTCACTCATCTGGTATTCAACAACATCGTTCATGCTGCCACAATTTGTAAACGCACGATATACACAAGTCAACCAGATTCCCTGGCCTCCAAAATGATCAAGCATATCGGCATCCTGCAGCAGCTTTTCGTACCAGGTATGACAATCAGAATCTGGTTTTCTATCTTCATGTGCCTCAATGAGCTGACATACTACTGAAAGTTCTTCGTCAGACATTTCTTCTTTCAATAAGTCACGAACCAGAACTGCTCCACTATGGCTATGAGGTTCTATACCCTTTCCAATATCATGAAACAAACCGGCACAGCGAAGTACATCATCCATGGAAGTATCTTCAGGGAACAGTGATTTCCGTAATTCCAAAACTGAATTACTGACTCTTTTGCAGTGATAAAAGGCAGCTCCAATTTCCCGTTCAAGATGGGATTTTTTCTTACCCATATACTTCCATGCCAGTTTTTCCAATTTTTCAAAATCCATTTTTTCACTCCTTCATCTAAAACGAAGGCACACTTTAACAGAAAATCGAAACCATAACAATAAAGCTGTAGTTTAATTTTTACAGCTATTTTGTTTCACGTGAAACATGAGTAAATAGCGTTATCCAAATATGGAATATGCCAAATACTATAGCTGATACAGTCAGTAATACATGATTCAGAATAATTCCAACAAATAAAAACAGCACAGAAGGTATGAACGCTAAGGCAAAACCTTTCCATATATTCTGGTTATGAAAATAGAGAATCCAAAATAGCAGATAGAATGCCAACAACATTCCACACACAGCATAATACAATATCTGTTCGATTCTACCTGCAAAAGAAAACTTCCATACTAATACCGGGAAAATGAGAAAAAACATGCAGCAATATCGCCCAATTTCTTCTCCTATCACAATAAATCCAGGGGTTTTCCTAGTGTTTCTCTGCATATCTTCTTTCTGCTGTTTTATAGCATACAATAGGTTTGGGACCAAAATTACTATAAGCTGTAAACCATTAAACAGATTTATACTATTAAATTCCATAATCAAAGTTCCATTTTATCCTGCATTTCTTGCAGATACTTTTCAACCCATACAGCAACACC
>JAKSTT010000052.1 GCA_024413635.1 Treponemataceae bacterium | reverse complement strand
CCGCAGAACCGGGTTACTGACCACCGCATTAACCTGACCCTGTATAAACTGGACCAGTTCATGCTGGGCTACTGCGATGAAATGATTGATGCCCTCTGCGTATACGCAAAAGAAGAAGCGCTGAAAGAAAGCAGTAACTGATCATACTTAAAAAAAGGGGCTGTCTGATGGACAGCCCCTGAGTTTTTCACCCTACCGATCGGGTTATGAATTACATTCCTGCCGGGTTCAAAAAGAACATACAGCTGGAAAGCATCGCCAGAAGAGCAAGAATGGTAATGATTTTCACTTGGGTTTTGATTGCGCGTGTGTTCATAGAGCCTCCTGAGTACGCAGTTTTCAGAAGACTTTTTTAATTTCTTGCATTATAAGGAATTCCCCGGTTTAAAGCACCAGAAACAGGGAAATTCCACAAATTTGTCGTAAGATACTCTTTTTTATGGGAGTATTGTCTGCATCAGATCTTAATCTCAGTCCACTTACCGCGGGTATAGCGGGTAACGGCAAAGATAAAGCGGCTGGTCTGGTCTACCAGTACACCAATCCAGATGCCGATGATTCCCCAGCCCAGCAGGATACCGCAGATATAACTGCCGGCAGTACGGAATACCGTAACACTCAGGGTAGAGGCAATGGCAGTATACAGGGTATCCCCGGCACCCCGGAGACAACCCATATAGACTACCTGGATAATCTGGAATACGACGACAAAAATGATGACACGGACAATGCTGACGCCAATGGCTATGATTTCCGGTTCCACAAAGAACAGGCTCATAAGTGCTTCTGCTCCGGCGTAGTACACTACACTCAGCAGGGCGGCAATGCAGATGCCGTAGATCATACAGATTTTTCCGTACTTCTTTGCCATGTCTTTGTCACCGGCTCCAAGACTCCGGCCAATAAGGGCAACGGCTGCGGACTGCAATCCATCTCCAAAACTGAAGGTAAGACCCATCAGGTTCATGCAGACCTGGTGGGCTGCCATGGCGTTGGTTCCCTGATGGGCTGCCATAATGGCCGTAGCCATGAATCCGACACGCATGAGGATCTGTTCAAAGAATACGCTGTAGCCTACTTTTACGATGTTACGGAAGGCAGCAAGGGTCGGCATGATTTTATTCTGGATGATGTAGGGAATACTGATGAAGCAGTCTTTGTCAAAGATACTGACAATACTCATGACGCAGGCAACGGCGGAACCCAGTACCGTTGCAAAGGCTGCACCGTAAATGCCCCAGGCGGGGAATCCCAGATTACCGGTAATCAGCAGCCAGTTGAAAATGATGTTGATGATGTTACTGGTCATGTTGGTCCGCATGGTAATCTTTGTGTTGCCGGCACCACGCTGGGCACTGTTGATGCCCATGGAAATGCAGTTGAAGATCAGACCTGCCATGATGATGCGGAAATAAATGACGGCTGCCTCGTGGGTATCTTCGGTAGAGCCGCAGAGGGCGATGATGGGATTAGCCAGACTGAATGTCACAACGGAAATGACGATGGATGCCCCGATGATGAATATGAGGCCGGAAAGCAGAATGGCATTGGCGTCTTCTTTTTTCTGCTCACCACGGCGGCGTGCAACCAGGGCAGAAAGGGCGATGGTTGTGGCGATAAACAGTGAAAGAGCCAGGAACTTGGGCTGGGTAGTAAGACCTACAGCAGCAACTGCATAGGCCCCCAGTTTGCTGACCATAAGGCTGTCTACCAGTCCGGTAAAAGACATGAAGAATGATTCAATGATGGCCGGCCAGGCAATCACAAGGGCATTTTTATACAGATTATCTGATAATTCCTGATTACGCATACAGTCATTGTATGGTAATGACGATATGCGTTGCTATACGGATTGTAACGTTTTTGAATAAAATTACTGCCGCTCCAGAAGGTGGGGCAGCTCGTCAAAAGATTGCAGCACTGCAGCACAGTCCTTTTCTGCTACCGTTCCGAACCCCCAGCTGGCAAACAGAAAGGGAACTCCAGCTTCTGTACAGGCTTCCAGATCACCCTGGGTGTCGCCTATGTACACGGGGCTGGTAATATGGTTCCGCGCTACAATGTCTGAAATATTCTGTGCCTTGTATTTCCCGCTGGCACCATAGCTTTCAAAATCCCTGATGCAGCCGGTGATGCCGTTTTTTCCCATGGTCAGCTCAATATAGCCGGCCTGGCAGTTGCTTACAATGTAAAAGGTAAAGCCGGCTTCCGTCATGGATCTGATGGTGCTGATGACGCCGGGATAGGTAATGTCAGCCGTATTTTTTTCAATGAACTGGTGTTCCCGTACACAGCAGGCGGCAATCAGCGTATCCTGCTGTTCTTTTGACAGCTGGGGCCACATGCTTTCTGCAATCTTATCCATGGGTTTACCGAATTCCTTCTGCAGGCGTTTTGCCGTTACGGTTGGCAGCGTATAGCCGCAGTCAGCGATGGCGCTGTTCCAGGCCTCTGCCACTACCGGTGTGGTATTCCAGATGGTGCCATCAATATCAAGAATAATGCCGTCAGTTTTCATCAGTCACTCTCCAACAATTTCCAGCTGCGTGTCGGGTATACGGTAATGGTTTCTCCGGCACTGAGCAAGGGGGAGGTGGCCGTTGGCAGGTCTACGGTGAGCACCTGTTCCGGTCCGTTGAGTTTTACGCGGGTAGTGCCACCCAGAAAGCTGACTGACTGCACGGTACCGGTAATGCCGGCATCTCCCAGGGTAAACCATTCCGGCCGTATCACTGCACCCTGAACGATGTTAGCCCGGCCGGTAAACTCTGCAACAAAGCGGCTGGCGGGCTGGTAGTAAATATCCCGGGGGCTGCCGGTCTGCAGGAGGGTCCCCTGATTCATGACGGCAATGGTATCGCTGAGTGAAAAGGCTTCTTCCTGGTCGTGGGTAACGTAGACGGTAGTTATGTGCAGTTTCTGCTGCAGTTCCCGCAGTTCTTCCCGTACCTGGGTGCGCAGTTTTGCGTCCAGACTGGAAAGAGGTTCATCCATCAGGAGAATCCCCGGTTCCAGAATAAGGCTCCGTGCCAGGGCTGCCCGCTGCTGCTGGCCGCCGGAAAGTTCGTGGGGGTATCGTTTTTCAAATCCCTGTAAGTCCACCATGGCAAGAACATTGTGCAGTCTGTCCCCGGTTTCTGCGGACCGGTGTTTGCGCAGTTTCAGACCGTACAGAATGTTGTCTGCTACGGTCATATGGGGAAACAGGGCATAATCCTGGAATACAAAGGCGGCATTCCGCAGGTTTGGTGCAATGCCGGTCTGGTTGACACCGTCAATTTCGATGCTGCCGTTGGACGGATTCAGAAAACCTGCCGCAAGACGGAGCAGGGTGGTTTTTCCGCAGCCGCTGGGGCCCAGCAGCGTAGTAAAACTGCCGGCTGCCACATCCAGAGAAAAATCAGAAACAACCGGTTTGTCGCCATAGGCAAAATCGATATGGGAAAATTTCAGGCTACTTGGCATGGCTGACCATCCTTTGGATACCGTTCCCGATCAGGACTACGGCAAAAGTGAGTATGGTAAGTATCAGGGCCAGGGCGCAGGCTTTTCCCCAGTCGCCCTGTTCTGCAAGGTTCAGGATTCTGATGCTGGCAAGCGGTGTATTAAAGCTTACCAGAAAGATAACGGCACTGACGGTACCGATACCGCGGGCAAAGTTGTACACGGCGCCGCTGAAAATACCGCTGGCTGAAAGAGGTGCCAGAATGGTGGCAAGAACACCCATGGTGTGCTGTCCCAGGGAGCGGCCGGCATCGTCAAGGCTGGACCGGATCTGGCCCATGGTGCTGGTGATGATGCGGTAACTGAAGGGCATGAAGCCGATAATCATGGCGGTCAGGACTAACAGGCGGGCGTTCCGCAGGTGTATGGTTCCGGCTGCTAAATTGATGGCAAGACCGAAAAGGGAACCGGGGACGGCAGCCGGCAGCTGGATGACGGTATCGATGGTTTTTCTGAAAGGAACATTGGTCCGATGGACCAGAAAACTGGTTACAGTTGCAATAAGGGCAGACATGATGGCCGCCGTAAAGGCAAAGAACAGTGAGTTTTTCAGTTCTTTGCTGTACCGTTGCAGACTTTTGAAGTGTTCCATGGTGAACTGGGTCTGGATGCCCCACAGTTTCTGGAAACTGCCTGCCACAATGGCAATAAACTGGGCCAGAACGCACAGTGCGATGAACAGGCAGAAAAGTGTCAGCAGGATCCGTGCCGGCAGGGATACGGGGGAATCTTCACGGGGGCTGATTTTGCCGCCGATGGTAGCCGTCTTAACGGAATGTTTTCTGGTAACGTAATTCTGCAGGGCAAACAGGATGCAGGCAGGAACCAGAAGGATGATACCCAGGATGGCACTGGTACCGGCGTTCAGCCAGCCGGTAAGCTGGGTGTATATTTCCACGGCCAGAACTTTAAACCGGCCTGCGACAATCAGCGGATTGCCGAAGTCAGACAGTACGCTGACGGCAATGAACAGGCAGCTGGTCAGGATACCGGGGGCACTGAGGGGCAGGATAACCGTGCGGAATACGGTCCAGTTTCCGGCGCCCATGCTGCGGGCTGCCTGAATCAGATGGGGGTTAATGCCCTGCAGGGTCTGGGCACAGATCATGTAGGCAATGGGGAAAAAGCACAGAACCTGGGCTAACAGGAGGCCCCAGAAGCCGTACAGTGAAATGTCCAGGCCAAGAAGCGTTTTAGTGATGAACCCCTGGCGACCTACCAGCAGGATAAATGCCAGTCCGCCAACAAACGGTGGAGTAATCAGATGCAGCACGGGAAGCACTGCAAAGAACCGCCGGCCGGGGATGCGGGCAAATACGACGGCATAGGCATACAGATAGCCGGTCAGGACGGAAAGCAGGGTGCTGCAGAGGCAGATACGGGCCGTATTGGCAATGACCCGTCCATACTGCGGATTTGTCATGACTGTGTGCAGTGACTGGGCATCCGGCTCTGCAAAGACGCGTAAAAGAGGAATCAGGATTGTTGCCGTAAGGAACAGGATGACGGCCAGCCAGCTGATGAAAAGCAGCGGGCTGCCGTCGTTAAACGTCCTTACTGAACGTTTTGCGTCCACTTGGTTAAAACCTCGGTTTTCTGGGCAGATGCCAGGGCAGCATCGTAATCAATCAGGTCCAGGGCGCTTACCGGAACACTTCCTTCAGGAGCGGTGGCTGCAGCATTTACCGGAATGGTAAAGTCAATGCTGCTCATGAGGGTCTCTGCTTCTGCTCCCAGGATAAAGTCTACAAACTTCTGGGCTGCATCAAGATTTCTGGTATTCTTCATGATGGAAACACAGTCTACGTCACCGACGCTCCGTGGCGGTGCAATGGTTTCTACACTGAAGCCCTGTGACTGATATTTTGCAACAGCGTGAATGTAGCTGACACCAATGGCGTATTCGCCGGTACCAATCAGTTTTGCAGGAGCGGAACCGCTGTCGGGGAACTGTCCTACCAGTGGAGCCAGGTCCAGCAGGTACTTCCAGCCGGCATCCCAGCCCAGGCGCTGCAGCTGGTTCTGTACAAACAGGTATGCCGTAGAACTTGCTGCCGGGTTAGTCAGGACAATTTCGCCTTTGTAAGCAGGATTCAAAAGATCATCCCAGGTCTGTGGTGGTGTCATGCCGGGGAACTTGGCGGCAAAACGGTCCTTATTGATGCCGATTCCCAGCGTCAGTACACAGAAGCCGGTCCAGCTGTTGTCGGCAGCTTTTGCATATGCCGGGAAGTTTGCTGCAACGGGACTTGCGTAGGGCTGCAGGGCACCGGCTTCAGCAGCCTGAATGTGATAGTTTGATGCGCCACCCAGCAGGATATCTGCCTGGGGGTCATCTTTTTCTGCAATAACGCGGTTTACCAGTTCACCGGTAGTGGCGCGCAGAAACTGTACCGGAATACCGGTTTTTTCAGTAAACAGGTCACACAGTGCCTGTGTTTCTTCATCATGGATAATGGAATATACGCGCAGTTCCTGTTTTGCAGATGCGCTGTCAGATTTGTTGCAGCCGGTCACAGTAAGCAGGGCAGTAATAGTAAGAAGTGCCGAAGCAACGCGGATAACAGTTTTTTTCATGGGAGTATCCTCCGTTTTACAGATGATGGCAGCAGCACGTGCTGCCCGAGCAGAATCCGGCCGGGCTTCTGCATTGCAGGGCGGTATACTACCGCTCATACGTGAATATACGGAAAAACTGGTATTATAAATATACTCATTTTGCAATATTTTTTATATAACCAGATAGGCAGACGCGTTAATCCGCGCATGCAGAACCAAGAAGAGCCGGCGTTTACTGAACCAGACTGTCGCCGCGGTCTACGGCAAGTTCACAGCCAACGGACATGACGCGGCGGCCAAGACAGCCACGGCATTCAGCAGCCTCTTCGCCGGTACAGATCTTGTTGTCATATAACGCATACTTTTTGCGTACGGCCACGGGCGAAAGGTTCGGCATAACGACGTTTGCTCCGGCCAGAATGCCCAGTTCACGGCCCTGAGGGTGAATGGTGCCCAGGGCTGTCGTTGCCGGAAGCAGTACTTTCGGGTGAATCAGCCGGATAACGGCAAGAAGGCGCAGTGTCTGCTCCAGGGTGCCGGGTTTTTCGCCGGCAAAGGGCGTTTCTGCAGCCGGAATAAAGGGCCCGATGCCCACCATATGGGGCTGCAGCTCTTTTATGAACTGCAGGTCTTTGTACAGGGTATCCACCGTCTGCCCCGGGGAACCCACCATAAAGCCGCAGCCAACCTGATAGCCTATGTCCCGCAGTTCACGAAGGCAGTTCATGCGGTGTTCCAGAGAAAGATTTTCCGGATGCAGCTGGCGGTAGTGGTCTTCATCGGCAGTTTCGTGGCGCAGAAGATACCGGTTGGCGCCGGCATCATAATACTGCTGATAGCTTTTGCGCTCACGTTCGCCAATGGAAAGGGTAATGGCACAGTCAGGGTGCTGGGCGCGGATGCTGCTGATAATGCTGCACAGATCTTCATCGGAATAAGACATGTCTTCGCCGCCCTGAAGGACAAAAGTGCGGAATCCCAGTTCGTAGCCTTCTTTGCAGCAGTCAAGGATTTCTTCTTTTGTCAGCCGGTAGCGCTGGGCACTGCGGTTGCTGCAGCGGATTCCGCAGTAATAGCAGTCATTGCGGCAGTAGTTGGTAAATTCAATAAGACCGCGGGTAAATACTTTGTTACCGTATATGCGGTCGGCAACTTTTCGGGCAGCCGGATACAGCAATTCTTTTGCCAGGTTTTCATCCATGGCAAGAATCTGTTCCAGCTGCTCTCTGGTTATGTTCCGGGTGTGCTCTATTTCTGAAATGACGTTTTTCATATACGTCTATAATAGCACAGATTACACCTTAAACGTTCCTACGGTTTTATTCAGTTCGCCGGCAATTTCCTTGTTCTTAACGGAAACTTCCATACTTTCAGAAAGGGTGCTTTCAATGGTCATCATGGCATCCAGCAGACTGCTGGCGGCCTGCTGGACATTGTGGGCTACCTCTGAAACATTTGCCGAACGTGAAACCAGCTGGTTCAGTTCCTGCTGCATGCCGGAACTGGATGCACTGATGGTCTGTGCAACGCTGTTGATTTCTACAATGGCGTCTGACACATTCTGGGCATCAGCGGTATTGCTGGCAGTGGCTTTACTGGTAGTATCAGAAAGGTCACGGACGTTTTCTGCCAGTGTCTGGATCTGTTCAAAAAGCTGGCCGTAAGCATTGGACAGTTCAACAACGGTCTGAACCTTCTGGGTAATATCCTTGATGCTGGCTTTTGAAATCTTCAGCTGGTCACTGGATTTTTCGCTCAGTTTACGGATTTCTTCTGCTACAACGCTGAATCCGGCTCCTGCTTCACCGGCGTGGGCTGCTTCAATGGCAGCGTTCATGGCCAGCAGGTTTGTCTGGCTGGCAATGGCCCCAATGGCACTGTTTACTTCCATCAGCTGGGTTGCACCTGATGACGTTTCCAGAACGCTCTTCTGAATGTTCTGCTGTACGGTACGGGCTTCTTCAATGCGGGTAAACAGGTTTTCTACCCGGTTCTGCACGTTCTCACTGCTTTCAGATACGGTGGCGATATCTCGGCTCATGGTATCCATCAGGGTCGCTACCTGGTTTACGCTGGTACTCTGCTCTGCCGTAAGGCGGACCAGCTCTTCAACAGTGGCTGATACCTCTGCCAGCAGTTTCTGCTGTGCTTCAACGTCTTCAATCTGCGTCTGGCTGACGGCTGCCATTTTCTGTGTGCTGTCACGGCCGGTTGTCAGCATGGAAACAGATTTCTGTGCCAGTCCGGTTATCTGTTCAGCCGATGTATCAATGCTGGTTGACGAATCATGAATCAGGGTAATCAGATGGCGGATATTACTGCTCAGTTCCGATGCATGAACCAGAAGATCCTTGATTTCATCATTCCGTCTCCGCTTCAGGTTTATTTCTTCAGAGAAATCTCCGTTACTCATGTTCTGGAAGGTGGGAACCAGTTTTCCGACAGAACGGGTAATGCTCCGTACCATCAGCGTAATGATGAGCAGTGAAATAATGATGACCACGATAATGAATGGCATGATGAACTTATTCAGAGCCCCAAGGCGCCAGCCCATCATGTAGTCGCTGTATACGGAAATTGCAGACCAGGGGGTAGAATTGCCGTCCAGCAGAATAGGGGCATATCCGACGGTGTACTGAACGCCGTCAAGCTCCATACGGCCGGTTCCGGATTTTCCGCTCATAACCTCGTTCAGAACCCTGGTAAAGGAATCAGAAACGTTCAGTTTTTCTTCATGAGTCTTGATATTTCCCTGTGCATCGCGCAGGGCGGCTCCAGTGCTGTCGGTATCTGCAACAGTTCTGGTCCTGGTTTTGTAGTTGTACAGTTCTGAAATATAGGAGCTGTCAGGGTGGGCAACTACGGTGCCTTCTCCATCAAGGATAAAGCAGTATTTTCCCTGTTCATAGTTTGCGTTGATTTCTACGACCTGCTGCAAGTCTGAAAGCATGATGTCAACGGCAAAAATACCTTTCATGCTGTGGTCCGCATTGAACATGGGGACAAAGACTGAGGCACAGGGGGAGTCCGTGGAAACGGAATAATAGGATTTAGAGATGGACGCCTGTCTGGTCTGGGATATTTCCGTAAACCACCAGCGGTTCTTCCGGTTTCCTAAGGTCCCGGAACTGCGGGCGGTCTGGTCACCGTTCATGTCCTGAATGTAAAACAGCTCGGCGTATGTGTACCGGTCTGCTGCTTTTTTCAGGACTGCAGTCTGGGCAGGACCATCCATGGAATCAATGATGGGGTTATCTACCAGTTCAAGGGCATCATTGTAGCAGCCGTTCAGATAGGTACTGACCAGACTGCTTAAATAGGTTGAATAGTTACTGGTCTGCTCATAGGCATCATTCTGGAAAAACTGCCGGTAGGCAACAAGGTACAGGCCTGCAGCGATGGCAACAACCAAGACGAGGGAAATAGCAACAGGATACAGAAATTGACGTAGAAGGCTCGATTTTCTCATATACCCAGTGTATGGCATAACGGTCAATGGCAGAAAAAAAAAACTGTAACGGGGCATTCATGTGAAGCCTTGTCGTAAAAGTGGAATATTCTCTGTTATACTTGCGGGTATGGCAGAAAATGAGGTCAAAGTAACCATTCGCGGTATACGCCGTACCGGCATGCGGCTGCTGGGAGAAAGTGACAATGCGGCAGTCCGTGATACGCCGCTTTTAGATGTGGACTGTCTTCTGCAGTATGTGCTGAAAAAAGACCGCAGCTGGCTTTTAGCCTATGATGATACGGTTCTTTCTGATGAGCAGGTAGAGCAGATGGGACAGCTGCTGAAGAAACGGCAGACCGGGCTTCCCATTGCCTATCTGACGGGTGAAAAAGAGTTTTACGGCTATTCTTTTTTTGTAACACCGGCCGTACTGATTCCCAAACCTGATACGGAACTGCTGGTAGAGCGGGCAGTGGAACTGATAGGAGAGAGGATTGAGGAGATCCCGAATCAAGTTCGGGATGACAACGTGAAAGTTCGGGATGACAATCAGAAAAGGCTGACGGTTGTTGATATGTGTACCGGCAGCGGCTGTATTGCCATCAGTGTGCTTTTACAGCTGTATGAGCGGTTTGGTCCGGAAAAACTTTCCGGCAGCCTGCAGCTGATTGCCACCGATATTTCGACGGATGCTCTTGCCGTGGCCCGTGAAAATGCCCGTCGTCTGGTACCTGCCGGAATTGCCGGCTGTCTGCAGTTCTGTCAGGGAAACCTGTGGGAAGCCATTCAGCTGCCTGAAGACCAGAACGTTGCAGTGCTGCTGACCAATCCGCCCTACGTGCCGGCAGCGGTTACCACCGGCTTACTGTCTGACGGCCGCAGTGAACCTCGTCTGGCTCTGGACGGTGGCGGAGACGGTCTTGACCTGGTCCGCACCATACTGGAGCAGGCTCCGGCACACATGGCACCGGGTGGTGTCATGCTTCTGGAAACGGGCGAATACAATGCGGAAGAAGCTGCCCGGCTTGCAGAGGCTGCAGGCTGTACCGGCGTACACATTCACCGTGATCTTGCCGGCATGCTCCGCCTTACTGAAGCAGCATTTCCAGGGTAACGCCGTATTTTCTGGCAATGTCGCTGGCAAATGATTTGCCTTCCGGCGGAGCCAGCGCAACCTTAAAGGACCGTCTGCCTTCTTCTGACCGTACGATGAGGGATGCAGCGCGGCCACGGGGATTTCCGGCATTCAGCTCTTCTGCGTCATAGCCCAGCTTATGCATGTGGGTGTTGTAAATGGTCCGCGAACCCTTTGCCAGAATAGCCTTAACGGCATCGGTGGCAATAAAGTAGCCTTCTTCAAAACTGGTTGTAGAAAAGGTTTCGTTCAGCAGCAGCAGGCTTTTTTCAGTAGCTGCCGTATACAGTTCCTTAAAACGAGCACATTCTTCTCCCAGTCGGCCCAGATCCATGGTCTTGTCTTCATCTGCCGGAAAGTGGGTGTAAATGGCATCAACGGGTGCGTATTCAAAAGTGGTGGCGGGAACATATATACCGCCCTGGGCCAGCACATACAGAATGCCCACGGCCTGGGTAATGGTGGTTTTTCCGCCGCGGTTGGCGCCGGTCAGAATGTACACCAGGTGGTCAGGAGAAAAGTCCAGGTCATTGGTAACAATCTCAGATGCAGATGATACACCGCCGGCTGCTGCCAGTTTCAGGTTCCAGATGTTTTCTGCATTCATCAGGCGTGTGGTACCGGTCTGAGTATCCCTGACTGCCGGTTTGCAGAACAGAAAACCTTTTGCCGTCAGTTTTTCCACAAATTCTGCAAAACGGATGTAGTACATGAACTCCGGAATCAGGTCAGTAATGCTGTAAATGCTCAGTGAAACATATTTACTCAGTACATCCTTCAGCCGCTTTACCATCAGATGCAGCATCTGGCTGACGGCCTTATCCATAAGCCGTGACGTACCCTGTGACGTATCGCCTTCTGGCATGTTTACCATACTGCTGGCCACACTCTGACGCAGAAATCCTGCTGCCATGGGATTCCGTGCCATCAGCGTCATGCTGGCAGTTTTTTCCAGCCGGTCACTGATGCCGCCTTCGCCCAGGGATGCCGGCTCAAAATGCATGTCCCCGTTCCATTCCGTAGAATCTTTCAGCCCGTCTTTTGCACTGAGGGCCTGTGAAAAATGGGTTACGATGTTTGAATGTTTGAACGGCTTGCTGTTTACGCTGATAAGACCCACCTGTACGGCTTCAAACCGCTGGTTCAGGTTGATGCCGACAGTAATGCTCTGCAGGTTGCCGGTATTTGCCCGCAGCTCCCGGATATCAGTTTTCAGTTCTGCAAAGCTGGCGTCCTCATAAATGGCTTTCACCGCAGCATGCAGGTCACGTAATCCCTGGGAATGAATATCGTATTTTGCCAGACAGTTCTGAATGGCCTCTACGCAGGTTATGTAGTCGTTGATTTCTTCCAGGCGGTGCAGCAGGTCCCACATGTCAGCCTGGGTATCAAAGTCCTTTTTCAGACTGGAAAAATCCTGCAGGAACTGCACCTTATCCAGCAGCGTCATGATTTCTTTCCGCAGTTCCGGCAGCCTGAGAATGTCCTCAAAAACATCACTCCGGAAGGCGGCCAGTTTGGGATCTGCAGACACTTTTGAAAGGACGGTCAGAATCAGCTGCTGTTCCTTGGTGTCAGGTGTCAGCGCCTGTACAAGGGTATCCAGCGCCAGGTCATGGCAGGTTACCGGTGACAATGTTGTATAGTTATCTTGATTTGCGTTGGGAAACAGAATGCTTATATTTAAATTATCCATGGATACAGTATAGAATATAAAACGATGAAAAAGCAGGTTTCGGAATCTTTTTTGAACAGTGCAATTCTGGCAGTATCCGGTGGGCTTCAGGATGCCTATACCTATAACATCCGTGACCACGTGTTTGCCAATGCCCAGACGGGAAATATCGTATTGCTCAGTCAGAATCTCATGTCAGGCAATTTCCGTATTGCCCGCAGCTATCTGGTCCCTGTCCTTGCCTTTGCAGCCGGAGTCTTCCTTGCAGAACGGGTAGAGTACCGCTTTAAGCAGGCCCGGAAACTGCACTGGCGTCAGGGTGTCCTGCTGGCAGAAATACTGCTGCTCTTTCTGGTAGGGTTTATTCCTGCCGGCTGGAATGCGGCTGCCAACGCGCTGGTTTCTTTTGCCTGTGCCATGCAGGTGCAGAGTTTCCGGACCGTAAACGGCAACGGGTTTGCCAGCACCATGTGTATCGGTAACCTGCGTTCCGGAACGGTTCAGCTGTCAAAGTTCCTGCGTACCGGGAATAAAGCGCAACTTGATTCCGCAATTAACTATTTTGGCATTATCATGGTATTTGGAACTGGAGCAGGTGTAGGTGGCCTTTTGACCATTCATACCGGATACCGGGCTATCTGGGTGTCCTGTCTGCTTCTGTCCGTCAGTTTTATTCTTATGTTCCGCAGGGAAAAGGGGGCACACAGTGAAAAACAAAGATGATGATCTTCACACTATTGAAGAGTTCTTTGCCGAATACCCTGCCTATGCTGATGAAAAACTGATTCTTGATGCCTGGAACTGGCTGAACGAGCTGTGTTCCAACGGCGAACCGGAAACCCGTCCCAACGGCGAAAAATACACTGATCATCCCCTGCGTACTGCCGCCATCATTGCCCATAACAAAATGGATGCAGAATCCGTTGCTTCTGCGTTACTTCATAACGTGCTGGTGTTTGACAGCGTTACCCCTGAAGAGGTTGAATCCCGGTTCGGCAAAAGTGTCGGGCTGATTGTCCGGGGCACCAGCCGCATCGGAACCCTGAAGTTCCAGAACAAAACCCTGCAGCAGGCTGATTCATTCCGCAAAATGCTGTTTGCCATGACAGATGACATCCGCGTTATTCTGGTAAAGCTGGCTGACCGTCTGGACCGGTTACGGTTCTTAAAGCATGAAGACGAAGAAACCCAGAAATACATTG
>JAKSTT010000051.1 GCA_024413635.1 Treponemataceae bacterium | reverse complement strand
TCCAGTCCTTGTGTTCCAGGTCGCTGAAAATCCGCACGAACAGGCGGTCTTTGTGTCGGTGATTTGTCATATAAAACTCCTATAAAGCCACCGCGGCAGCGGTCGCACATGGATGTGCGATATCGCAGCTTGCGAAGCATATTCTTATTGGAGTTTTTTGTGAAAAAAATGTGAGTTTAAGGGTGGATATCAGCAAAAAAATGCTTTTGTACCAGGCATAGCTTTCTCTCTAATCTGCAAATAAGGACACTTTTTTTACAAACGGTGACCTTTCTTTATTGGCAGGGTGGGTGTACCCTTAAGCTATGAACTACTACCTTGCCATTGATATTGGGGCATCCAGCGGACGGCATATGCTGTCCTGGATAGAAGACGGAAAAATCCGTCTGGAAGAAATCCACCGCTTTTATAACGGAATGGATACGGTTGACGGTCACCTGTGCTGGGATCATGAACGGCTTTTTGCTGAAATCATTGCCGGCATGAAAAAGTGTGCCGAACTCGGTAAAATCCCGGTAAGCATGGGTATTGATACCTGGGCCGTAGACTATGTGCTTCTTGATACCAACGACACTATTCTTGGCCGTACCTACGCCTACCGTGACCATCGTACTGACAACTCCGATGCTGATGTCTATGACCACATATCCTTAAGCGACCTGTATGCCCGGACCGGTATCCAGAAACAGCCGTTCAATACCATTTATCAGCTGATGGCCGCCAAAGTACAGGAACCAGAGGTTCTGGCTCAGGCAGAAACCATGCTCATGGTACCGGATTACTATAACTTCCGTCTTACCGGCATCAAAAAACAGGAATATACCAACGCCACAACGACCCAGCTGGTTAATGCAGAAACCAATGACTGGGATGAGGAGCTGATTGCTACCTTAGGCTTTCCCCGTAAGATTTTTCAGCCCATCTGCCTGCCCGGTACTGCCGTAGGATCACTTACTGACGACATCGCAAAAGAAGTAGGTTTTACCTGTACCGTCATGCTGCCTGCAACCCACGACACCGGATCTGCTGTCCTTTCAGTGCCTTCAACGGAAAAAGATACCCTGTACATCAGTTCCGGCACCTGGAGCCTTATGGGCTGTGAGCTTTCAAAGGCCAATACCAGCCCGGAAAGCATGCGGCGCAACTTTACCAATGAAGGCGGCTACAACTATCAGTACCGCTACCTGAAAAACATCATGGGTCTCTGGATGATTCAGGAAGTACGGAAGGAAATTGCTCCGGAACTGAGTTTTGGTGAGATCTGTGACCTGGCAGCCCGCAGCAGTATTTCGTCTACTGTAGATGCCAACGACGGCCGGTTTCTGTCGCCAGCCAACATGACCGCTGCCGTTCAGGATTACTGCCGCGAAACCCATCAGGACGTTCCTGAAACCATCGGCGACCTTGCTGCCGTCATCTACAACAGCCTGGCCCAGTGCTACGCAAAGACCGTAGAAGAAATTGAATCCATTACCGGCGTAACCTATCCCTGCGTAAACATTGTTGGTGGTGGAGCCAATGCCGATTACCTGAACCGGCTGACGGCTAAAGCGTGCAGAAAACCGGTAAAAGCCGGCCCTACAGAAGCCACCGCCATTGGTAACGTGGTTGCCCAGATGCTGGCCAATAAAGAACTTTCTGACGTGAGCGCTGCCCGTGAACTGATCGGCACCTCATTTGACGTTAAATATTATTCACTGTAAAAGGAGAGATACCATGACCGCGTACGAACACGCAAAAGAGGCCTATAAGGCTGTAGGCATTGATACCGATGCCGCCATTGCAAAACTGAAGACCATCCCTGTTTCACTGCACTGCTGGCAGCTTGATGATGTTGGCGGCTTTGACAACGACGGAGCCCTTTCAGGCGGTATCCAGACAACCGGTAACTATCCGGGAAAAGCCACTAATCCGGACCAGCTGTTTGCTGACATGGAAAAAGTCCTGACCCTGATTCCCGGCAAGGCAAAACTGAACGTACACGCCAACTATGCCATTTTTGAAGAAGACGGCTTTGTTGACCGCGACAAGCTGGAACCACGCCACTTTAAGAAATGGGTAGAACTGGCAAAAAAATACCATATGGGTATTGATTTCAATCCTACCTTTTTCTCTCATCCAAAAGCATCCAGCGGCCTGACCCTTTCAAGTCCTGATAAAGCAATCCGCGACTTCTGGATTGAGCACGGTAAAGCCTGTATCCGCATTTCTGAATATTTTGCAAAAGAAACCGGCATCCCCTGTGTCATGAACATCTGGACCGGCGACGGCTTTAAGGATATTCCTGCTGACCGCATGGGCCCCCGTATGCGCTACAAGGAATCCATCGAAGCAATCCTTTCTGAACCCTACGACCGCAATCTGGTAAAACCCTGTATCGAATCAAAAGTATTCGGTATCGGTGTTGAATCTTACACCGTAGGTTCCGCTGAATTTACCCTCAGCTTTGCTGCCCAGCACGAAGGCTGTATGCCACTGATGGATAACGGCCACTACCATCCGCAGGAATTCGTTTCTGACAAGATTCCTGCCATGCTGTGCTTCTATCCTGAATTTGCCCTGCATATTACCCGCGGTGTACGCTGGGACAGTGACCACGTACTGCTGCTTGATGATGAAACAAAAGAAATGGCAAAAGAAATTGTCCGCTGCGACGGTCTTGACCGGGTATATATGGCTCTGGACTATTTTGATGCCAGCATCAACCGTGTTTCAGCTCTGGCTACCGGATTCCGCAGCTGGCAGAAAGCGCTGCTCATGGCACTGTGTACCCCCCACGCAACCTTAAAGGAACTGCAGGATAAAGGTGAATTCGGACGGCTGATGGTAACCCAGGAAGCATACAAGATGCTGCCGGTTGGTGAAGTCTGGAATGAATACCTGCGCCAGTGCGGCGTAGTAGAAGACCTGCAGTTCTACGATGCAGTAGAGCAGTACGAAAAAGACGTAACAAGCAAACGCTAAGGAGATACTCAATGAAATTTTTAGATGCTGAATTTGTACAGGGATTTATCCGCATGGGCGATGACGGCTGGCAGCAGGGCTGGCACGAACGCAACGGCGGTAACCTTTCTTACCGCGTAAAACCAGAAGAAGTAGAACTGGTAAAAGAAAACTTTGAACCAAAAGAATGGAAACCCATTGGAACTTCCGTACCACAGCTGGCAGGCGAATACTTCCTGGTTACCGGCAGCGGTAAATTCTTCCGTAACCTGATCATCAAGCCGGAAGACAGCATGTGTATGATTGAGCTGGACGATAAAGGCGAAAACTACCGTATTGTCTGGGGACTGGTAAACGGCGGACGGCCGACTTCTGAACTGCCGTCACACCTGATGAACCATGAAGTAAAGAAAATTGCCACCAACGGCAAATACCGGGTTATCTATCATGCCCATACCACCAACATCATTGCCCTGACCTTCGTACTGCCTCTGAAAGACGAAGTATTTACCCGCGAACTGTGGGAAATGGCAACCGAATGTCCGGTAGTATTCCCTTCAGGTATCGGTGTGGTTCCGTGGATGGTTCCCGGTGGACGCGACATTGCCGTTGCAACCAGTAAACTGATGAAAGACTACGACCTGGCAATCTGGGCACACCACGGTATGTTTGCTGCCGGTGAAGACTTTGACCTGACTTTCGGGCTCATGCACACCGCAGAAAAATCTGCAGAAATCCTGGTAAAAGCTCTTTCCATGAGCCCCAACAAACTGCAGACCATTACTGCACAGAACTTCCGTGACCTGGCAAAAGACTTTAACGTAAGCCTGCCGGAAAAATTCCTTTTTGAAAAATAAAAAAAAGCCCGCGGTTCCCAACCTCATGGAACCGCGGGCAAAACTCCTCTCGAAATCTCTCTTACTTATTTTTTCTGAACCAGAATAACCGTTAAGTCATCGTTCAGTGGGGTTTCTCCACAGAAGCCGGCAAAATCACGCATCAAAAGATCAAGCTTATCACGGGCAGAACCGTTACCGGAAGTCTGGAAAGATTTTCTGATCCGTTCCACTCCGTAAGGTTCTCCTTCCTGGTTCCGGCTTTCAGACAGACAGTCGGTATAGAACAGCAGACAGTCATCTTTTTTCATGTTGAATCCAATGGCAGTAAACTCTGCCGGCAGTCCCCTCAGACCTACCAGAGAACCCTGTCCGGCCCCTTCTTTTGCGATTACTGCTTCTTGAACCCGCTGGGAAGCAGCAGTCCGTACCATCATGGGCGGGTGGCCGGCGTTGACATATTCTACATGTTCCCCGGTAAAACGGAGCAGGACGCCGGTCAGGTAGTTTTCAATATCGCCTTTGTCCTCAACCAGGCTTTCGTTAATACTTTTCATTACCTGTACCAGACTTTTCTTCCGTCCGGCGGCAAATTCCCGGCTGATGATGTTTTTTGCCAGCATGGTAACCAGACCGGATGCAATACCGTGACCGGAAACGTCAAAAAGTGCTGCTCCCGTCAGGTGTTCGCCATCGGAATAAAAATCATACAGGTCTCCGCTGACACCGGACTGGGGTTTGAACATAAAGGCAATGTCATATCCTTCTGTTACCGGCGGCTTTTTCGGCAGAAAACTCTGCTGTACCTGTACAGCCAGCTGCATATCACGTTCGGCGTGTTCTCGGTATGTTGCCAGTTCATCATTGGCCTTCTGCAGTTCGCTGGTGCGTTCTGCAACCTTTGTTTCCAGGTTAGCGTTCAGTTCTTCTGCAACGGTTCGGGCATTGGCAAAACGGCCTGCAAGGATAAACAGCAGGGTAAGGATAACTGCCATCCAGCCCAGGGTAGAAATATACGGGAACACAATGTTCAGCACGTTATGGATGAACAGGTCCATGCATACGATGACAACCAGCGGAATGAATCCCATGAACAGGGCGCCGGCATCTTCTTTTTTTTCAGTCTGTGCCCGGATTAAGGCATAGGCAATGTACAGAACCGGTGGAACCAGGAACATCTGGGTCAGGTTCCTGATGGCACGAAGTACCGGGTACGAAGGGGCAAAAAGAATGATGGCAACCGGAATGACGACAAAGGCCAGCCGGACGGCACGGATAATATGGTGTTCCTTTTCCTTCAGGTATTCAAAGATGAAGGATGTAACCAGATAGGGCAAAAGGAACGGCATACTGGATGAGAAAATCTTCTGGAACCAGAGGAAATCCATGGACGCAGTAGGGAATCCCGGAATTTCTTCCAGGTAGAAAACGCACAGATACAGAGCCGATATGATATTGATGGTGGCAAAGAGGGCATTTTCCTTTTCCTGACGGCGTTTCAGCCACAGAAGGTAATGGTAGGCTGCCATAACAAGCATGACAAAGGCACACAGCAGATGAATCTGCGAATTCCAGAACCGCTCCGTAGCGGCAGCTGCGGCTGCAACCGGTGTAGCTGCAATAAACGGTACCGATACCAGGGAACCCTCTCCGTGAGTCCAGATTTTTACGGTAATGGTATTGGTGCCGTCGGGATTAACAGCCGTATCCGGTATGTGGTAGAGCCGTGCCGTGTTCCAGCTAGAAAACTCCCGGGGCGGCATGCGGCCGGTGGCACCAATCTGCAGCCCGTTGAACCAGGTAATGTTGGCCATGGTAATGTGGCCCAGATAGACTGAAAGGTCCTGGCCTTTCAGCGTTTCATTGGCGGAAAAGTCAACGGTGGTCCGCAGCCAGATATAGCCGCCGTCTTTTTCAGACAGCAGCGGAGTCAGGTCTGCCAGCAGGCTCTGGTCCATGGCGGAAAACTGCTGACCATCCAGTGAGTAGGTCCAGCTGTCCAGGTATACCCGGTCAACCGGGTATGAGGATGCCGTGCCGGCACTGACACAGGATCCTAAAAGGAATGCAGTGCAGACACAGGCAAAAACTATATGAAATGCTTTTTTCATGACTCAGCTGGCAATTTTTGCCATGATTTTCTTTTCGTTAAAGGCAAGCAGTAACAGTCCGCCAATAAGACAGAGTACTGCCGAAACAATGGCGACGGTACGTACACCGTATTCTGTGGTTACGCCGTTTCCACCCAGTGTAGAAATAGAGGTGAACAGCAGCATGGCAAGGCTCTGTCCCAGTTTGAAACAGAATGTGCGTGCTGCAAAGAACATACCCTGGCGGTTCTCGCCGGTTTCTTTACCTTCGTATTCAGCAACGTCAGCAACCATGGCCTGTGGCAGGATACCGAAGATAGCCATGGGGAGTGATCCGCAGACACATACCAGAACACCCTGAACCACCGGTGCCATAGGCAGGTTACCGGTGAATGAGGTAAAGGCAAAGGTAAGGGTAAACATGCAGAAGGCAAAGAGTACCATTTTCTTCTTGCCCAGTTTTGCAGTTGCCATGTTGATCGGTACATACCATACCAGTGATACGGCGGTCATTCCGACAAACAGGATTGTGTTCCAGCTTTCATCCAGATGCATCAGGGTTGATACAAAGAAGGGCAGACCGGTCTGGAACATGGTAAGGCCGATCCAGTAGAAGATATCTGAGCTTACAAAAATACGGAAATCACGGTTCTTGAAGGTTGCTGCCAAAGACTGGATGGCAGTGCTTTCAACCGGTTTTGCTTCAACGTAGTCTGATTCCCTGATGAACCATACGGGGCAGAACATGCCGATGGTAGAGAGAACTGCCAGAATGGACATGGCGAGCCGGATGGCGGCGTAGCGCGGCATACCCATACCGATGAAGATTCCCCAAAGGGATGGTGCGACGTATGCAACTGCGGTACCGACGATGAAGGTCAGTGACATGCAGGTAGAAAGGAAAATACGTTCTTCCTGGGTGTTTCCCAGTTCGGCGTACAGTGCGGTAAATGGCGTACAGTAGGCGGTAATCAGCAGATAGTACAGGGCAACCATGATGAACAGCCATACGCCGTTGGCAGCAGATTCTGCACTGAATGGAGCGCAGAAAACCAGAACCGTTACAACGGCCAGCGGCAGGGATGCCCATCTCAGGAACGGAATGCGGCGTCCGTCCTTGTGCTTCAACTTGTCTGACCAGGACGCAATCATCGGGTCTGTTACGGCGTCAAAAATACGGCCGGCAGCAGCAATCAGACCAAGGATTGTCAGAATCCCGAAGATAACTTTTCCCTGTGGAATAAGGGGAACCTGTCCCTGGGCTACGAATTCAGCCGTAGGCTGGTACACGTAAATCAGGAAACTTCCGATAAGGCCGGACAGAATAGCGTATCCGCCCTGACCAATGGCAAAGAGCCACATCTTTCCTTTAGTAAGTTTTTTCATGTATATCCTCCTGTTTTATAAACAAACGGTATGTGTTATGCCTCTGGTGAACGCAGGCTGTTGATGAACAGCTGTGACAACAGTTTCATCTGAATGGCACCGGATACTTCTGCATCCATATTCAGCATGTCACCTGAAAGACTCAGTTTTTCGGCCAGTGACATCAGTGAGTGCATCAGGGTGTAATACAGAATGCTGCCCCCGTCTGATTCAATGATGTCCCGGCGGATGCTGCCGTCCTTGTAGCCTTTCTGAATGGCACGCATGGCAATATCCTTTGTGTCAATGATGCTGCCTTCATAGACTTTCAGTTCTTCCGGTGTTACTCCGCTGCGGTGGATGAATGAGTCAAAATAGTAGATGAACCGGAAAAAGTCTCCGTTGGAACGGTACATTTCACAGAAAATGCTGAAAATGACCGTTAACTGTTCAAGCCCTGTTTTGCTGATGTAGTCATCATCAAAAAACAGTGCTTCAAACTCATTGGTATTCTGTTTCCAGATGCGGGTTGCGCACTGGATTGCCAGTTCTTCTTTGGTAACAAAATAGCGGTACAGGGATGCAACGCCGATTTCTGCCTCTTTGGCAATATCGTTCATGGTTACGGAGTCAATGCCGTCTTTTGCAAACAGGGTAAAGGCGCAGTCAAGAATGTGCTCAATGCGCCTGTTTTTCATTTCTTCCTGTTCCTGCTGGCGTTTTTCCTTTAAGTTCATCAGTTCCTCCGTATTCAGCGGTTTGCAGCGGCTTCTACAACTTTGTAGGCACCGTCGTAAATGCCGCGCTGTTTACATTCAATAATATGGGCACACATGCCGGGTATAATATCCGGGTTTTCAATCATGTTTCTGGCCATGTTACTGGCTTCTGCTACGGTGCTCAGTTCGTAGGTACCGTCACCATTTTCTGCAGAGCGGATGGCCCCCCAGGCTTCATGGCCGCCAACGCGGCGGATATGCAGTTTTGGAACCGGGTAGAAGGCCAGTTCACTTGGTTTGGTTACCAGTACATCGCAGGCTCTCATCAGCAGGTTGGTGGTGTATACGGCGGCAAAAATGTCTTTGTGGCAGAACACATCAATTTTTCCTGTGGTATCTTTTGCAGTCAGTTCCTTTTCTGCAAAGGCTTTAGTGTCGGCCCAGTTGTCAAAGTGGGTCTTGCAGAGTCCGGAAGCTACCAGGTCTTTCAGTTCCGGAATGTTCTTCTGCATGGTGTCCCATACGTTTTTGTAGTCACCAACGTTTATGTACAGGGATGCCCGGTTCTGCTGTACGTACGGCAGAATGGTCTTCACAATGCCGGCAAAAAACTCTCCCTGGGCACCGGCGCCGCCAACGGTCAGCAGGAAGCGGACGGGACGACCTTCCTTACAGCGTGCGATACGGGCTGCACAGTCTGCTTCAATATTGGAAACCAGTTCGTGGTCAATGTACTGACCGGTGTACAGAATGTCATTTTCTCCCATGGGATGCAGTACCTTGTCTTTGGCAAAGCCGCGGAGCAGACGGTAGCCCAGGTAAGAAGATGGCGTCTGTACGGTATGGAGTGCGCCTTCTGAAAGGTGCAGTGCCATGGGCCAGTTATCGGGAATGGCATTGACTACTTTTGTCATACCGGCGTGAACGGCAGCCTGGGAAGGCCATACATGGGTGGCGATATACGGGGTATCCTTCGGAAGATCATTGAAAACGGGCACCATCAGTTCTGCTGCAGCCTGGTCTACGGCATTGTAGGTCAGCTGGCGGAAGCCTTCTGAGTTCAGTGGCTCCCAGTACAGCTTGTTGAACAGTGAAATCTTCTGTGAAAGACGGCTGCCCATGGAATACAGGTCATTCTGGTATGAAATGATTTTTGTACAGGTAGTTTCCTTGAATGAGTTCAGGTCAAACCACAGGGGAGTGTACCCCAGATGACGGGCGCAGGATGCCATGGCCATGGAAATACGGTAGTGTCCGAATCCCATGCGGATGTTGCCGATGATCAGCGGTTTTTCCGGCAGTGTTTCCATGGGATTGTCAGACAGGACCAGGACTTTAACGCCCATGGCTGGCGTCAGGACTTCATTGTCAACGGCAGCAAGATGCCATCTGGTATTCCGGTCATCTCCGAACTTTTTCAGGAATTTCTTCTGCTGCTTATAAGCCTTTCTGATGGTCTTTCTGTCAATTTCATTGCCGAAAATTACCGATGTCTTATCCATGACGCTAACTCTCTCCAGATAATAGTATATGTTTTAGTAAGATAGTGGAAAAATCTATGTGATAGTATAACTATCACGATATTACAATAACATGGCCCCGAACGGCTGTCAACTATATCCGGTAAAAGGTGCTCTTTATCAATACAGAAGATTGCGTTATGATGAAAATACTATGATGAAAGAATTTTTACCCTATGACCAGGTGCGCAACAATTCCCTGAAAATGGCACACCGTATCCTGAAAGACGGATTCATCCCGGATGTTATTTATGTTTCACTCCGCGGTGGCGCTTACGTTGCCAACGTAGTAAGCGAATACTTTAAAATTGCCCGCAAGGATGTACACCCGGTTCTGTATGCTGCTGTAGTAGCACGGTCCTATACTGATATCCGTGCCCGTGACCGCATCATGATTGATGGCTGGACCTATTCTCCCGAACATCTGCGTCCCGGTGATAAAATCCTGCTGGTAGATGATATTTTTGATACCGGTAAAACCATCAACTATCTGGTAGAAGTACTCCTTGAAAAAGGTATTCCACGCAAGGACATTAAAGTAGCCGTTCATGACTACAAATACTTCACCAACAAGGAAGAACAGCTGCCTATCCAGCCTGATTACTGGTGCCGCCGCTTTGATATTGCCAATGAATCTGAAGACCGCTGGATCCACTACATGAGTCACGAACTGATCGGTCTTTCTGAAGAAGAACTGGAAAAACATTACTACAGCCAGGATCCTGAACTGCGTGAAGTATTTGAGGACCTGTACAAGAAGAAATAATGACTGCACACGGAAAATCATCACTGAAAATACTTTTTCTCTGTGTTTTTCTCTGCATCATGACTGCTGTTTCTGCCCAGTCAACCCGTGACAGCCGTATTATCAGCCCCTGTCCGGGTACCTGGGGAAACATGCAGAGCCTGGTGGTTCAGGCTGGCACCGGTTGTGATGTCTATTACTCCATGACTGAGGTTAACCCCCTGGTTCTGGGTATTGCCTACGATGGTCCGGTTATGCTGGACCAGACCGGAAACTGTTCTGTGGCAGTATCCATCGTAGATCCGGACGGTACCAGCACCACCAGCATCATTTCCTACACGGTAAAACCGGATTCCGTACCCATTCCGGCCTTCCGTACCACTACCGGCCCCGTTATTTCCGTTAAAAGCGGGGATTCCTTTTCCGTACCATCAGATATTGTCTGGACCGTTTCTTCTGCCTCGTTTACCGGCACAGATTCCGGACGTGAACAGCATCGCGGTGGTGCCATTGCCCTTGAAGGCAATGTAAGCTCAGCATATTACGCAGAACTGCTGGTACAGTCAGACCGCAGTCAGTACCGCTACATCCTTTCCGTAACCGGTACTCCTGAGGCTGGCAGTACCCTGACTCCGGTTCCGGCCGTTGAGGACATAGAATTTTCCCAGTGGAACTGGGTACGGTTCTATCAGGGAGAGGCAGTTCTCTATTCCATAGATGATGAACCATGGCGTCAGACCACCAAACCGGTGTATCTTGACCGCACTGTGGACCATACCCTTAACTGGAAGCTGGTTTCCCCGGTTACCACCCGCACGGGAGAAGTGCTTCCCGTAGAAGGCCACACCTTGTTCCTGCCGGCAAAACCAGTGCTCACCGGATTACCGGCAAAGGGTTTTTCCCAAACCGGTGTATCTGTTTCCACCAGGGATAATGAATACCAGTTAAGTTATCCGGCCGAAAACGGCACTGCCTGCTACACCGATACCTGGTATGCAGACGTCCTTACCGGAGATTCCCGTGGATTTTCCCAGACTTTTACCCTGTATTACCGGGGTATAAAACAGGGCGTTATCAGCGGCAGCTTCATCATTGATAAATCCGCGCCGTCAAAACCTGAAATCATAACCAGTACTACCGGCGTATTCTCCCGTAACCCGGTACTGCTGCAGGTCCGTTCCGATGCAACGGTGTATTCAAAGGTATCTGCAGTAGAACAGGTTCGTGATGGATTCAGCCTTGACTCTTATTACGGTCTGCTGCCGGCCATTGCAGACCTGCAGAACAGCGAAGAAGCCCTGGTGGCCCTGTTTGGCAATGCACCGGAACACATGGACTTGCTGCGCTGCGGTTATTCGCAGAATTATGACGATACTCTGTTCCTGGAACCTGCAGAAGACGGAGCGGTACTGTATCTGGTCAGCTCTCTGGCCCGGGATCCGGCCGGAAATATCAGCGGCCTGTCTTTCTACCACGTGGTCATTGATGATGCAAACTATTACATATCATCAGCAGCAGGCGATGATTCGTTACCTGCAGGATTCATGGATAATCCGTATCACTCTGTATCTGAAGCCCTTTCTGCCAGTGCCGGAAAAGATAATCCACGGCTCTTTATTTCAGGGGTTGTTGCTGCCAGCAGTGATATCCTGATAAACCGTGACTGTACCATAACCGGTATTGGTGGCAGTGGAATCCGCTTTACCCGTGATTCTGTCCTGTCAGTATTCAATGCTGCCGTTACCTGTTCCCATCTGCGCATTGAAAAGAAACTGTCAGACAAAACGGCTTCCGTTACCCAGTCAAATCTGATTCTGGTACAGAATGGCCGAGCTGCGTTCCATTACTGCGATATACTGGCAAATATGGGTGACAGCGGTACCGGTATCCTGGCTACTG
Organism: Treponemataceae bacterium; assembly: GCA_024413635.1. GTDB lineage: Bacteria > Spirochaetota > Spirochaetia > Treponematales > Treponemataceae > Treponema_I. Next base: position 1,452 of record JAKSTT010000051.1, on the reverse strand, counting down.
ACAGCACCCTTAACCTCCGTAATTCCCTTGTTTCACTGCAGGCTGCAACCTATGGCTGTGCAGTCAGCTGTGAATCTTCTGACATTAACCTTTCTGAAACCCAGGTGTTTGTATCTGCAAAGACCTGTAGCGGGGTAACCCAGTTCAGGAACGCCTGCCGCCTGCAGAACTCAGAAATCCAGTTAAGCGGTTCTCTGGTACAGGCTGTATCGCTTTCGGATGCCTATGGCGATTTTTCTGACTGTACCTTTACCGATACCCTGCGTTCAGAATCTTCATGGGCTTTGTGGGCTGGCGGAGACAGTGCCTATTCTCTGTCAGGCTGCAAAGGATCTGGTTTTAAGGCATTAGTTGCCGAATAAGGAACTCTATGAAAACACTGAAGAAAACCGGTGCAGCTGTTGCTGTGGCAGCTGTACTCGCGGTAAACACAGTCGCAGCCTTTGATTTTCAGACTAATTACAGTTCTGATGATGTTCAGTTCAAAAAAGAGCTGATTTATCAGCTGTCAAAAGCAGAAGACCTGATGCGGACATTCCGTGCCGAAGGTCTTACCCAGGCAGTGAAGGACGCTGTCCTGAAAGATGACGGCATGCTGTATGTACTGCAGAATGAAGTCCGGTATCAGGAGTTGTGGACTGCGCTTTCTGCTGAAAATGCAGAGGCAGAAGACACCGTAAACGGGGAGGCTGCAGATGAGCTCGAATAAATCCCATGGTTTTGGAACTACCGTCCTTGTCATTCTGATTGTTGCCCTGATTCTGGGCTCCTGCGGTGCGGTTGTGTATCTTACCGGACTTGTCCCGTCATTCAATGCCACCGTCGACCTGTATCTGAACCGGACCGGCGTTATTGCAGCATCTCCGGAACCGGTGACTGCGCAGACTGCACCGGTTAGTACTCCGGTCAGTGAACCTGCTCCGGCTCCGGTCGTTACCCCGGTGGAACCTGCTGAATCTGTTACGGAAGAACCAGTTTCACTGATTGACCAGTATCTTACTCCTAAGGACAATGCTGCCAGACTGATTCTTGCAGGCTTTAAAAACTGGGCAGGGGACACCAGACTGACCTTACCTGCCATTTCATTCTTCTATCCGCGGAACACTGACGGCACCTGGTCACTGCCCGTAGATGACTATGAACCCCGGCTGATTCCCTTCAGTCCTGCAGAGCAGGGTATGTATACCATTGGCCTTGCGCAGGAAAAGGGCTCCATGATTGAGGCACTGGCATATGTTGCCGTTTTTGAAGAAAGCGGCGAACTGCTGGCTGTTTCCGTTGATTATCATGCGGACCGGCCTTTTGTTTCACTGCATCTGCGTGATGACCGGATCTATTACATTGCCCAGGGCTGGTTTACTGACGAAAACCCTATACCGGAACAGACCGTTCTGCGCGTTCAGGAAGCCCTGTAATGCATTTTCTCTGTGGAATAGATGAAGCAGGCCGGGG
>JAKSTT010000050.1 GCA_024413635.1 Treponemataceae bacterium | reverse complement strand
TATCTGCTGCAGGCTCCCCCGGTTTTCTCCAGGAGTGCCTGCAGTTTTTTTTATACCGCCTACCAGTCTTTCAGAAGTTCCACAGCAGCATCTCTCTCGTCACCATTGGCAAATCCCACATAGACTTCACCTGATTTTTTGCTGACAATCTTCAGTGCCCGCCGGTACAGTTCATCCACTTCTTCCTCTTCATCATCATCTTCATAATGCAGCTCGGGAAACGTAATGACATCATCTTTCGGAAAATACCGGCCGTCTACAATCAGGGCGTTTTCGTATACCCCATTACGGGCTTCATATACCCGTTCCCGGATTACTACTTCAACGCCAAGAACGGCACAGCCGCAGAGAATGGCAGTGTATAAGGGCTCAAAGGGCCGGAAAATCATGACACAGGGCAGGATAAGGGCTACTGCAACCCCACCGATAAACATGGGTGACGTTTTACGGCTCAGTTCCAGCTGACAGGTTCCAATCTGTTTTTCCATTTTCCTGATGCGCGCCGGGATGGTGCACAGTTCGATGACAATGGCAGCAATGGTTGCAGCCGGTAAAATTAAAAGCAGATAATTCATGAAACTACTGTAGCCAAAATCCGATAAATAGCATAGTGTTTACCATCTGAAAAAGAGGATCCGGTTATGTCATTAAAGTTACAGAACAAAAACATGCATCTTACTGTAGAAACGCCCGGCGAAGTATACCGTGGCTGCCGTTTTGACTGGAATGGTTCCATAATTTCTGCCCAGTATCACGGCAAGGAACTGCTGGGTGAAGAACGGACACGGTTTCACCGTAATCCTGCAGCAGCCGGACGGGGCATGATGAATGAATTTGGTGCAAAACGTCCCATCGGATATGACGATGCCGGCACCACCTGGTTTCCTAAAATTGGTACCGGCTGGCTGAAAAAAGACAACAAACCGTATTACTTTACCAATACCTACGAAATGGATCCTCTGGAATATACCTATACCTGTTTCGATTTTGAAGGCCAGCCGGGCGTTGCCTTCTGCTGTACCAGCGGAGAACGTGAAGGGTACAGTTACCGCTACCAGAAAACCATCACCCTTGAAGAAAGTGGTTTTGTCACCCGGTATGAACTGACCAATCTTGGCGATAAAGTGCTTTCCTCTGATGAATATGTCCATAATTTTCTGGCCCCCGGTGGACGCCACATGAACCACGATATTTCCCTGCATTTTGCCTGGCAGCTGAATCCACCGGTATTTGACGAATATGTGGACCATGAAAATGTTATCCGCATCAGTGAAAACAAGGTGTATCTGTCAAAGGAACCGTCACGGGACACTGCCTTTTTCCTTGGCGTTATCACCGGTTCTGTGGATACTGACGGAAACAGTGGTATTCCGGCCCAGTGGTGCTACCGTGATGAGAAAACCGGGCTTACCATCAGCGAAACGGGAAACTTCCAGATTGAAAAAGCTGATGTCTGGGGAATGCGCCATGTTATCAGTCCGGAACTGTTCTATGCCTTTACTCTTGCCAAAGGACAGACGGCATCATGGGAACGCCGTATCAGCGTAAACGGAGGTTCCGGATGTTAAGCTACCGTCATGCCTTCCATGCAGGAAACCATGCTGATATCATCAAGCACGCAACCCTGACACTGCTGCTGGAGAACCTGCAGAAAAAAAACAAGCCATATACCCTTCTGGATACCCATGCCGGTGCAGGGCTCTATTTTATTGATGATGAGCGGGCGGTTAAAACCGGCGAAACCGCAGAGGGCATTGTAAAACTGCTGGCTGCCGCAGACGCTGAGCCGGAAACGGTTCCGGAAAGCCTGCAGCCCTACCTGAAACTGACCCGCCAGTACGGGGCAGAAGGAAAGTATCCCGGCAGTCCTGAAATCATGCGGAATTACCTGCGGGAAAACGACAGACTGCAGCTGGTGGAACTGCATAATACTGAAATTGATGTCCTGAAAGTACAGATGAAAAAACAGCTGCATGACGGCCGTTTGGGCATTCATCACCGTGACGGATACCAGGCAGCCGTAGCACTGACGCCACCGGACCCCCGCCGGGGCCTGCTTCTGATGGATCCCAGCTATGAAGTTGACAGCGATTACGAAAACGTGATGCAGAGCATTGTAGAAACCCACCGCCACTGGCCGGTTGGCGTACTGTGCGTCTGGTATCCGCTTCTGAAGCGCCGGGAGTATGAAACGTCCCTTATGAAGCGCGCTCTTGCAGAAGCTGCCGCCGCAACGCCATCCAGTTTCCTCTGTGCAGAGCTGTGCGTTGATTCTCCTGACCGGGAAACAGGTCTCTACGGCAGCGGTATGGCTATCATTAACCCGGCCTGGCATCTGGATGAACAGCTGGAGCAGCTGCTTCCCTGGTGTGCAGAAAAACTGGCTCCGGAAACTGGCAGCTGGAATATCGAAAAGGCTTTGGTGTAAAAAATACTTGTGTAACGTTCCCTCTCACTGCTAAAATAAGACAATTTAAAGTCTTGAGGAGATGTGAAATGAGTTCACAGTATTACGGACCACACGATCGTCCGCCGATTGGAAAGTGGATTCCACTGAGCATTCAGCATGTATTTGCTATGTTCGGTGCTACCATTCTGGTACCACTTTTAACTGGCTTAAGTACTTCTACCGCACTGTTTACTGCAGGTACCGGTACTTTGATTTACATTGCAATTACTGGTGCAAAAGTTCCGGCATTCTTGGGCAGTTCATTTGCCTTTATTCCGGCACTGATCGCAATCGGCCAGACATATGGCGTTCCCTATGCAATGGGTGGCGCAATGTGTGCTGGTCTTTTTTATGCCATCATCGCCCTTATCATCAAATTCACCGGTAAAGACTGGATTGACGCAGCTCTTCCTCCGGTAGTAATCGGTTCGGTAATCATCGTAATCGGTCTGGGACTTGCTCCTACCGCCATCAACGAAGCCATGTACGTTAATGACAGCTACAGCCTGGTTGCCCTGTGCATCGCTGCCGTTACCCTGTGTATCGCTGTTGTAGCAACCATCTTCTTCAAAGGTTTCTTCAACACCCTGTCGATCCTGATCGGTCTGGTTGGCGGTTACCTGTTTACCCTGATTATGGGTTGCTTCTTCCCGGCATACAAGTTCATTGATTTTTCCGTAGTTCGCGAAGCTAAATGGTTTGCATTCCCTTTCCTGCAGACTGATGCCTTTGGAAAATACTACTGGATGGCTCCAAAATTCAATCTGGTTGCAATCCTGACTTTCGTAATCGTTTCTATTTCTACCGTTTGTGAACACCTGGGTGATACCCTGACCACTTCAAAAGTAGTAGGAAAAGACTTCTATAAAGATCCAGGCCTGCACCGCACCATTCTTGGTGATGGTGTTGCAACTGCATGGGCTGCTCTCTGGGGTGGACCGCCAAACACCACGTACGGTGAAAACATCGGTGTTATGGCTATTACCAAAGTATATTCTGTATGGGTAATCGGTGGAGCTGCAGTATTTGCAATCCTTCTGTCATTCTGTCAGAAATTCGGTGCACTGATTCAGACTATTCCTACCCCTGTTCTGGGTGGTATCTGTACGCTGCTGTACGGTCTTATCGCTTCTTCTGGTCTCCGCACCATCGTAGATGCCGGTGTAGACTATGAAGACAAACGCAACCTGACCATTTCTTCCGTTATCCTGGTTCTGGGTATCGGCGGTGGTTCACTGCAGTTTGCCATTGGTTCTGATTTTAACTTTGCCCTGGGTGGTGTAGCTCTGGCTACCATCGTAGGTATGGTTCTGAACCTGATTATTCCTAACAAAAAGAAATAATCTACTGATCAGTAACTGATAAAAAAAGAAGGCCCCGGTGCATCATTTCTGAGCACCGGGGCCTTCTTTTTTAGAACGTATCAGTCAAAGACTGTTATTTTTCCAGTTCCTTGCGCATTGCAGGAGTCATCTGGGCAAGAGCTTCTTCGCGGCTGATTGCACCAGAGTTTGCGTTAGCCATCAGCTGTACGTCTTTATCATTCAGTTTGTACAGAATCAGGATAACCAGCTGTACAACGCTTGCGATGATTGTGAACAGACAGAATGCAAACCACAGTTTTGAAGCAAAACCTTCAGCCTGTACAGCATTTTCACCAGATACAAAACCAATCCATGCCAGAGCAGCGGCACCAAAAGAAGTATTCAGTGCAGAAGCCAGTTTAACAAAGAAGGTCTGGGTAGCGAAGGTAATAGCTGGCATGCTTTTACCTGATTTGAAGTGACCGTATTCAACACAGTCTGGGGTGAACATGTACATCAGGGTAGCAGTGAAACCACCAGGAATACCGGTCAGGATAGCCATTACAATGATTTTGGTCATTGAATCATAACCAACGAAGAAACGGGCTACGTTCATTACCAGGCTGAGCAGCAGTGCGATGCGCATCAGGGTCATTTTGTCCATTTTCTTACAGATAACCGGTACAAATGCACCCAGGATAATGGTTGGAGCCATACCCAGCATCATCAGGATGGTCTGAATACCTTCATTACCGTAGCAGTAGCGTGCAACGTAGATACCCCATACATTACCCAGTGCCAGGGTTCCTGATGCCAGGAATGACAGGTAGTAAATCAGCAGGTATTTGTTGGTAACTACATATTTACAGATATCAACTACAGAGAAATCCTGATCTTTTTCGTCTTCTTTTGGAGTAACGCGTTCTTTTGCCAGGAAACAGATAGGAACCATGGTGATGGCACCGATGATTGACAGCAGCAGTACGGTTGAAGTCCATCCGCCAAGGGCAGCACGGAAGCTGTAGATTGAAGATGCAACAATCAGAATGGCGATCATGGCACATACACGGCCAATGGCATTCAGTGTAGTACGTTCGTTCTGAACATCAGTCATGGTGGTTACCAGACCGAAAATCGGAACGTCACACAGGGTATATGCAGTATCCCACAGCATGTAGGCAATTACTGACCATACAACTTTTACGGTCATTGAAACACCGCTTGGTACGGCAAACATCAGGATGGTAGCCAGTGGAATACCAACCAGAGAGATTTTCAGCCATGGCAGGAAGATGCCTTTCTTGAACTTGATTTTGTCCATGATGGCACCGAACAGTGGGTCGTTTACGGCGTCCCATACTTTTACAACAAGGGCGATGATGGCTACTACACCGGCTGCAATACCGATATCAGTGTAGTAGGGGGTCAGGAACATAGCTACCAGCATGTAGAAAATGTTCTGACCAAGGAAGTAGAGGCCGTAGCTTCCACGTTCTGCAAGTGAAGTTTTACCTTCTTTCATTTCTTTTCTCCTCCTCAGTTTTTGAAAGAAACACCGGATAAACCGGTCTTGTTATCCTAACCCTTATAATGTACACTTAACTATATTCTGATACTGAATATTTTACGATTTTACTGAAAATCATATAGGAACAGGTATTTATGGCAGAAACGGTCAACTATTCCGTGAACGAAGTCCGGCGTGAATATATCCAGCAAGTGTATGAAGCCCGTGAAAAAGCAGAATGGAACGGATTTTCACGCATGATGGAAGTTCAGATGATTGATGCAGTAGTCAGTGGTAATCTGGTGCAGGTATCTGATTATCTGAAGAAGCTTCAGCAGTCTGAACATCAGGTACAGATCGGAAGAATGTCCGATAACCCAATTCACCAGGCCCGGTATTATCTGGTGGCCACCGTTACCATGGTTACCCGCGGCTGTATTGATGCAGGGCTTCCGGAACGTCTTGCCCTGAGCATCAGTGATGCCTTTATCAGAAGTGCCGATACGTCAAACAATATTGAAACCATTTATGAGTTAACCCGCGAGTGTCTGTATGAATTCTGCCAGAATATGTCGGAATGGCGCTTAAAGGGGTGCAGCCTGCCGGTGCGCCTGTGCTGTGAGTATGTCCTGGAACACCTGCATGAGAAAATCTCGCTGGAACAGCTGGGCGAAGCCTGCGGACGGTCTCCCCATCATGTATCCGATATGTTCTGCCGTGACCTGGGAATGCGCCCCATGGAGTTCATACGCAGGGAAAAACTGCGGCAGGCCCATCGTGCCCTTGATAACCTGAACCTGACCATTGCCAACATTTCTGAACTGTTTTCCTTTGCAAGTCCCAGCGCCTTCAGCAAGCAGTTCAGCGATGAATACGGCATGACGCCGCTGGAATACCGTAAATCACGGATGTACTGAGTTACTGTCCGAAATCTATCCGTAATTAGGGAAAAGTCTAAGGTATCTGCCTTGGACTTTTTTCATTTTCAGAATACTGCGCAGGGCCGTGCTATACTAAGAGCGGAGAGTTTTATGAATAAAAAAGGCCTTTCTATCTTTGCAAGTTATTTCATTCTCTTTGCAATTGTCTGTTACACCGGAGTTCTTCTCCTCAGCTGGCTGCAGGTACGGTATCTGCTTCTTCGCCCGGAACAGTATATTCCCGGCTTGAAAATTACCATGGGAGTTACCACCGCCCTCGTAGCCATTATTGTTGCCTGTGTTTTCGTTGTCACAAGACCATTCCAGCGGATTATCGACCGCTTCCATGAAACAGGCGAACCGTTAACGGCAGAAGAACGGCAGATTCTAATCGGCACCTATCATAAAATGAATATGGTAAGTCTTATCGGTATCATCATCGGATTTGCCATTGGTAACTCTGCTTCGGTACTGGCAAAGTATCTGACCGGCGCGTACAGCGGAACTGTTGTCCATCTGAGTATGGCTATCATACAGGCGGTTCTTTTTGGCGGACTTGCTGCGGTATACGTCATCTACTTTACCAACATCATCTTTGCAAAATACCGGCGGATGCTGAAAATTACAGATCCGACCGAATTCAAGAAGGGAAAGAGCGTTACTTTTACCCTGGTACTGTCTACGGTTGTTGTCAGCTGCTTTACCTGTATCTGCTTCCTCATGCTGCCGGCAGGTCTCCTGTCACAGTACAATCCCCAGGCCTTTGGCCCCACCATGGTATTCCTGTTCCTTTCATCATTCTTTATATTTGTTCCCTCTACGGTTATCCTGCTGACCATGGTAATCAATCTGGGACGCCGTATCAGCCGTACGGAATCAAGTATTTCTGCCATCAAAAACGGCAATGTGGATGAACTTCTGTACATTGAACAGTTTGATGACTTTGGCCAGATGGAAGGCATCATCAATATGGTAATGAAAAACCTGGGCGGCTTGGTACGTTCCATGAAGGACGATACAGTCAAGGTTGCAGAAGTTGCACAGGTACTGGAAACCATTTCGGAAGAAGCTACTGCAGCCCTTACTCAGATGTCAGATTCCTTTGGTGCCATCTCAGGCGAAGGCAGCCGGCAGAAAATCGAAATCATGAAGACCCAGGGAAATATTACGAATCTGGCTGGCTCTGTCCATGAAGTAGAGAACAAGGTTATGGAAGAATCTGCTGCCATGCAGGAAAGTTCATCATCCATGACGGAAATGACTGAAAACATCAGAAGTCTGGCCGGTGTTACGGAACAGGCTGATATGGTTGCCAAATTCCTGAGCGAAACTTCGGCCGCCGGTGGTGAAACCGTTAAGCAGGCCATTACCGCCATTGAGGGCATTAAGGCAGCATCTGCAGAAGTTGCAGAGATTGTCCGCACCATTCAGCGTATTGCAAGCCAGACCAACCTGCTGGCAATGAATGCCGCTATTGAAGCATCCCATGCCGGTGAATTTGGAGCCGGATTTATGGTTGTAGCTGATGAAGTACGTTCTCTGGCAGAATCTTCGGCAGTCAGCACCAAGAATATCCAGGTAAAGATGAAGGACATGATGGCCCGCATCACCGGTGGTGTAGAAGCCATTCAGTCCATCCAGGGGTCATTCAACCGCATTGAAGAAAGCGTTGAAAAGAACGTGGAAATTACCAAAACGATTACCAGTGCCCTGCGCGAACAGCAGATTGGCGCAGAAAGCAACCTGCAGACCACATTGAATGCAGAACAGAACACTGCTGCCATGAAGGAACTGGTTATAAATCAGGGTTCTCTGACTGAAAAGGTAGAAAAATCCATGGCCACTGTTGTTGAATCAAGCAGCAAGATGAGTAATGCCATTAAGGACGGCAAAGTTGCTGCTGAATCCCTGAAAGATGTCATTGGCCGTATCGAAGAAACAGCCAGAACCAACGTTGCCGTTGTTGAGTCAATGAAGGAACTGGTTAAAAAGGTTTAAAGGTAAACCGGGCAAAATAGTCCGGCTGATGAAACTGCGCCCAGTCTGTGCCGCTTATCAGTGACTGATAGCCGGCATGGGGGGCGCTTTTTTTTGATCCGGCCCGCCGTGCTGTTCCCGTTATATCAATGCGGTTGATGGTCCCGGTCCAGGTTTCTCCTTCTGCTGGAGGTTCCGTGCGGTGCAGTGCTGACCAGGGAATAAAAAGTTCGGTATACCAGAATTCATCTTCTATTTCTGTAGTGATGACCGCACCGGTCTGATAGCTGTAGTCAAAGGCAATGGGTTTTTCTGCAATGGTTGCGTGTACCACTGCCTCAGTCTGTTCTGTGGTCAGCTGCCAGTCTGCCGGAACCGTTTCGCCGGGACAGGCCCGGTAGTCCAGCAGCGCTCCTTTAGGATTGAATTCAAAACCATAGTAGGTATCGTTGCCGGTACGGATAAACAGTTCCATACAGTCGTCTTCAAAGACCCGGCTTTTTGGTTCTGTATGCTGAGCAGTTATCCTGTCATGAGGAACTTCGGCGCAGAAACTGATTCCTAAGCCATCGGTACCGGCTGCCATAAATGCAACGGTAAACAGCGTCCGTGGCTCATATTTTGGCCAGGGATATTCCAGCTCTATGCCGGGAACATCACGGTCTGTCAGCTTCCGGTCGGTATTTCGGGCCAGTGTAATAGGTAAAACAGGAACCTCGTAGTTTCTCATACGTAAAGTGTATGCTTTTTTGTGCCAATTTGCTAGACTTTGTCCATGAGAAAGCCCGTAGATAAAGATTTTTATAAGAGCATCATCGTCATTGCCCTGCCGGTTATCCTGCAGAATCTGGTAAACAGTTTCATCAATATCCTTGATACCGTCATGGTAGGAAAACTGGGTGTTACCAGCATTGCCAGCGTTGGGCTGGGAAACAACATTTTCTTTTTCGTAAACATCATTATTTTCGGTACTGTCAGCGGCGCCGGCATTTTTGTTGCCCAATACTGGGGGAAACGTGAGCTCATCAGCATCCGGAAATCTGTCGGTATTTCTCTGGCTATTTCTCTGGGAATTTCGTTCCTTTTCATGCTGGTTATTGAAACCTTTCCGTACTTTGTGGTCAGTCTGTTCTCAAAAGATCCGGCAGTTATTGCAGAAGGCATGGTGTATCTCCGGATTGCCTGTTTCAGCTATCCGCTGATGGCATTGAGCATGGTGTTCGGCCAGGCGCTCCGCAGTACGGAAGAGCCGAAAGTTCCCATGATGTCATCCATCATCAGTCTTTTGAGCAACGCCCTTCTGAACTATATCCTGATTTTTCCGCTGGGCATGGGTGTTGTTGGTGCTGCCATTGCAACCGTCGTTGCCCGTCTTATTGATGTGGCAATCCTGATGGTGGTTATGTACGGCCGGAAACTGGCTCCTGCCGGCACCATAAAGGAATTCTTCAGTTTTGACCGTTCGTTCCTGGCCCGGTACCTGCGCATTGTTTCTACCGTTATCCTCAATGAAACCTTATGGTCATTCGGTATTACCGTACAGAATGCCATTTTTGCCCGCGCCGGTACTGATGCCTATGCCGCATACAACATTACCAGTACCATCAGCCAGATTACCTGGACATTTGTCATGGGTGTCGGGTCTGCAGTGGCAGTCATTGTCGGTAAGAAAATCGGGGAAGGTGCTATTGATGAAGCCTACCGGTATGCCAATAAAACCTGTGCACTGATTCCTTTTGTCGGCCTCTTTTTCGGACTGTTCCTCATTCCCCTCAGCTATACCCTTCGTTTCTTCTTTGACGTAGACGGCTCTATACTGCACCAGGCACAGCTGATGCTGTTTGTACTGGTGTGCTTTTATCCGTTCAATGCCTTCAATATGTGTATGATTGTCGGTGTCTGCCGGTCTGGCGGGGATGCGGTGTATTCAGCTGTGGCAGATACCCTGTTCATGTATATCCTGGCTATTCCTGCAGCCGCTGTAGCTGCCTTTGTATTCCACGCCAGTCCTATTGTGATTTATCTGTGTCTTATGACGGAGAATCTGGCAAAGGCAGCCATGGTGCTGGTGCGGTTACTGAGCAAAAAGTGGCTGCACGATGTCACTGTTGCCTGATGTAAAAGTGGGCCCCAGCGACGGCAAATAAAATGAGGACTCTCCCATGCATCCGCTTAACGTGAACTTCGTCACGTACGCTGCATGGGACCCCCTCATTTTTTTGCCTGCGTCCCACTTTTACATCAGGCAATAATAAATCTGGTGAGGGGCAATGCTCAGTAAACTGTGGTTACAGGAGGCTGGGCTGGTCGGGCTTCAGGTTGAAGACGATTTTTTCGGCTTCTTTGGTGGCCAGACGGACACCCTGGGTCTTTACGCCTTTCTCTTCGTAATCACCGGCATGGAACAGCTGTTCATTCTGCTTCTGCCGTGGCTTCGGCTTGAATTTTACATAGAAGTCAAAGGCATCACGGGTATCAATATGCATGATTTCCGTTCCTTCCGGTGCAATGGCATAATCGCGGTTCAGGATAAACTGGGTAATACGGCACCGCTTGATGAAGGGGTACTTGTTTTCCTTATTGCGGAATACGACGGTAAAGAGCACGTTGCTTAATGAATCCTTATCGCTTAGTCCGCAGTACCACATACCCTTGTCAACAAAGAGTTTTTCAGGGACATCGCATACCGTATAGGTTCCGTTTTTCCGCAGAATCAGGATACGGTCAAAGGGCGAAACCTTACAGATTTCATTACCGCTGGCAACTGAGGTTCCCAGATATCCGGTCTTGCCGTCATAGCGGAGTGGCATATCACGTTTAACAACTTCTTTAACATCAACGGCATCAAACCGCTGGATCTGGGTTTTCCGGGTCATGAATTCGGTTCCCAGTGCTTTTGTTGCCTTATCTTCAATGCCTTCAAGCCAGCTGATGGCATATTCCTTAATATGCTTCAGCAGTCTGGCAATTTCCTTTAAGCGGGCATTGATTTCCTTAACTTCCTGCCGGTTTTTGTTGATGTCGTACAGAGAGATACGGCGGATCGGAATTTTCAACAGGTGCTCAACATCGTCATCAGTCAGCGGGCGGAGCAGTTCTGCAGCAAAAGGAATAAATCCGTCTTTTACCGCTTTGTTTACTGCTTCTGCAGTTTTCATTTCCTCAATGGATTTATAAATGCGCTCTTCAATAAAGATGCGCTCAATGGTGCGCAGATGCAGTTTTTCGGTGAGGGTTGCCTTTTCGTATTCCAGTTCGTCATGGAGGATTTCCTGCAGCTGCTTTGCGTGGTACTGGATAACTTCCGTAGCGGTCATGACAACCGGCATGTTGTCCTTGATGACCAGCAGGTTACAGGCAATGTTCTGTTCACAGTCAGTGTAGGCATACAGGGCATCTACAACGTCCTGGGTATATACGCCGCGCTGCAGCTTGATTTCAATTTCAACTTTGTCAGTGGTGTAGTCATCAATGGAAGATGCTTTGATTTTGCCGGATTTTGCTACGGCTTCGATGCTGGCAATCAGCTGTTCAGAGGTGGTACCTGCCGGAAGTTCGGTAATGACTACGCGTTTGGGATCACTGGTATCCATTTTGGCGCGGGTCATGATTTTCCCAAGGCCATCGCGGTAATCGCTGACGTCGATGATGCCACCGGTCTGGAAATCAGGATACAGTTCAAATGGCTCGCCTTTTAAGCAGGCAATTTCTGCGTTGATGACTTCCTTTAAGTTATGGGGAAGGATTTTGGTACTCATACCAACGGCGATACCTTCTGCCCCAAGAATCAACGGTAACGGCAGTTTTGAGCGGAAAACCACCGGCTCTTTTCCGCGGCCATCGTAGGTGGGTACATAGTTGGAAATTGCCGGGTTGAACAGAATATCGCGGGCCAGGGGGCGGATGCGGCACTCAATGTAACGGGCTGCAGAGGCAGGGGCACCAGTATACAGGTTACCGTAGTTACCCTGCTTATCAATGAAAACTTCTTTATTTGCAAGAACAACAAGGGCACCGTAAATGGAAGCATCACCATGGGGATGATACTTCATGCATTCACCGGTAATGTTGGCTACTTTATGAAAACGGCCGTCATCTTTTTCAAAAAGGGTGTGGAGGATACGGCGCTGAACGGGTTTCAGTCCGTCAGTAATATCAGGAATGGCACGGTCGCGGATAACGTAACTGGCGTATTCCAAAAAGTTTTTGTCAAAAATGTTCTTTACATATGCCATACCCTACAGTATAGCAGAGGGAGTGCCTTTCGTCTAACTTTCGCGTATCAGCTTGATGCAGTCCTGCTGGGAAATGGGTTTTGAGTACAGGTAGCCCTGGATGTAATCTGCACCGGCTTCTTTTACCATGGTGTCCTGCACTTCTGTTTCAACACCCTCGGTCAGGATGGTAACGCCGTTTGACTTGAAAGATGCCATCAGGTTTTTCAGGAACTGGTAGTTACGCTGGTCAGTTTCCATGGAAAGAACCAGGGAACGGTCAATCTTGATGGTGGTAAAGGGCAGGGTAAGCACATTGGCAAAGTTACTGTACCCGGTTCCAAAGTCATCAAGGTAGAAGATGATGCCTGCTTTTGAAAGTTCCAGCATATGGTCACGGATGGTATCAAAATCATCAATAAAGATGCTTTCGGTAATTTCCATGATGATGTTTTCAGGTTTCAGTCCATACTTTGCAATGGTATTCAGTACATTGGAAACCACATTGGGGTTCATCATCTGATATACGGAAAAGTTTACGCTGACGGCTTTCAGGACATCCTTGTGTTCGCTGAGGAACCGGCAGATCTTTTCAAAGGCTACGTTACCCAGCCGTTCAATAAGACCTTTATTTTCTGCAATACGGATGAATTCATCAGGGCGGATGGTTCCCAGTTCCGTATTGAACAGGCGGGACAGGGCTTCTGCATAGGTGAATTTCTGTTCCTTCAAAGACCAGATGGGCTGAAAACAGATCTGGAACTGTTCTGAATCGGTGTGCAGTTCCCGGAGCAGAATGTCATAAATCCTGGTATCACGGGCACACTGATTCTGATAGTTTTCATCACAGTAACAGATTTTCTGTTTGTGGTTCTTGGCAAACTGAATCAGGTCTACGGCCAGTTCCATTGACTGTCCGTAATTCAGGGCATTGTCCGGAACGGTAAATACTGCGGCATGCAGTTCCAGATGGAAGGTAAAGTTATTGTCAGTGGTGAAACTTGATGTTTCGCGGAGCACTTCATTGATGTGTTCTTTTACGGTATCCACGGAGTCCGCAATGACGATGTACCGTCCGCCTTCAAGGTAATAGACGGTGCTGCCGTAGGTTTCTATAAGGCGCTTGCTGATCTGGAATTCCAGCTGGCGGGCATTGTCGGATCCCAGACTTTCAATCAGGTCACTGAAATCATCGATGGTGATGTAGCAGACTGCTCCGGTAATGGAGTGACCCAGTTCATGTTCCAGCATTTTTCCGGTAAAAAGTCCGGTTGAAACGTCAACTTCTGCCAGTT
Source organism: Treponemataceae bacterium (assembly GCA_024413635.1). Classification (GTDB taxonomy): domain Bacteria; phylum Spirochaetota; class Spirochaetia; order Treponematales; family Treponemataceae; genus Treponema_I. The sequence continues at coordinate 313 of JAKSTT010000050.1, read as the reverse complement.
CACTCTGGATGGTCAGATAGATGAGCAGCAGCGGCGCAAATACACCGGTACCGGTCATGACATACCAGGTAAAGCGGAACTGAATGAGCATGATGGCCAGTGCGATAACCGGATACAGGTAGAACACTACCCGGATATGCTTGGAAATCTTCCGGTGGTTATGATATACGGTCAGTACTTCAATAATCTGGTAGATTCCCATGGTGATGTAGGTGGCATTTTTCAGGGGGCCGCGCAGATAGCCGTTGACGGCATCATAGGTAAAGAGCCAGCCGGTCCATAAATTGGAAATGACCAGACCAAGGAAAACCCA
>JAKSTT010000005.1 GCA_024413635.1 Treponemataceae bacterium | reverse complement strand
CGGCTGGCAGTATCATTAACGGCTGCAGACCCAGAACTGCGGACAAAACTGATGCCGGTAAACGTGGCAAATCCACTGCCGGAACTGAGTAAAGCCATCGGCTACTGGATGGAAAAAACCGGTAATCGCTGCACCCTGGAAGCCGCCCTGCTGCATAACGTCAATACAACCCTCGAAAGCGCCCTTGCCATGAAAAAATTTGTGGGAAACATGCCGGTGCACATCAACATCATCCCCTGGAACCCGGTAAGTACGCTGCCCTATGAAGAACCAAGCCGCAATGAAGTACGCAATTACCTTAATATGCTGGAACAGATGGGCCTGACCGTTACCCAGCGTACCCGCCGTGGACGGAAAATCGGTGGCGCCTGCGGCCAGCTGGGTAAAGCACTGCACACAGACGAATAATTTATCTGAAATATTTATGCATATAAATTGCATAAATATTCGGATTTCTGTATACTTCTCCTAAAAGGAGCCACGTATGATCTATACCGATACCCGTGACAATACGGTAAAAGTTTCACTTAAAGAAGCCGTACTCAATGGCATGAACCCAAAGACCGGCGGTTTATATATTCCAACCAGTTATCCAAAACTTTCTGATGAAATCCTTAATCAGACTGCAGCCCCCAGTTTCCGGAACATTGCTTTTGAAATGGCTAAGCTGTATGTAGACGGTGAAATTCCTGACAACGATCTGCAGGCCATCATTGCAGACTGTTATCCCTTCATCTCTCAGCTGGCTCCACTGGACCCCTACAGCTACTGTCTGGAACTGTTCCATGGCCCAACCTGCGCCTTCAAGGATTTTGGTGCCCGCTTCATGGCACGTGTCATGTCCTACTTTAACCGTGAAAACCCGGACCCCCTGCATATTCTGGTAGCTACCTCTGGTGATACCGGATCTGCCGTAGGTTCTGCATTCCATAATGTTCCCGGCCTTGATGTTACCATCCTGTATCCGGAAGGAAAAATCAGCCCCCTGCAGGAAAAACAGCTTTCTACCTTTACCGGCAACGTACGTGCCCTGAAGGTAAAAGGTACCTTTGATGACTGTCAGAAACTGGTAAAGACTGCATTTGTTGACGAAGACCTGCGGTCAAAATTCCGTCTTTCTTCTGCAAACTCAATCAATATTACCCGCCTCTTGCCACAGAGCTTCTACTACATGTATGCAGCACTTGCCGTAAAACAGCGGGCTCCCTACGACAGCAAGATTGAAAACCCCAGCATTATCGTTGTTGTTCCATCAGGAAACTTCGGTAACCTGACTTCCGGTCTTATTGCACAGAAAATGGGTGCACCTATTACCGGTTTTGTAGCAGCAACAAATGCTAACCGCACCATTCCGGACTGGATTGCAACCGGTAACTACGAACCACGTGCTTCCGTAAAGACTCTGTCCAACGCCATGGACGTAGGTGCTCCAAGCAACTATGAACGTATCCGTGCCATGTATACCCTTGATGAAGTCCGTGATCTCTTTGCTTCTTACTGGCTTGATGATGACGGCATCAAAAAGGCAATGAAAGACTGCTATACCAACACCGGATATGTCATCGATCCGCACGGTGCCTGCGGCTGGAAAGCCTGGGACGATATCCGTAAGGGTGCCATGCTGAACCTGCAGTCTGGATTCGGAAACGATTACAATAAACCAGGTCTTACTCCTAACCTGCCGAAATGGGCTAATGATATTACCAACAAAAAATCTGTTGGTATCATTCTTGAAACTGCTCATCCTGCCAAATTCGGTGAAGTTGTACAGAATGCCATCGGCGTAAATCCTTCTATTCCAGACCGTCTGGAAAAAGTAATGAGTCTGCCTGACCACGCTATTCCGATGAACAACGATTATGACGAGTTCAAGAAATGGCTGTGTGAAAACCTGTAATTGAATAAAGAAGTGGCTGTGCATTGCATGGCCACTTTTTTTATGCAACCTGTTGACTAACACCATGGTTTTTCAGTAGTATCTAAGAGTCGGATGCAGAGATGCAAAAGACAGCATGCGGATGTCGTATAATGGCTTATTACCCCAGCCTTCCAAGCTGGAGACGAGGGTTCGATTCCCTTCATCCGCTCTACAGACTTGCAGAAATGCAAGTCTTTTTTTTTATGTGCCTGCATTCCTGAAATCCGCCGGTGTTGCACCACAGTATCTGCTGAATACCTTTGAAAAATACGAACTGCTGCAATATCCCAGAATTGATGCAATTTCTGAAACCGGATACGTTGAATGCAGTAACAGCATTTTTGCCCTCCGGATTTTTTCCTGTTGTATGTATTCTGTCAGGCTGATGTTATAGTTTTTCCGGAAAATATCAAAAATCAGGCTCCGGTCGACGCCACAGTAATCAGCCAGCATTGCTGCCGTTACCTTTTCAGTCAGATGTTCATCAATGTACCGTTCACACTTCAAACAGACATCGCTCCGGAACGGCATGGCTTTGTTCTTCTTAACCAGTTTACACATTTCATAGGTTGCAAGTTCAATGGTCCTCAGGTTTACGGAAACAGATCCTCGGGAAGAAATGTGGGAAATGGCCGTGTGAAAGATGGACAGGACTTCTTCTTTGGGTGCCCCACTGCGTAAGGCTGCCTGACGGGCTGAAGAAATCAGTGGAATCATGAAGTGAATCTCTGTATACAGGTATTCCTGAAAGTTTTCCTTTATTGATACCGAAAACGATTCCCAGACCCGCTCCAGTTCTTCTGGCTTTCCATGTTCAATGCAGTACTGGATTTGCAATTCAAAATCCAGAAGGGTTCCGTATTCCTTTTCAATCAGGTTGTTGGTCTGTAAAACCGTTTTGCTTGAAGGAACAAGATTGTTAGCCTGGATAATGTCTGCTGCCGGCAGGTCTTTGTAGTGGATGGTCAGCACCAGCAATGACAAGGCATCTGCAATATAGTGTTCATCAACAAGGGGTAATCTGCTGGTAATATGCTGCAGTTTCTCAAGCTCATTTCTTGGATATATGTCACTGATAATCTGATTTGCTTTATTAGCGGAAAATGGCAGGGAAAAACAGGGGCCAACAAACAGATAATTGGCATCCGGTAATGACAGAATGGCAATCATGGAGTTATAGGGCGTATTCCGCATGACCGGTGTATATAAATCATGATACTGCTCTTCATACCGGTCCAGTTCTTCCCTGATGATATTTTTGGGAACGATATATTCAATATCCGTCTGCGGGAAACAGTACAATGTTTCTCCCTGCCCGTTGACCACGGACAAAGGAATACGGAAATAGGTAAAGAACCGCTTCAGGACTGAAAAATACTGAAAGGAAATATCCATCGCAAATCTCCGATACTGCTATTTATATCTCCGATAATTATATCGCGCAACCGGATTTCATGCTATTATTTTATCGATATTAATTTCTTGATATCTTCGGTCTTCATTATTCATATTGAGAGAGGAGTAACATATGAAGAATAACTTTACTGAGAAGGAACTGATGACCCCCTATTCATTGGATCCTAACCGCAACAAAGTTGATCCCCGCAGAGGTTTGGTACCAGACACCGTAGATCTGAATGCACCATTCCGTGAACCACTGGCAAAACTTGCCAAAGCCATTACCGATAGAGCTCCCGTAAAACTGGGGCTTGAAAAAATCACCAAAGAAAGCCCTGAATACTGGGGTATTTACAACCTGATTACCGATGAACAGTGCGAAATTGCACTGAAGATGGAAAAACGCCAGCCAAAGACTTTTGAAGAGATTCATGCACTGTGTCCTGAGTACACTGCTGAAGACCTGCAGAAACACCTGGACCAGATGGCTTACACCGGTATTATCGAATGGAACTATGAAAACGAAAAACACGTAAAACAGTATGTTCTGCCAATGTACGTACCAGGTTCAGCTGAATTCAGCAACATGAACCTGGATATGATTACCAAGTATCCGGAATCTGGTGCATTCTTTGAACGCATGACCCGTATTCCGCTGGAAGGTCTTACCCACATGGTACCAATGGGTGGTGCCGGTGTCGGTATGCACGTTATTCCGGTTGAAAAAGCCATTGCTCATGAAAACACCAGTTCAAGCCTTGAACACATTTCACACTGGCTTGATAAATACGAAGGCAAATACGCTGCATCTCCCTGTTCATGCCGCCGTTCACGCAAAACTTTTGATGAAGGTTGTGCAGATGATCCGGAAGGCTGGTGTATAGCTATGGGTGATATGGCTGACTATGTTGTAGAAACCAACAAAAGCGGCCGCTATATCACCAAAGAAGAAGCCCTCAAGATTTTCAAACAGGCAGAAGACAATGGCTTTGTTCACCAGGTAACCAATATCGATGGTGAAGAAAAAATCTTTGCCATCTGTAACTGTAACGTGAACGTTTGTTACGCTCTGCGTACCTCTCAGCTGTTCAATACTCCGAATATGTCACGCTCAGCATATGTTGCACATGTAAGCAAAGACAAGTGTGTTGCCTGTGGCCGCTGTGTGGAAGTATGTCCTGCAGGTGCTGCTACTCTTGGTCAGAAACTGTGCAAAAAAGACGGTTCAGAAGTGGTATATCCAAAAATGCCGCTGCCAACAGAAAAGAAATGGTCAACAGACATGTGGACCGAAGATTACCGCGACATTAACCGCATCAATACCCATAAAACCGGTACCGCTCCCTGTAAGACTGCCTGTCCGGCACATATTCCGGTACAGGGTTACCTGAAAATGGCAGCCCAGGGAAGATACACTGAAGCTCTTGCCCTGATCAAAAAATACAACCCGCTGCCAGCAGTTTGTGGTCATGTATGTAACAGACGCTGTGAAGCTGCCTGTACCCGCGGTACCATCGACGAAGCTCTTGCAATTGATGAAGTTAAGAAGTTCATTGCAATGCAGGATATGAAGAGCGGTAATCCATACGTTGCAGACCCGGTAATTCCGAAAATCGGTGGCGGTTTTGATGAAAAAGTTGCCATCATCGGTGCCGGTCCTGCCGGTATTTCCTGCGCTTACTACCTGGCTGAAAAAGGCTACCGCCCTACACTGTTTGAAAAGAACAAGAAACCGGGTGGTATGGTAACCTACGGTATTCCATCATTCGTAATGGAAAAAGACGTGGTAGAAGCAGAAGTAGACGTACTGCGCAAAATGGGTGTTGATATCCGCCTGGGCGTTGAAGTTGGTAAGGATGTAACCATCAAACAGCTTCGCGAAGAAGGCTATAAAGCATTCTACATTGCCATCGGTTGCCAGGGCGGCCGCGGTGTTAACGTACCTGGTGAAGATGCTGAAGGCGTATTAAAAGGTGTTGACCTGCTTCATGCAGTAATTGATGACGAATCATACAAGCTGTCTGGTGATACCGTTGTAATCGGTGGTGGTAACGTAGCTATTGACGTTTCACGTACTGCCATCCGCTGCGGTTCAACAAAAGTTTCTCAGGTTTCACTTGAAACCCGCGACATCATGCCTGCACTTCCTGAAGAAATTGAACTGGCTGAATCTGAAGGTATCGAATTTGCCGGCGGATGGGGACCAAAAGAAATCCTTACCGAAAACGGCAAAGTTACCGGTATCGTATTCAAGAAATGTACCCAGGTTAAGAATGCTGAAGGCCGCTTTGATCCTAAATACGATGAAAACGAGACCATGACCATTGCCTGTTCAAACGTAATCCTTTCTGTAGGACAGGCCACCGTATGGGGCAACCTGCTTGAAGGCGAAGCCGTTGAATTCAAGGGTCCGGCTCCTGTTGCTGACAAAGTTACCTTCCAGACTACCGTTCCTGACATCTTTGTTGGTGGCGATATGTTCTATGGTCCACGCTTTGCCATTGACGCCATTGCCTGCGGTAAGGAAGGTGCCATCTCTATCCACAGATTCGTACAGCCTCACTCTTCACTGACCATCGGCCGTGATCCCAACTACTTCATCGAACTGGATAAGGAAGACATTCTGGTACAGAACTATGACAATACCGGCCGTCAGACTGCCAAATATGCAAAAGTTGAAGACGGCAAACTGTCATTCCGTGATACCAAACTGACCTTTACCGAAGAACAGGTTCAGGCAGAAACCAAACGCTGTCTGGGTTGTGGAGCTTCCATCATTGACCCGAACAAATGTGTTGGTTGTGGTCTGTGTACTACCAGATGTGAGTTTGATGCCATCAAACTGACCAGGGATAACCCTGACTGTTCAAACATGAGACTTGCTGAAGACAAACTGAAGTACATTCTGCCAAACGGTCTGAAACAGGCTCTGAAGAGACCTTTCGTCAAGAAGACTCCTCCAGAAACTGCCTGGCTGAAAGACTAACTGAATTATGGCGAAAAAACCACTAAGTAGTTGACTTTCTTAGTGGTTTTTCGCTAGTATACAAGAGTCGGATGCGGAAACGCAAAAGACTCCCTGCGGATGTCGTATAATGGCTTATTACCCCAGCCTTCCAAGCTGGAGACGAGGGTTCGATTCCCTTCATCCGCTCTAGAAACTTGCAGCAATGCAAGTTTTTTTTTGCCCTTTACGGTATATCTTCAGTAAAAACAATACTCCCGGTTTTTTCTTCCATGGCGGTAACTTCTGCAGTAAGGGTTTTCTGCAGGGCTTTATCATAGCCCGTTAAGGCAGAAAACGGCAGGTAGATTTTAGCCCGCTGGTTCAGGGGCATGGTGGGCCTTAGGGATTTCCGCGGCCATTCCGTATTGATGATGTCATCGTAGTTTTTCATGCTTTGTGCCCCCCTATCTGAGCGTTCCGGTCTATGGTGGTCGCCCCTTCTTCCAGGTTCATGCCTTTCAGTAATGCGTTCTTTCCGTATTTTTTCATCAGTGCCAGCCGGGTTTTCTGCAGGCTGTCTTCTTTTTCCGTATCATTGTCATCATCAAACAGAGTTGGCTGCCGTTGGTTTTCCGGTATGGTGTTGTTGGCGGTAATATTCAGCCGGCGGATCAGCAGGTCCGGGTTTACAATCCGGTCATAGAGCGTCATAAAGCCCTCTACAATCGATTTTGCAGAGTTGGTCCCATCTCCAACACTAATGGAGCCATGTGCAGGCTTTGGCACCGTTCTGCCGTAGAAATCCTGCACTACCTCGCCGTCAAATTCCTCGTCAGCGGCGCTTTCAATATCGTACCCTACCATCAGGGTTACCGATGATGTAACCAGTTTTCTGTCAAAAAGATCAAGAGCCAGCAGTTCTGCCATTTCACGGACAATGAGTTTTCCTTTTTCAAAAGTGTACGGATGATGCAGTACCTGCCCGGATCCAAGACTTTTGGTTTCTGATTTGTAATTCTTTATGTCCTTCATGGTTACCGGTTCGTATCCCCAGGCGTGGTCTATCAGGATTTCCGCATCAATACCGAACTCATCATAGAGCATCTGTTCGTCTGTGAGGGATTTTCTGGCAATGTCCCCCATGGTAAAAAGGTATTTCTTTTCCAGCCGTTCTGCGGTTCCCCGACCAATCCGCCAGAAATCCGTCAGCGGTGTATGGTTCCACAGTTTCTGCCGGTACGACAGTTCATCCAGTACTGCAATGCGGACACCATCTTTATCTGCAGGAATATGCTTGGCTTCTATATCCATGGCAACCTTACACAGATACAGGTTAGGTGCAATGCCGGCCGTTGCCGTAATGCCGGTTTCCTGCAGGATGTTTTTGATGACTTTCATGGCAAGTTCGCGGGCTGTAGTGTTATACAGCTTTAAGTAGGACGTGGCATCAATAAAGACTTCATCAATGGAATAGACATGAATGTCTTCCGGCGCAAAGTATTTCAGGTATATGTTGTAGATTCGTGAAGAATAGTCGATATACAGGGCCATGCGGGGAACTGCAGTGATGTATTCAAGTTCTTTACCGGTACGGCGTTTTATTTCCCGTGCCTTAGCTTCAACTTCAAACAGCCGGCTGCGTCCTGAAAGCCCGTAGGCTTTTAATGCGGGGGTAACGGCAAGGCAGATGGTTTTGCTGGAACGGCTGGCATCTGCTACCACCAGCTTTGTGGTCAGCGGGTTCAATCCCCGCTCCCGGCACTCTACAGAGGCGTAAAAAGATTTGAGGTCAATGGCGATGTAGGTTTTACTGGGTTGCGTCGTCATACAAAAAAAAGGACTGCCGGATAGCAGTCCTTTAGTTATACCATAAATTACAGATTACTTATACCGTTCAGCAACAGTCTTTCCAACCAGGCGTCCTGAAGTAAGAGCCCATCCCTGTGCGGCTCCACCGTAGGCTACATAGGCCTTGTTTGAAGCAAACATGGTACCCATGGAATCAGTACCGATGGCAAACAGGTTGGGAATAACCGTTCCGTCAGTTTTTACCACATTACAGTTTTCATCGATATCAAGACCACCACTGGTTGAATATACGTATGAAGCACCTTTAATGGCGTAATAGCAGGAGCTGGAAGGCAGATGATAAGCAGCTGCAGCAGCTGTTACGGCGTCAGCAGAAAGACCGGTTTTCTGTGCCAGTTCTGCAATGGTGGTTCCTTTGAATACATCACCGTAGGTTTCTCCCACAGTCAGGATTTTGTCCAGGGTATCTACCGGAACTCCAGCCTTTGATTCTCCCCCCTGTCCCATAAAGGTTGGTGCATTGACGCGGGCAAGACCGTTGGCTTTAATGGCATCCATTTCTTCCTGGGTATAGATGGTATAGAAGTTCGGACCTGCCTTCCAGGTATCAAAGGCAAAGAATCCGTATTTTCCGTTGAACAAATCCCCGTTGGTATCCAGAATCATATGAGGGAATGACATGGTTGCGTAATCAATGGAATCCAGTACCAGAGATACAAGCACTGCTTTTTCATCTTTTGTCAGGTCATCGTTTCTGATGATGGTATCAAGATGTGCAATGTGTTCAATGGCTGCAACATCAGGATTAAACAGGGCTCCACCAGCACTCTGTCCCATGATGATACCGGCACCGTCACACTGGGTCATGGCTTCAGTCTTCCATACGCCGCCAACGTATTTCTTACACATTTCGGCATTGCCGATGAATCCACCGGTAGCCAGAATAACGCTGTCACCGTAGATTTCGTAGGTAGTTCCATCGTAATAGGTAGCCCGTACGCCTTTGATGGTTCCGTCTTTATCCATGATCAGCTCATCAGCGCACAGTTCTGTCATGTAATCGTTTTTGGGGTTACGGGCTTTAGCCATTTTCATGCTGTTTTCGTATCCGACAGTCTTTGAAGTGCCATTTTTACCGCCGTATGGAGTCCATACCTGCCAGTTATGGGGATCAAAGAATGCCATGAGTCCCGGAACAAAAGAGAAATCGTAGTTGTCCTGCATCCAGTCAAGGGTTTTTCCTGATTCATGGACGAACAGTTCGATGATTTCTTTTTTGGAATCTCCTTCCGTATAGTTGTACCAGTCTTCAATCAAATCTGATTCTTCTACGAACTTTCCGCCATTGGCCTGAACATAGCTTGGAGGGTTAACGGCCATGGGTCCGGAAGTGGTTGCAGCATTGCCACCGATTTTGGCAGCTTTTTCAATACCGAATACGGTGGCGCCGTTTTCGGTGGCACTCAGGTATGCCATGACACCGGCACCGCCAAGACCTACAACGATGGTGTCATATCCTTCCAGTTTGACGATTTTGTTTACTTTAGCGACAGGTTTTGACCATTCTGAAGGATCACCGCCGGCTGCGGTAATGGTTTCTGCAATGGCCTGTTTTGCTGCATTTGACGATACGGTTGCACCGGCAATGGCATCTACACCAATGTTCTGTGACGCAATAATGCGTGGGAACAGGTTGTTTGCCATACTAGGATAAATATCTTCACTAGAACCGGCATTGATGGTATCAATGGCAGTAATGGCATTGTCTTTGAAGGTTACGGCAAGAGTCATCATGTCAGTAACGCTGTACGATACAACGGTTGCCGTATAGGTTCCGTCTGCAACTGCAGTTTTACTGCCGGCAGTTCCTGCAGCCTGCCGCTGCACATCCTTGAGGGCAGCCTTTACGGCGGTTGAAGTAACGGTTGCACCGGAAACCGTATCCAGGCTGTTTACGTTAAGGGCAGCCAGCTCTGTTCCCTTGTACTGGGCCAGAGCGGTATTCAGGGTTTCAAGGGCTTTACCACCAATGGCTGCAGTTTCTTTTTCACCGGTAACCACGATAGAAGTAATTTTTCCATCTTTTACGGCAACCTGGGCAACCACGTCACCACCAAAGCCGGCTGCATTGCCGACATATTTCTTACCGCCGCAGGAAGTCAGGACGGTACACAGACACATCAGTGCAGCAAGTATTGCCAGCACTGTAGAAGTACGTTTCATACACAAATCTCCTTATAGGGTATTATATGCACAGACAGTTCCTGTACTATATGTGTGGTGAGATTTCTATAAATAAATACTGATATGGGGAGACTGAGTACTGTGGGTGAAAGTAAAAAAAAAGCACCACGATTTCTCGTGATGCTTCAAGGTGCCGTCGGACAGAATCGAACTGTCGACATATGGATTTTCAGTCCAGCGCTCTACCAACTGAGCTACAACGGCAAGTAGAGCGGGAAACGGGAGTCGGACCCGCGACATCCACCTTGGCAAGGTGGCGCTCTACCACTGAGCTATTCCCGCGTGTTGTTTTGTTTCAGTAAGTTACTGTCACTCAACGTTTGATACTATACAGAAATGAAAAAAAAGTTTCAATAGGTTTTCTGCATTTTATTCCCGATTTTCTGTAATCATTTCCCATGCCCGTTGGGCAACCAGCTGTTCGGCTTCTTTTTTGCTTTTTCCGGACAGCGGTCCGTAAATGGTACCGTTTACATCTACAGAAATCCAGAATTCACGGTCATGGTCCGGGCCGGTAGTTTTAACGGTTATGTACTTTGGTACTTTCTTGTACTTTTTCTGTGCAAACTCCTGCAGAAGGGTCTTAAAGTCTTTATGGTGACGGTTTTCCCAAACTTTATGGATTTCCGGAACCAGTAATTCAAGGATCAAGGTCTGGGCATTCTTAAAGCCGCTGTCCAGATAGTAAGCTCCAAATACGGCTTCGGTGGCATCTGCCAGAATGGCTTTTTTCTGCCGGCCGCCTGAATGGATTTCACCGTTTCCCAGACACAGCAGGGAATCAATTCCAATGTGCAGTGCAATTTCAGAGAGGGTCATTTCAGAAACGACAACTGATTTGATTTTTGCCAGGTCCCCTTCCGGATGATCCTTCATGGTTTCGTACAGATATGAAGCAACTGTCATCCCCAGAACAGAGTCACCAAGGAATTCCAGCCGTTCATTGTTCTGAATGGTACCGTTGGCTTCGTTGACGTAGGAACGGTGATAAAAAGCCTGATCCAGTAAAGACAGGTCCTTGAACTTTATTCCAAGGCGTTTCTGAAACTGTACCAGTGCCTCTTTGCGCTGTTCTGATTCTTTTTTACTGGGAAATCCTGCTTTTTTCACGATAAACTCCGTCTGTAGTGTAAAAAAAAGAGCTTTTAACAAGTATACCTGTTAAAAGCTCTTTTATTAAGAGAAATGCAATTACAGCATTAACCGTAAAGAATTACTGCTGTGATTTGATGAAATCGTATGCATCACGAACTGTTTCAAATTCGCTGGCTTTATCATCTGGTACAGATACACCTAATTCTTCTTCAATTGCATATACCAGCTCGTAAGTATCGAGACTGTCAGCACCTAAGTCCTGGCGGAAAGAAGCATCCAGTGTGATTTTTGCTGGATCAACATCAAGTTTATCAGCAATAAGCTTCTGCATTTTTTCAAACAATTCGTCCATTGTAGTCTCCTATTAGTTGTTCTCTGGGGTGATTACCTGGCGACCACGGTAGAAACCACATTTTGGACATACGTGGTGGGTCATGGTCAGGTTGCCACAGTTAGAACATGCAACCAGAGTTGGAGCCTTTAATTTCATATTAATGGTCTGTCTTCTCTTGGTGCGTGCGTGTGAAGTTTTCGATCTAGGTACTGCCATATATTAACCTCGCAATATAATTTGTTATAATAACCGGTAAAACATATCACAGTTACTATGTAAGTGTCAATAATACTAACATTTTTCCCGATTTTGTCAAGATAAAAATGACAAAAATGTAAAAAAAGTCATTTTGACTGTCCTGATTCCTGAAGTTTCTGCGTAATAGCCTGCTCTACGGACGGTGGTACCATCTTAGATATATCACCGCCAAAAGCAGCCATTTCCTTGATACTGCTGGACCTCATGACAAAGTATTCCGGATCAGTCGGCAGAAAGACCGTTTCAATGTCTGCTGCCAGACCTTTATTCAGCAGTGACAGGTCAAACTCATAGCTGAAGTCAGAAAAGTTCCGGACTCCGCGGAGCAGCACTTTTGCGTGGTGCTCCCGTGCATAATCAACAACCAGTCTGCTGCAGGAATCAACGGTAACGTTGGGAATATCCTTCACAAGGTCTTTCATCATGGAAAGGCGTTCTTCTTCTGAAAAAAGATATTTCTTGCTGCCATTAACTGCAATCAGGACTATCAGCTGATCAAAGAGACCGGCTCCCCGCTGGATAATATTCAGATGACCATATGTCGGTGGATCAAAAGATCCGGCAAATACTGCTGTTTTCATGAAACCTCAAATATGAGTATTAAACCAGTTCAGGACGTCTGTTTCAACCTCTTCGCGGTTTGTTTCATTAAGAATTTCATGACGGGCACCCGGATACAGCTTGCAGTTCAGGTCTGCAATACCGTTGGCCTTATAGGTATCGTACAGTTTCTGTACCAGCGTACCGTAACCGCCAACCGGGTCTGCATCGCCTGCGATAATGTATACCGGCAGCGTCTGTGGAATCTGTTTCATGTGGGATGGTGTATGAATCCAGTTGAATCCTGCCATAAAGTCACGGAAGAATTCATTGGTGCAGACAAAGCCGCAGTACGGACTGTCCTGATATTTCTGGACTTCTGCAGGATCCCTGGTAAGCCAGTCTACGGTAGTCTTTGGATTTTCAATTCTGTTGTTGTAAGCACCGAAGGCCATACCGTCAAGGAATTTTCCCTGCCGTTTTTTACCACGGAAGAAACATACCAGGCTGGCAGCAAAGTGACCCATGCGGGTAAGTCCAAGATTAGGACCGGCAGAACCGCACAATACAACGCCATCAAGTTCACTGCCCCATTTTTCAATGACGCACTGGGAAACAAAAGATCCGAATGAGTGGCCGAACAGGAATACTTTTTTGCCCGGATATTCTTTCCGCCATTTCTGAATCAGTTCATGAACATCATCGGCAACACGGAAGAAGCCTTTTCTATCAGCAAGATAGCCAAGATTTTCAATGGCTCCGGCAGTTTCTCCGTGACCACGATGGTCATGAGCCATAAAGGCAATGCCGTTTTCAGCCAGCAGCGTACCAAAACGGTCATACCGTTTGGCATATTCAGCCATTCCGTGACTTAACTGTACAACAGCACGGATTTCACCTTCTGGAATCCAGGTATGTAAAGCCACATTCTTTCCGTCTGACATCTGGACAAATACGGTTTCTTTCTTGATTTCACCCATGTGTATAGAATCCTCCGAAAAATTCTGATATAAAAAAGTGGTATGGACATTATAGCAGATAAAATGATTTTTGGTGGTGACTGTATCGGTCACATTGAAGGGAAAACCGTTTTTGTCAGCGGCATGCTTCCCGGAGAAACCGCAGAAATTGCCATCACTCAGGAAAAAAAGGATTTTTGCCGCGCAAAAGTCAGATATATCAAGGAAATGTCGCCTCACCGGGTGCAGCCGGTATGTCCATATTATGGCAGCTGCGGTGGCTGTAACCTGCAGATTGCCAATGACTCCTATCAGCGTACGTTACGCCTTTCCATACTGCAGGACAGCTTTCTCCGTTCTTTAGGTCGTGCATTCTGTGAAAACCCGGAACATGCAAAGACTATAGAGGTTATCAATGCTGCACAGGTTGTATATGACAGACCTTTGGGATACCGGAGCCGGTTCCAGTTCCACAATGGCGGCCTGAAAAAAAACAATTCTGATGAAATCATCCCCATTGATTCCTGTCCGGTAGCAACTGAAGCCGTTCAGACGCTCCTTTCTTCCGGAACACTTTCCCACATGAAAGGCCGCGTCCATGTGTTTGATGATACGGTGGCTGTTGAGGATCCTCGCTGCAAAGACCTGAGCCAGACCATATCGGTTACCGTACAGGGTAAACCGCTGACCTTTGATGTCCGTGGATTTTTCCAGAGTAACATCCCCATGCTGGAAAAAACGCTGGACCTGATCAAAAAATCTATTGATACCTATAGCGATACAAACGGAAATATGCTTGATATGTATTGCGGTGTGGGCACTTTTTCTGCATTCTTTGCCAGCCGGTTCCAGAAATCAGTCCTGGTAGAACATAACCGCCACGCCATAGAATATGCCCGGAAAAACGTACAGGCCGCTGCAGATTACTTTGCCCTTTCCGGCGAAGAGTTTTGCAGCAAAAAAGCCGGTGCCTATACGTTTGATACGGTCATCATAGACCCGCCCAGAAGCGGCATGGAGAAGCCGGTTCTCCAGTGGCTGTGTACGGCAAAACCCAAAAACATTTTCAGCGTTTCCTGCGACCCGGTAACCCATGGCCGGGATGCAAAACAGCTCCTTGAAGCAGGTTATGTGCTGAAATCGCTCTATCTGCTGGACTTTTATCCGCAGACCAGTCATATCGAAAGCTATGCAGAGTATGTATTACATGAGTAAAAAATCCTTAGCATGTATACTTTTCTGCACTCTTTTCGGCCTTATCAGTCCCCTGCGGCTTACTGCACAGAATACAGAACCCCTCTGGCAGATATCCCTGACGGGAGCTCCGTCCGGTGTTCCCCAGTCTGCAAGTTACGGTTTTGTGGCACTATCAGACCCCAGGACAATCACCGCCGTAACAGAATCCGGCGTCATTCTGCACCGGTACTTCCTGAAAAAAGCAATTTCAGACCAGTTTGTCATACTGCCCAGTGATCATATCTGTGTAGTGGCCGGTGACCGGAAGACTGTCAGTCTTTTTAATCCTGACGGTGTCCTGCTGTGGGAAACTGAACTTCCTTTTCCTTCTGAAACTACGCCTATCTATCTTGATAACGGTTCCATTATCTTCTCCGGAAAAAATCAGGTGGCAGCCATCAGCTGGAACGGCGCCCTGCTATGGCAGACTCCATTGCAGCACACCTGGACACGAAAGCCTTTCCTTACCTCATGGGGCCTTATCGCCTATCCGGCAATATCCGGCTCCGGTACAACAATTGAATATCTGTCTCCCTACGGCATCCCCTTTGGAACATCAGAACTTCCTGAAGAAACCATTGCCTTTGCAAATGGACCTGATACCCTTTTTGCCCTTTCAAACCGGGGAACCATTTTCTGTCTGATCCCCAGCGGCACGGACATCAGAACCAGATGGCAGATTGCAACCGGAGAACAGACAAAAAGTGCCTGCCTTATTTCTACCGGTTCCCGTATCCTCACCGTAACCGGTTTCGGCAGGTTATCAGCCTATCGGATTACAGACGGCAGTGAGCTGGGGTCAGAAAACCTCTGGAATACTCCGCTGGACTCACTGCAGGTTATCGGCCAGGGAAATTACACGGTTCTGGCAGGAAATACTATTGCACGTACCATGGTCTATATCCTTAATGATGCCGGGAAAACGGTCTGGATGAAGAATCTGCCGTCTACGGATCCGGTGTTTCTGACTAATACGGGGCTTTTGTGCCAGTACAGCGAAGACTGGTCCGTACAGGCCTGGAAAACTCCCGTATACCAGAAATCCCCGGCAGTATCAGAAATCCGTTCCTGCATCGAAAAATGGGGGACTCAGGCTGTTTCTGAAGAATACCTTACCCTGCAAGAAGTTCTTGAACGGCTTTCTGACCGGGCACTGTCCAGTTCAGCCGTTACCGCTCAGGATCAGTATGGGGAACTGGGATCGATCATCCAGTTCAACCTGAAAGACATAAAAGCTTCGGCCTATACCGGCTGGGATTTTTCGCCCTGGTATGCCCGCATTATCCTGAACGAAACGGATACCGCCCTGTTAAAGCAGACTATTGCTGCAGCCGGTGATGCTCCCTATGACAGCACCCGGCAGGTTCTTAATGCCCTTGAAATCCGTCTGAAAAACAACCGTTCCGGGGTTTTTGATGACAGCCTGTGTTTTGAAACCTGCAAAACGGTGTACAGTATCTGCATTTTTATGGGAACTCCAGCCGTTATCAACCAGGGCCAGCGGATTTTACGTCAGCTTATTCAGCCTCTGTATAGTACAAAAGTGCAGCTGACTGCCATTGAAACCATTCAGAAACTGATAGATTTACAAAAAGACACACAAAAATAGGATTTGTCTTACCAAGCCAGCCACAAATTGCTTTTTGGCCTGTAACGGGCTACATTTAAAAGTATGAAAACAAACTGTAAAAAGCATACTGGCCGTATTCTCTGTATTCTGGCTGGTATGACCCTGTTTGCCGGCAGCACGGGTGCTTTCGCTCAGGGTGTACACAAAGCGGAACTTGAATCACTGGTAACAAATCCAGACACTATTTCATTCGTCAACTATACGGGGCCTCATGCGGTTATCAGCACGGCAGCACAGATCCGTGGCATTGGTGCCGAAATGGCTGAACCTGTGGCCTCTGATACCGGTGTAACCATGCAGACCGGTGATGCACGGCGATATACAACGTACCACGTTATAGGAGCTGCAGACGGCTCAAAACTGGATGCTGATGTGCTTATGCTTGGAGAAAATGCCGGTGTTGACCATATCAGGAACCTGCGCCGCATCATAGCCGGCTATCTGACGTCAGCCTACGGCTACACTGCCGATGATGCCGATACCCTGGCGGTTTTCATTACCGTATACAATGCCGTTAACCGGGGAAAACTTTCTGCCTATGAGCAGCGGTATAAATCAGAAGTCTGTGAACTGCTGGCTGCTGAAAAATGCGGTCTTTCCGTAAACTGGGAGGACTGGGCAGGCAAAACACAGATTGTCATTCCGCTGCTGACACCAGTTGATGGCGGTTTAAGTACCATTGATACCACCACCATTTCCGGAAAGGATGTTGTTTCAAACCTGCGGGAAGAAGATGACCGTGGCGTTGAAGAGCGGAAAAAGCTTGTTGACCTGAAAGAACGGGAAGCCGATGCCGCATATGAAGAAGCAAAACGGGCCCAGATTGAATCGGTACAGGCTGCTGAAGAAGCCCGGCAGGCAGAACATGAAGTTGTCGTAAACCGTGAGGCACTGGTTGCTGCAAGGGATGCAGAACGCTTAGCCCTGGCTGATGATGATATTCCTGCGGCTATGGAAGCCTCCAAAGCTGCCGATGAAGCCCAGGCCGAATATGAGGCTTCCAAGGAAAAGGCTGCCGCAGCAAAGGAAAAGAGTGCAGAAAAGGCTGCTGAAGCCGCTGAAAAACAGCAGTTTGCTGATAAAAAGAATGCAGAAACCCAGGGTGAACGTCTGGCCATTGCCCAGGACCAGCAGAAAAACATGCAGGAAGCTGCAGAAGCCAAAAAGATGAAAACCACTTATGCCCTGCTCTTTGACGGCAAAACGGAAACCAGTTCACTGTTACTGGTAAATGCTGATACCGGATCTGTCGTAAAGAAATCTGCCGTAACTGATATCCGCAGTAAATGCGTCTATCCGGTTGATGGCGGATACATAGCCGTTGCCGGCCGTAATGACAAAAAGAACACGGCAGTAAAACTGGTTATCATTGACATGGACAGTATGGAACTTATTTCCCAGTCCAATGAGGACCTGTCACCGCAATCCGTACTGGTTGAGTATAAAAACCGGTACTACGGCATTCTGCTTGAAGGAAAGAAAGCATATGTGGGTTGCTGGGATGACGCATTGACACTGGTAGCCAGATCAAAGACTACCGTTCTTGAAAAGACACCGGTCCTGATAACCGATAAAGGTGTTACCGTTACCACTGATGGCGGAGCTGTTGCACTGCTGACGGTGGATACGCTGGAAGATATCAAATGAAAAAAGGGAGCCATTGGCTCCCTTTTTTGTTTACCGCACTTTATTCAGTGCTTTTTCGTATACCTTCAGGTATTCTTTGGCGCTGCCTTCCCAGGTAAAGTTCTGTTCCATGGCACGCTTTTTCATCATTTCAATATGATCCCGGTGGTTGTACCAGGCATTTACTGCCCAACCGACGGTATCGAATACGGCTCCAGGGGTCAGTGCATCCATGATGAAACCGGTTCCGTCACCAGTGCTTTCGTTGTACTGCTGGACGGTATCGGCTAATCCTCCGGTACGGCGTACAATCGGCAGCGTTCCGTACAGCAATGAATACATCTGGTTCAGACCGCATGGTTCATAGCGGCTTGGCATCAGGAAGAAGTCTGCACCAGCTTCAATCAGATGGCTCAGGGCATCATCGTAACCGATATATGCCTTAAAGTTGGGCAGTTTTGATTCCAGGGCACGCAGTTCGTTTTCACACCACTGCTCACCTGAACCAAGAACTACCATCTGCACTTTCATCTCCGTACACATGCGGTATGCACAACCGTAAGAAGGTGCAAAAATCTCGGCAATACCCTTCTGGTCTGCCAGACGGGTAATGATTCCGATAAGCGGAACATCAGGATCTACATCAAGTCCCATTTTTTCCTGCAGGGCTGCCTTGTTCTGGGCTTTTTTAGCCAGGGTTTTTACGGTGTAATTTACCGGAATTTTCTTGTCTTTTCCCGGGTTCCATACTTCCGTATCAACTCCGTTCAGAATACCGGTCAGGTCACCGCTCCGTGAACGGAGAATGCCGTCCATGCGGAATCCGTTTTCCGGCATCTGGATTTCACGGGCATAGGTTGGTGAAACCGTTGTAATTTCATGACTGCTGCACAGACCGGCACGGATAAAGTTAATGCGGTCATAGTCTTCAAAACCGGAGTCATAGAAGTGTTCCCATTCCAGACTGGTCAGCGGGAAGTTACCCTTATCGTAATTCCCCTGGTATCCCAGGTTATGGATGGTAAATACACTTGCTGTGTGGGCAAACTCAACCTTCCAGCGTTCGTTCAGTTTTAACAGGGTTGGTGCAAGACCTGCCTGCCAGTCATGGCCATGGATGATGTCAGGGTACCAGTCCAGTTTACGGCACAGCTGGAACGCAGCATTACACAGCAGGCTGAAGCGGTACGGGTTATCAGAAAAGTCCGGTTCTGCCGGAGTTCCGTAAATACCGTCACGACCGAAACATTTTTCATGGTCAATAAAGTAGGTCTGGACATCTTTTGAACCAGGCAGCGTCTTGTGGTAAACGGCAGTCCAGTTTTCAATGTAGCCGGTATATACGCCCATTGGTCCTTCAAGCAGTTCCAGTGTGTCGCGGTCAATTTTGTAGTACCGCGGCATAATGATTTTTACTTCGTGTCCCAGTTTTTCCAGAGCAATGGAAAGTGCTGCAACAGCATCAGCAAGGCCGCCGGTTTTTGCAAAAGGTACACATTCAGCAGATACCATCAAGATTTTCATATGTTTACCACTCCTTTCGGGCCTGTACAAAGGCTGCACGTGACCCTTCTATTGATTTCTGTGATACGCAGTATGCAAGGCGGATCCAGCCTTCCCGGCCAAAACCACTGCCTGGTACCCCCAGGATATTGTACTTTTTCAGATGGTCGCAGAAAGCACCATCAAGAGTTTTGCCTTCCGGTATGTTTTTTCCGGCCTGCAATCCTTCTGGAACCTTACAGAACAGGTAAAAAGCGCCGTCCGGAGAAGCATAGGAAATACCTGCTTCATCAAGAATGCCGGTAAGAATATCACGGCGGATGGCATACAGGCTGTAATCAGCTTTAGCATTCCAGCATTTTGCAATAACCCGCTGGAAGAAAGCCGGAGCATTAACGTATCCCAGGGTTCTGGTGGTATATGTTACGGCTGCTGAAAGTTCAGCGGCATCCGGACATTTTGAGTTGATGACGATATAGCCCAGACGTTCACCTGGCAGACTTAAATCTTTGGCAAAACTTGATACGACAACGGCACTGTCGTAGTACTGGAATACCGGTGCTACTTCTACGCCGTTGTATACGATATTGCGGTATGGTTCATCAGCAATAAGGTACGGTTTCCGGCCGGAAACAGCTGCATGCTCATTCAGGGCTGCGGCAAGTTCTGCAATATCCTTGCGGCTGTATACTTTACCAGAGGGATTGTTTGGGGAGTTGATAAGGACAGCAGCAGTTTTACTGCTCAGCTTTTCCCTGATGGCAGCAATATCAAGACTGAAGTCTTCTGCAGCCGGTACGGGTACCAGTTTTCCCCCGTGGTTGGCACAGTAACTGCGGTATTCTACAAAGAAGGGAGCCGGTACGATAACTTCGTCTCCCGGTGAAAGGATTGCTTTAAACAGGGCGTTTAAGGCTCCTGCAGCCCCTACAGCCATCGTTACATTGGTAAATGGTATTGCAGCATTACCGGACAGCCCCTGCTCACCTGAAACCTTGTCAGCAATTGCCTGGCGGGTTTCCTGGTAACCGGCGTTACTCATGTAGCCGTGACATCCCTTTTCAGGATTGTTAGCTTCATCCCTGATGGCCTGCATTACTTCTGCCGGCGGTTCAAGATCCGGATTCCCGATGGAAAAATCAAAGACCTTGTCTTCTCCATATTTTGCTTTCAGGGCCATGCCCTCTTCAAACATTTTTCTGATGAAGGATGAACCTTCCATCGCTTTTTTTATATCTGGTGAAATTGCCATATTTTATTCCTCTATTTTCAGTGTATCATATGCTAAAAATACTGCAAGTTGTTGAAAGATGCTTTTTGAAGGCGTATAATAGATTCATGCTGTTATGCTCATTGCTGGCGTTTGCTATATCTGCCGTTTCAATACCATTCATCATTTCTTTCTGTCATAAACATGGTATTTACGATTCCATCAATGAGCGTAAAGTACATACCGGTAAAATTCCCCGTTTAGGTTCCGTAGGTTTTGTTCCCGCCTTTACCATTGGCGTTGTTGTATACCTGATTATGGAAAAACAGCAGCTGCAGGATGTTATACACGTTCTTCCGCTGGTGATTGCCGGGTTCATCATATTTGTCTTTGGCGTTATTGATGACCTGACGGAAATGAAGGCTAAGGCAAAACTTGCAGTACAGGTTGTGGCTGCATTCATCGTGGTATTCAGCGGATACCGCTTTACCAATTTTTTCGGTTGGGAACTGCCCTGGATTATCAGTGCCATTCTTACTATGGGATGGATTATCGGGCTGGTTAATTCCTATAACCTGATTGATGGTGTTGATGCTCTCTGCGGTGGTCTTTCCTGCATTTGCAGTCTTACCATGGCTCATGTCTTTTTTTATGTAGATACGACCGCAACAGCAACTTTTGTCATTCTTGCGGGAGCTGTATTCGGCTTTCTGCTGTACAACAAACCAAAAGCAAAAACCTTTATGGGAGATGGCGGCAGTCAGTTCCTGGGTTTTGTTATCTGTACCCTGCCGCTGTATAAGACTGATACGGTATTTGAACCGCAGAAACTGGCACTGATTCTTTTAATCTGTGCCCTTCCGGTTTTTGATACCATTGCAGCCATGTGGCGGCGCACCCGTGAACACCGTTCATTCTTCAGCCCTGATAAAGCACATCTTCATCATAAACTGATGAACTTGGGTTTCCACACACCGGGAATTCTTGTCATCCTCTACAGTATGCAGATTCTGTGATGCGCCATGGTTATGGGAAGTCTTGCCATTGGCGGTCAGCGCGGTCTGGTTGTTCTTTTCATCGGGTACATTGTTGCCATTCTTTTCTTTACGATTATTCACTACACAAACCGTGCCGTTATTTTAAGCCGCGATCCTAACTTCAAATCTGAGCTTGATGAACATTAATGGAAACTGTCTATAAAAAAAAGGGCTGTCTAATCAGTTCTGTCATTCGGAATGACATGAACTATAAGACAGCCCTTTTTTTGGTTAAGACAGTTCTGATTAGAACCAGAAGCGGAAACCTACGTTAACCGGGAAGTGGTCAATCTTGAAGTCAATTCCGTTGTTGGTAGCAATAATCAGTGATGGCTGCCATGCAATCTGAGCATACAGTTCAAACTGTTTTGCCAGGAATACGTTCAATCCGCCAACCAGACGTGGACCAACAGTTACCAGAATGTTGTCACCAGCTGAAGCAAAACCGGCACCAAAACCAACACCATAGAAATAAGCAAATGGTTTAGCAAAGGTTTTGTTAGCCATCCAAGAGTCGGCAACCAGTCCTACAGAAGTTGCACCACCACCAAGTCCGCCAATATTTACGGCAAACAGATATGGACTTGAATCCAGTTTAAAAGTAAGGGCAGCATCTTTACTTGCACCTACTACACCAGCCTGTGCACCGATACCAACGGCAAACATACTTGCAGATCCTGCAAGTACCAGTACAGCAAGCAGAGCAATAATCTTCTTGTTCATTTTAATAAACTCCTCTCCCAAAAAGGGGAAAAATTAGAATACTCTTAAAATTATAATGATGTCTGTTGCTGAGGTCAATAAATTACAAAAAAGTATAATTTACAGCCTGATTACAGAAAGTTTTCTGATTTCAGAATCCGTGCAGATTTCAGCAAGCATTGAGAAAATCTCTCCTGCCAGCGCCGGATTACCTTTATCCGCACAGATACAGGCAAAAGTATACAGTCCCTGCCAGGCCCGTTGGGTATTCATCCATTCTGTAATATCTGAATACCGGATTGCTGCTGTAAAGAACTGATGTAAGTCTTTAAATTCAAAAAGCTGTTTACGGTTTGTCAGCACTTCATACAGTCTGGTAAACGTCATGAGCGCACTGACCGTGGCACAGGCATACGCCTTATCAATCAATCCTTTTTCATAATAAAAAGATGAGAGCTGAATGGCAGCATTCAAGCTTTGCGGATGATTTGCACGGTATAATCTGAAAAATTTTGTAGCTGTTTCCTGATGCAGTGCATTATCCATGGCTGCCTCCAGGTACGGTGAAAGTCCATCTCCCTGCGTATACCAGGAATTTGTATCAAGAATATTCAACAGCATAACTTCATACAGATTGTCATCATTCATCAGTTCAGCAAGATACGCAGTGGTATAGTAAATATCGATTTTTTCTGCAGGTACATCAAGGGCATAGCTGTGATCCAGGGCTTGAAAATAGAAGTCTCTGGCAACATCAAATTCGCCTTCTGCCTGATAAATCTGACCTAAAAGATATTCAGCCTCAGGATATACTGAACGGTTGATATAGTATTTTTTTATCTCTGTAATAGAGTTATTGAAATAATCAGCATCACGTAAGAGTAATGCTTCATCAATAATCTTTACAGCACGTGATTCAAGACGGGAGACAAGAATTTCACGGACATCCGGAATAAGATCTCCGGCATTCTGAACAGCTAGCGGTGTCAGAGCTGTATCGAGAGTAGTAACATATCCGGTGCTTTCTGAAACGCGCTGTTCCTTGGCATTCTCTGCCATTTTCAGGGCAATACCCAAATTACCGTTTTCAAATTCACGTTCTGCTTCATCAAGTAATTGAATGGCGGACCCTGCATTTTGGGCAGACACAGTTCTGCTGCAACACAGGGCAATAAGACAACAAATAAGAAAACGGTAATATTTCAGGCACTTCACAGTGATAATAATTCCTCTCTAAATGCTTTATCGGCATTTTCCTTCAAAGCATTCAGTCTTTCCTGAGGAGTATCTCCTGCTAAACCAAAATCATCGGCACGAAGGGTCCGGACAATTTCACCATGCTTGAAAATAAGGACACTGTCCCCAGTTCCGCAGATTCCTAAGTCCGCATGCTTACCTTCACCAGGGCCGTTTACGACACAACCCATAACTGCAACGGTAACATTTTTGTCCATGCCGAGCAGTTCCGGTTCCCAGCGGGAAACAAAGTCATGTACATCAAAGCCGATACGGCCACACCGTGGACAGGATACCAGCGTTACACCACCGGTACGTTTACCACATTCACGGAGTATTTCGCGTCCGGCAATAACTTCATTCTGAGGCGTATCAGAAAGGCTTACGCGGATTGTTGAACCAATTCCTTCATCAAGCAGATGGCTGAATGCCAGGGTACTCTTTACCACACCGCCGATAATGGGGCCTGCTTCAGTAACACCGATATGCAGCGGCGCATTGTATTTTGCGGCAAAAGCTTCGTTTGATTCGATGGTTTCACGTACGCTGGAAGCTTTCATACTGACAACGTAATTAGTAAAATCAAGTTCTTCAAAAACAGATGCTTCACGTGCAGCAGTTTCTGCAAGAGCTGCCGCACGGGTAATGGTTCCTTTGGCAACAGCATCTGCCAGATCACGGGGCAGACTTCCGGTATTAACGCCGATGCGGATAGCAGCGCCTTTATCCCGGCATTTGGATACAACAGCTTCTACCCTTTCGCGGCTTCCGATATTACCAGGGTTAATCCTGATTTTTGCCACATTGCCGTCAAGACAGCGGAGTGCCAGTTTATAGTCAAAATGAATGTCTGCAACCAGTGGTAACGGGGAAAGTTCCGCTATGGCACAGAGTCCTTCTGCGCTTGCCATATCAGGTACGGCAAAACGGACAATATCACAGCCCAAAAGGCCAAGTTTTTCTATACGGTCAATAATAGAAGAAAGGGCTTCACGGTTGTGAGCTACATCCGTAATGCCCTCTTTCCACATAGTCTGAATAGAAACGGGGGCATTGCCCCCGATTTCCAGACGTTTACATGACCCGGTACCGCCTAATGAGACGGTACGAGGAGTTTGAAATGTCACGCTGAGTAAACCTTAGTTGTACAGGAAAGAGAATACCATTGCGAACAGTGCAACGGTTTCACAAAGACCTACAACCATGATGTACTGTGCGAAACCTTTACCGGTTTCACCCATTGCATCAGAACCTGCAGCACCGGCTTTTCCCTGTGAAATAGCAGACATAGCCATTGCCAGACCAGAGAAGATACCCAGAGCAAGCATACCACCTTCATTAGCACCAGCAGCAATTTTTCCCAGCATCTGCTGCATCAGCAGGAAGCCGTAAATGGTCTGGGTAAGAGGTGCACCAGCAAATACAGTCAAAATGAATGGTGCTGGTTTGTTGTTCATGTAACAGCGTTTCCATGCGCCAATTGCTGCCTGACCTGCGGCACCGATACCAATTGCAGAACCGATTGCTGCAATACCAAGAACACAAGCTGCTCCAAAATAACCTAACATAATAATCTCCTTTAGCATTACGGCACGTTAGTGGCATACTGCCCTTCGTGCCAGCTGTAAATCTTTTATTTTTCTACCGTTTCACTGAACGGTTCGTAACTAAATCCACTCCATGACATACCAAGATGGCTTGAGAATTCAAGCGTATTCAAGCGTACACCATGAACAATTACTGACAGCAGGTTCAGTACCATGTTCAGACCATGTCCGAAACACAGCAGCAGAACGCCGGCAAAGATAATGAAACCACCAAGCATTCCGCCTGCCATATTGTTGACTGTTTCAGAAATTGCAGAACCTGCAAGTCCAACAGCCCACAGACGGATGTAGGAAACAATATCAGAGAAGTTGTTTACAACACCCAGCAGAACCGAAACGATGTTTTTAAGGCTTTCAAGAATTGACTTAACAACAGAACCTTCATAATTTGCAAAAATGAAGCTCAGTGCAAAGCCGCCACCGATGACCGGAATAGCCCAGGAAGGCAGTGGGAAACGGTTGGCATCTACTACCATGTTGAGAACAAGGAAGAAGAGTCCGAATACCATACCTAAAGAACCCAGTTCACCGAA
Source organism: Treponemataceae bacterium (assembly GCA_024413635.1). Lineage (GTDB taxonomy): Bacteria > Spirochaetota > Spirochaetia > Treponematales > Treponemataceae > Treponema_I. Next base: position 21,256 of record JAKSTT010000005.1, on the reverse strand, counting down.
TGCTTTCAGTGACTTGATGTTCCGGACGATACCTTTCAGGTGGGCAACAGAAAGCTGGATAAGAGCCAGAATAAAACAGAATACCTGCAGGTTCTGACTTACCAGATCTTTTGCTGCAGCTGATTCAGCAGCCTTTACATTTGACAATGGTAATGGACCGCCGGTTAATGACAGGTTTTTCAGCCAGGCTGGCAGAACGTCAACCGGAATACCAAACCAGTTACAGGTTACCATACCCCACAGCATGGTTGTTGCACCAAGCAGCATCAGGAGGCATATTGCCGGTGCCGGTTTGCCTTTACTTTTCAGCATGGCAAAGAGTGCAGCTACCACCATCAGAAGTCCGTAACCACCATCACCGAAAATCATACCGAAGAAAATACAGAAGAACAGCAGGAACCAGCCGGAAATATCATATTCGGTATATCCCGGAACAGTGCCCAAAAAGTCTGAAACCGGATAAATAAGGCTAACAAACTTATTGTTCTTCAGTTTGGTTGGAACTGCATCTTCATCACTTGGATCACAGGATGCATAACCCCAGTTTTCTTCTTTTGCCAGTGTTTTTACGGCAGTTTCATCTTCAGCAGGAACAAAACCGGTAATCCATGCAAGTGCATGGGCACTGTTTTCTTCATGTTCCATACCGGAGAATACATTCTCAAATTCAATTTCTTTGCCACTGATGCCCATACCGGTCTTAAGAACCGGCAGTTTTGCTACGGCTGCATGGAGTTTAGCGTCTACGTCAGCAATAGTTTTCCGGGCAGCGGTAATCTCATCAAGCATAGTTTCTGATGATTTTACCGGCAGAGTAATTGCAAATGCTTCCGGTGGTAACCCTTCAGGACGTCCCTCCGGTGCATTGAGAAGCAGGAAACGGGTGGTTCCTTTATCGCTGTTAACGTATACCGTTTCTACATCCTTACCGATACTGTTGTATTTATTGGCAGGAATTTCATACAGCGCAAGGCTTACACCTTTTCCCTGGAGATAGGTTAAGTCTTCAGGACTTACCTTTCCCCATTTTGCAAAGCGTTCAAGTTCAACTGAGTTCTGAATGATCAGGTTTTCAGCAGCTTTTTTGGTTTCAAAACAGCCGAGAACATCTTTGGCAAATGCCAGCGCTTCTTCAACTGTTGTACCTTTTGCATCAACCGGTACCAGACCTTTTGATTCTGCTTTAGTCAGCTTAACTTCAGAAAGCTGCATATATGCAGATTCAAGAGTATTGAACTCGCTCTTATTACGGGCCAGTACTTCACCCTTTCCTTCTACATCAGAAAGGTGTACCAGACCTGCTTTGCGTAATTTTTTCAGTGCTTCCTTTTTCTCTGAATCGAGTACAACAAGGAATACTTTCTTCATAGGAACGATCATTCTTTGTCCTCCTCTGCATCAGCTTTAGAAGCAGCTTCTTCAAGATTCTTCTTAGAGATTTTACCGCGTACAACTGCAGCAACCTGCTGGTCACCCAGGTATACGGTAATCATTTTAATGTTGGCCTTTGTATCAGGAATCTTTACCTTTTCAAACAGGTTTACACGCTGTGTTGTGGTACGTAATTCCTTAGACAGAAGGCGGACCTGCTCATCAAGCACGTCAGCTTCCAGGTCATAAGACAGTGCTTTTTCCATACGGTCGGCAGCAAGATCAATCCACAGTGGAGTTTCGTACAGATCGTAATCTCCACGGGCAAAATCTGCGCCTTCGTAGATTGGAATAGTAACACCGGCTATATTACCCGTACTTTTCTTGATGTTCTTAACGGTAACCATATCGCTTTTAAAAGCGTCCTGTTCACCGAAAACGGCAATCCACTGCTGGAATTCTTTTTCCAGGGCTTCCCGTTTTGCACGAACTTCCTTGGCCCGTTCATCAATAGTGCGGATTTCCGACTGAAGCTGCTGTTTTTTGAGCGTCAAGGTAGGAAGATAGCGCTTATACATCTTGAGCGCATCTTTCTGAGCCTTCAGTTCATTTTTAGTCAGCTTAATAGTTGCCACGTACTACTCCGTTATTTGTCTGATGGCCAGTACTGGGTAATAAGTTCAGACTTGATACCGGTTTCTTCTTTGTTGAAACAGGCAGCAAGAATTTTCCAGCCCATGTCCAGAGCACCTTCAAGTGGAATATTGATTGAAAGGTCCATCATCTGTTTTTCGAACATTTCACCATATTTCAGCAGTTTTTCGTCCCACTCAGACATCATGAAACCCATTGATTTCTTTTCGAGGGTGTCTTTGTAAGAAGAATACAGACGGATCATACCATCCATAAGGGCACGGTGGTCATTACGGGTTTTACCGTTAACGTTCTGCTTCAGACGTGACAGGGAACCGAATGGTTCGATACGTCCACCTTTCAGGTAATACTGACCTTCGGTAATGTAACCGGTATTGTCAGGAACCGGATGGGTAACGTCGTCACCAGGCATGGTGGTTACGGCAAGAATGGTAACTGAACCGGCATCATCAAAGTCTACTGCTTTTTCGTAACGGGCAGCCAGCTGTGAGTACAGGTCACCTGGATAACCACGGTTAGAAGGAACCTGTTCCTGGGTAATGGCGATTTCTTTCATGGAGTCGGCAAAGTTGGTCATATCGGTAAGAAGTACCAGAACGTCTTTACCCTGCAGAGCAAACTGTTCAGCTACTGCCAGTGACATATCAGGTACCTGCAGACATTCTACAGTAGGGTCTGCTGCGGTATGAACGAACATTACGGTGCGGCTTAAAGCGCCTCCTTCTTCCAGTTCACCCTTGAAGTACAGGTAGTCATCGTATTTCAGACCCATACCGCCAAGGATAATGACGTCAACTTCAGCCTGCATTGCAATGCGTGCCAGCAGCTGGTTATATGGTTCACCAGAAATTGAGAAAATAGGCAGTTTCTGAGATACAACCAGAGTGTTGAACATATCGATCATTGGAATACCGGTACGGATCATGCGTTTTGCAACGATACGTTTTGACGGGTTAACTGATGGACCACCGATGGCAACCAGGTTGTCTTTCAGAGCTGGTCCCTTATCACGAGGTTCACCGGCACCGTCGAAAATGCGTCCCAGAAGGTCTTCCGAGAATGAAACCTGCATTTCATGGCCCAGGAAGCGGATCTGGTCACCGGTTGAAACACCACGACCACCGGCAAAAACCTGCAGTGAAACCAGGTCACCGGCAATGCGGTTAACTTCTGCAAGAGAAGTACCGAAAGATGTTTCAATTTCAGCAAGTTCACCGTATTTTACGCCTTCAGCGCGAACGGTAATAACGCTACCGTTAATTGATTCAATTTTGCTGTAAATCTTTTTCATAGTTATTCACCGTCCTTAAGAAGTTCTGCGGCTTCTGCGGTAAAGGTACCATTCTTAGATGCATACAGGTCTTCAATCTGCTTTTCAATCGACTTGAACTTGTCAGACTGCCATGGAGAGTAGTTCCAGTCCAGGAAGGTCTGGCGCATATTGTTGAAGTATGCACGTGCTTCGTCTTTTCCCGGCAGATCAAAATCTGAACCAAGAACAGCAAGCAGTTTCTTGAATACGTAGGTCTGGCGCTCAACGCTGGCAGCGGAATCGATTTCATCGAAAGAGTTCTGCTGGAAGTATACTGAGTCAAGGAACTCTGATTTCAGGTAAGCGATGAAGTCTTCAGTTGAAGTACCTTCTTCACCTACTACTTTCATCATCTGTCCTACTTCAGTACCACGGCGCAGGGTTTTACGGGCATATCCTACCCAGTCTTCGCGGATAACAGACTTATATTTTGACCATGAATCCAGCGGGTCAATGGCAGGATATTTACGGGCATCTGAACGTTCACGTGAAAGACCGTGGAATGAACCTACTACTTTCAGTGTTGCCTGGGTAACTGGTTCTTCAAAGTTACCGCCGGCAGGAGATACGGTACCACCGATAGTAACTGAACCGGTTGAACCGTCATTCAGTTTTACGATACCGGCACGTTCATAGAATGCAGCGATATAAGATTCCAGGTAAGCAGGGAATGCTTCTTCACCAGGGATTTCTTCCAGGCGTCCTGACATTTCGCGGAGAGCCTGTGCCCAACGTGAAGTTGAGTCAGCAAGCAGCAGTACGTGCAGACCCATCTGGCGATAGTACTCAGCAAGAGTAACACCGGTGTAAACCGAAGCTTCACGGGCAGCTACAGGCATTGAAGATGTGTTACAGATGATGATGGTACGTTCAATCAGTGATTTACCGGTACGGGGGTCAATCAGTTCAGGGAATTCCTTAAGGATTTCTACTACTTCACCGGCGCGTTCACCACAGGCTGCAACGATTACGATATCAACGTCAGCGTTACGGCTGGTAGTATGCTGCAGTACGGTTTTACCTGCACCGAATGGTCCAGGAATACAGTAGGTTCCACCTTTGGCAACCGGGAAGAAGGTATCAATCAGACGAATCTGGGTAACCATGGTGTCTTCCGGCTTCAGGCGTTCTGCATAGCAGTCTACGGCACGTTTTACCGGCCAGTTGAAGCTCATGCATACGTCATGGTCTTTTCCCTTTTCATCAGTAAGAACGGCAACGGTGTCGTGAACTTTGTATTCGCCGCCTTCTTTTACTGACTTAACGGTATAGGTTCCATACATACCGAATGGAACGAGGATTTTATGGGTAAAAGGTCCTTCCGGTACTGAACCGAGAACATCACCACGGCGAACAGTGTCACCAGCTTTTGCAATAGGAGTGAATTCCCATTTCTTTTCAGTATCAAGAGCGTCAAGGTAAATACCGCGCTCCAGGAAGTAGCCAGCCTGTTCTGCAAGCTGTGGCAGTGGGTTCTGCAGACCATCATATACCTGACCTAACAGACCCGGGCCAAGTTCTACAGACAGCAGGTCACCGGTAAATTCAACCTCATTGCCGGTTTCAATACCTTTGGTGATTTCAAATACCTGCATCTGTGCCTGACCGTTACGAATACGGATTACTTCACTCTTCAGGCGTTTTCCGCCTACGAGTACGTATCCTACTTCGTTAAGTGCAACGTTACCGTCAAAAGCAACAGAAATCATGTTACCGTTAACTGCAACTACGGTGCCTTTTGTATCTTTCATAGCTAATCTCCAACAAATACGGATGCACTGATCAGAAGATCAGGCAAGACCGCCTTCCAATATCTTTTCATAAATCTTCTTGTACGAAGACATACCCAGTTCTGCATCAAACTTCCGCATGCGGTTTGCCAGCTTTAATTTCAAGGCGTAGGCAAATACAGCATCTGTTGAGAAGCAGTCAGAAGGACTGATTGACTCCAGCAGTTTAAGGCGTTCTCCGTTCAGGAAGAGTTCTGCTTCAAGGGGGCTGTCAAAACCGCAGGCAGTACGTGCTGTCTGCATAATGTCAGCTGGGAAAGAAGCATCTTCTACGGAAAATTCTTTCTTCATGCGCTGTGCACGGATGGTTCCCAGTGCAAAACGCAGTTTGCGCTCCCAGTCGTACCAGGTATCTACGGTTGCAGACCCGGTACTCTTTTTGGAACGGGGTGGCTCAAGGGAAAGGCTCTGCATGGTTTTCAGGGCTTTACCGTCTAAAAACCGTGAGCACAGCTCCATAAAGTATTCTTCCGTAACAGGCAGCGGCGCACTAATATCCTGAGGTAATGCGGGAAGCTGCGAAACGAGATAATACCAGTTGCCCAATTAGTTACCCTCTTTTACTCCAGCTGCTGCTTCTTTAAGGATAGCAGCAGTAACAGGATTAAGATATGCAGCGAAGAGATCAGCGACAGCTTCAGCTGAGAAATCATAGAACGCAGCACCATTGTCGGTACTGATACGGAAACCGTTTGACAGTGTCGGGTCTGCTTTGATTTCACAACCTTTTGCAATTTCTGATTTCAGAGCACTCTTAAGACCGTCTTCAAGTGCTTTGAGATCTTTTTCTGAAAGCAGTACAGCAACTGAATCAGCATCACCGTTGGATGCCCATGCTTTTACTGTTTCAGGAATCAGTTTTTTCAGAAGGTCTGCATCATAGGCTTTGGCGCATTCAGCATTGATGATTGCGTTCAGCTGTGCATTAACACCTTCACGGAACTGAATCAGCAGGTTACGGCCAGCCTGGGCAATAGCGTCCTTACTGGCTTTTTCCATGCGTTCAGTTTCTGCTTTAGCAGCTTTTTTAGCAGCTGCAGCTTTTTCTTCTGCATCTGCAACGATTGCCTGAGCCTTTTTTTCTGCTGCAGCAATAATGTCTGCTGCAGCACTTTCGGCAGAAGCTACACCGTCTTTCTTGATCTTGTCGATCAGTTCCTGTAATTGAACGTCCATATAACCTCTCTAGTACGTTTGAACGAAATACCTGGCTGTCTTTTTCAGGGATTACCAGGTGAACTTATGAATGGTTACCGATTCGTAAGTTGAACCGGGATACAGGATGCATGAAGGGAAATCCTTCTGGTTTGGAGCATCAGGGAATGCCTGGGTTTCCAAACACAGTGCATCATGTTTGTTATATACATCTCCGTTTTTACCGGAAGTGTCCTTGAGGAAGTTGCCGGTGTAGAACTGAACACCTGGCTGGTTGGTGTAGATGGCCATGCCGCGACCGGTAGTTGGTTCTGCAACGGTAGCACAGAGTTTGATTTCTCCCGGCTGTTTGTTGATGCAGAAGTTGTGGTCGTATCCGCCTGGAACATCATCGATTTCCTTACCAACAGCTTTTGGCTTGCGGAAATCAAACGGGGTACCGGTTACATCGATTTTTTTGCCGGTAGGAATAAGTTTGTCGTTTACTTCAAGAATTGCATCGGCATCAATGCATACGATATTGTCACGGATGTTGCCTTTTCCGGTTCCTTTCAGGTTCCAGAATGAGTGGTTGGTCAGGCTGATTGGGGTTGGTTTATCGGTCATACCTGAGTATTTCAGGATCAGTTCATTGTGGTGAGTCAGCAGGTAGGTAACCTGCAGGGTGAGGTTACCGGGGAATCCCTGTTCACCGTCCGGTGAGGTGCGGTAGAAAGTTACACCTGAACCTTCTGCGGTTTCAACGATTTCTGAATTCCAGATCATGCGGTTATATCCCATGAAACCACCGTGCAGGGTGTTGGCACCATTATCGTTTTTGTCCAGATTGTAGGTTTTGCCTTCAAGGGTAAACTGGGCGTTGCCGATACGGTTGCAGAAGCGGCCTACGCAAACACCAAAGTAGCAGTCATGGCGCTGCATGTATCCTTCGATAGTCGGGAAACCAAGGGTAATATCATCACGGTGGCCTTTGCTGTCTGGAATCATTACGGAAGTTACGGTTGCACCATAGTCAGTACAAGAGAAACACATTTCACCGTTATCTACGGTATACAGATTGAGCTGAGTTCCATCAGAAAGAACACCAAAAGACTGTTTCTTAATATTCATACATTTTCCTCTCGAGAAAAAAACAATTTTGCTATTAGTATACACGATAATTCAGTAATTATGAGGATAATAATACGGTAAAAAGTGGGTTTTTCTCTTTTTTTTACTCAGAGTCGTCTTCAATTCCCCATTCCGCCAGTTTACGGTGCAGGGTTTTCCGGCCAATCTGCAGCACTTCTGCCGTTTTTGACTTGTTGTTGTTATACCGGGCCAGGTTCTGGAGAATGACGATTTTTTCGGCTTCATCCAGTGAAATACCGGCAGGCACATGAATTGACTCATCTACTGTTGCCTGGCTGATGGTCGGCGGCAGGTCATCGAGGGTTATACGGTTTCCCTGACACATGACAACGGCACTTTCCATGAAATTGCGGAGCTGCCTGATGTTTCCCGGCCAGCTGTAGTTATACAGAGCTGAACGGGCCCGGTTATCGATGTCGGCAATCTGCTTGCCGTTTTCTTCTGCAAATTCCTTTACGAATGCCTGGATCATCAGCGGAATATCGTCCTTGCGTTCCCGTAACGGCGGTACATGAATATGCACTACGTTCAGACGGTAAAAAAGATCTTCACGGAACCGGCCTTCTGCCACTTCCTTTTCCAGATCCTTATTGGTTGCTGCAACTACCCGGACATCAACGGAAAGGGTATCCTCCCCGCCTACCCGCTCAAACTGCCGTTCCTGCAGCACACGGAGAATCTTGATCTGTACGGTCTGGTTGATTTCACCGATTTCATCAAGGAAAATCGTTCCCTTATCAGCCAGTTCAAAGCGGCCTTTCTTCTGGGCTATGGCTCCCGTAAAGGCACCTTTTTCGTGGCCGAAAAGCTCGCTTTCCAGCAATGATTCACTGAGCGCTGCACAGTTTACCTTTACCAGGGCATTATCGTGGCGTGATGACAGTTTGTGGATTGCATTGGCAATCAATTCCTTACCGACACCAGACTCACCGGTGATAAGGACATTGGCCTTTGAATCTGCTACACGGCGCACCATGTCAAAAATTTTCTGCATTTCGGCACTTTTGCCGATAATCGATTCAAAAGACTGTTTGCTTTCAAGGTCTGATTCCAGCCGCTGGTTACGGATAACCAGTTCCCGGCTTTTCAGTGCCCGCTGGACAATGGCCGTCAGCTCATCAAGATTCGGTGGTTTTGTCAGGAAGTCATAGGCACCGGAACGCATGGCTTCTACAGCTGAGTCTATGCTGCCGTGACCGGTCAGGACTATGACCGGTACACCGGGATTTTCAGCCGTAATCTTGGCAAGAACCTGTTCTCCCGTTACTTCCGGCATGCGGAGGTCCGTAATGACCAGATCAATGTCGCCTTTGGCAAAGCGTTCCAGACCGGTTTTCCCGTTATCGGCCAGCTCTACTTTAATGCGGTCATCAAACTCCATTGAAAGGGCGGCTGCAAGACCTTCACGTATATTTTTTTCATCATCAATTATGAGAATAGTTGACTGTAACATATCGTTCCTTATGAGCCCTGATATTCCAGAGCCCGCAGTTCTTTCTGGGGTACCGGCAGGGATATGGTGAAGATGGTTCCTTCATCAGGGAATGATTTGACATCAATATCGCCCCCCAGTTCCTTGATGATTTTATACACCATGGTCAGTCCCAGACCGGTTCCGTTGGCTTTTGTCGTAAAATAGGGTTCAAAAATCCGGCTGACGGTTTCCGCATCCATACCGCATCCCGTATCAGCAATGGCTACCAGCAGACGGTCGTTTTTCAGTTTTGTAGAAACCAGCAGTTTACCGCCATCCTTCATGGCCGCAATGGCATTCTGGGCCAGATTGATGAGAACCTGTTTGAAAAGCTTAGTATCAAGATACACATAGGGGGGCTTTTCAAGCAAATCTTTTTCAAGGCTGATTTTTTTATTATCCAGTTCCGGAACAATGAACTGACAGAAATTTTCCAGCATTTCTGAAAGGTTCACCAGTTCCAGTGATGCCTGAACCGGCCGGACTGCAAACAGAAAATCCACGATAATCTGATTCAGCCGTTCAATTTCCTGGGTTACGATGTCCAGATAGTTTTCTACGAATTTTTCATCCGGCAGTGTACCGTCACCGGCACGGGCCTTTTTCAGGGCTTTCTGAATCAGCTGGATATGAATACTGATTGCACCTAAAGGGTTCTTTATTTCATGGGCAACGCTTGCCGCAAGGGATGTGAGGCTTGCCAGGGATTCCATTCGCCGCAGCTTTACTTCCTGGCTTCTGGTTTCCGTTATGTCATCAATCCTGATGATGTAACCGGCCATCTTTTTCCGCTGGACATAGGGCTGTACGGTAATGGTAATGATACGGGTACTGCCGCCTGAGGTAGAAACGGTAAATTCGTCTGATACCAGGGATTTTTTGTTGACACTGCACTCTTTCAGGAATCCGGAAATTTCCAGATCATCGATGCAGGACCACACCTGTTCCCGGTTATCGGTCCGGTAAAAGGGAACATAGCGTTCTGCGGCCTTGTTGGCTTTTAATACCAGCCAGTCTGCATCGCAGATGATAAGGCCGGAATTGAGGGAGTCGACAACAGAAAGAAGAAATTCGTTTTCTTCTGCAATATCCATAGTCAGCGTTTCAAGCTGTTCACGGGGCATCCGCTTTAAACGGGTCAGAGCCTTTTTAGCGAATTCTTTCATAGAGCACCTCCAGAGCCTGAGCCGGTTTCTGGTTATAGATGGTGATGTCCTGATATGAATTTCTGATGGCAGTAAGCATACGGGATGCTTTTTCCGTAGCACCGGCAAGCATGTCCGGAGTGCTGTTTTCCGGCATCCGGAGAGAATTTCCGGCAAGATGAATCAGTTCCCGGTAGAAAACGGCCAATGCCAGACGCGGTTCAAAGTTTTCCATGTCTTTCAGCAGTGCGGCAGTGTCCGGATGCTGTCCCTGCATAACCTGGTTCAGATACCCGCGGGCAGCTTCCTGGATTACCGGACTTGGTACCGGAAGATATTCAGACAGAAAATCTGCTACGCTTTCTTTAGAGGCATACTCAGGGTTGTGAAATACCCGGTTGATGACTTCCTGCTGCTGCGGTACGGTGCGGTCGTGAAAATGATAGGTTCTGACACGGGAAAGGATAGTCGGCATGACGGCACTGCGGGCTGCGGTAGTCAGAACGAAAATGACGTCTTCCGGCGGTTCTTCAATAATCTTTAAAAGGGCGTTCCGTACGCTGTCCTGCATGCGGTCGGCATTTTCAATGATGAGCATCTTTTTTCCGTCTGGAACGGACAATCGCAGCCATTCTGATGCTGAGCGGATCTGATTGATGGGGATGCTGTCATACATCCAGTCAGATTCCAGTTTCCGGCAGTCTTTTTCCAGACTGGTAAGGAGTTTTTCCAGTTTATCCGGTGATGGCAGCGGACGGATTGGATCGATTTCTTCCAGCAGTTCGTCAATATCAGACACAATAGGTGATACTTTTGACGCATTTTTGTCGTTTTCCCACAGCAATGGAGAAAAACGGACTGTTAATTTGCGTACACTTCTGAGAAACAGATACCGGGTTGCCTGTATCCAGGATGCATTGGAACGGGAAGCCTGCAGCAGGGCGTCTTTTGCATCCCCGATTTCCAGCGAGCAGTCACGGGGACCTGCGATAAGAACAACGGTACTGGCCAAGGCCTTATGACGCAGGCAGGAAGGACAGGTACAGGTCCAGACACCTTTTACCGGTGCCTTACAGCTGGTAATGCGGGACAGTTCCAGGGCGGCAGTCAGTTTTCCTGAGCTGGCAGGACCAGAGAACAGCAATGACTGTGGTAATCCTCCAGCCTGCAGGTCTTTTGCCAGCAGGTCTGCTGCATTCTGATAGAGAAGATTATCAAACACAGGCAACCAGTCCTTTTACATAATTGGTGGGTTGCACCAGAATGCTGCTGAGGATTCTGCTGAAAAAGCTCCGGTCAAGAAATGAAACGTCAAACCAGGGCTGGGTATAGAAAACAAGAAGGATACAGGCTACAACGATGAGTCCTTCAAATACGCCGAACAGAAATCCAAGTGAATGATCAAGACCATCCATGACTTCACCGTCAAGTGCATTCTTTACCGCCTGCTGAATGAGGCGGACGATAAGGTATACCAGTACGAAAATAATGATGAATGCAAGAATGGTACAGAGCACGTCTACTTTTATATACGGTGTCAGGTACGGAGCAAGATTTTTGGTAAAGATGCTGGCTGCAAAAAGCCCCAGAAAAAAGGCAAGTTTTGAAAACAGTTCGTGAATAAAGCCTTTTACCGTGGCACTGACGGCGCACACCAGAATGATGAGGCTAAAAACAGCGTCAATAAACTGAAACGTCATGATCTTCTGCTGACCTCATCATAGAGAATACGGGCAATGGCTTCTGCCGGTTTCTGCCCTTCCGTCAGCGCATGGGAAGCTTCCGCATACTGGCGGCGGGTACTATCATCAAGAAGCTGTTCCAATGCGGCCTGCAGATTTTCTGCTGTTGCCGCAGGAGTTTCATTACCTTCTGGATCACGTCCACCCAGCACCAGTGCTGCCTTCTGTGACATAAAGAAAGCGGCGTTTTCTACCTGGTCACCACGGGTTCCGCTTCCGCTCAGGGGAATCAGTACCAGCGGTTTGCCCGTTACGGCACATTCCCAGAGGAAGTTACTGCCGGCACGTGACAGTACCACATCGGCAGCAGCCATTACATGGGGCATTTCTCCATATATGAAACTGAGGGGTATATAGTTTTCCACCGTGTTTTCAAACTGTTCAGGATGTTCTTCTGCCCAGGCTTTTCCGGTCTGGTGTACCACCGTGAAATGTTCGGTCAGCCATGGCAGGTTTTCTGTTACCAGCTCGTTTATCTGCCGGGCTCCCAGACTGCCGCCAAGTACCAGAAGGATTGGTTTGGCAGGTTTTTCAGCAAAACCCAGATACTCAAGGCCTTTTGCTGCATCGGCTTCATAAAAGACCGGTCGTACCGGGTCACCGGTTACGGTTACTTTTTTCTGTTTTGCTTCTGAAAAATACTGTACGGTTTTTTCAAAAGACACAAATATTCTGTCGGCACAGTTACTGTTCAGCCGGGTAGCTAATCCCGGTGAAACATCACATTCATGGGTAAAAACAGGTATTCCCAGCAGTTTGGCTGCATAGCACGGAGGAACGCTTACAAAGCCGCCTTTTGAAAACAATGCTACGGGCCGGTATTTTGCCAGAATACAGAAGGCGGAAAAAAAACCGCCGATGATTTTAAACAGGTCTGCAAGATTTTGCAGGGAAAGGTACCGGCGGAGTTTACCGCTGGAGATTCCCTTGAAGATTTCTGCACTGCCACTTTTTGTAACGATATCTTTATCTACGCCTTTGTTGGAGCCGATCCAAAGAATCTGGTACTCATTGCCTATCATGGGGCGTAAGGCATCTGCAACGGCCAAACCGGGATAAATATGTCCCCCGGTTCCGCCGCCGGTAAATGCAATGTATTTCATTTTACGTACTCTTTATATAATTCCACTAATTCAGTTTTCTTAAATAATTCTGCGTATTTCAGGGCTGACATGCCCATATGATCGGTAACCGTTGGATCGGCACCGTTTTCTACCAGCAGACGGCAGATTTTGGTATGTGTTGAACCGGTAGCAATGATAAGGGCAGTCTGTCCGTCATTTCCTACAAAGTTCAGGTTTGCGCCAAGAGCAATCAGTTTTTCTACAATCGGGGTACTGCCCTTCCAGACAGCATCCATTACGGCAGAATACCCACGGTCCTGGGATACGGCATCTATGGCAGCGCCGTTATCAACCAGCCACTGGCACATGTTTTCCCGTCCGCTGCGGGCTGCAATACTCAGCATAGGAGTACCGGCAGAATCACGGCAGTTGATGTCCATACCGGCATCAATGAACAGCTGGCAGATGTCTTCCTTGTCTTTGGCAATATATGTTGAAAAACAGTCAGGTGTAAAGGGGATGCCGTCATCAAAGAGGATTTTATGAGCCCGCTGGCGCTCTTCTTCTTCAAGGAACAGGTGATAATCTTTTTCCAGATTTCCAATCAATTCAGAGATGGTCTTGAAATGTGAAAAAGAATTATATAACTGGGTGTATTCCTTTAATTTAGGATCAGGTTTATCAGTTACTACAACAAATACGGGTAACTCTTTTCCGGAAAAATATCCGGCGGTGTACAGCATCTGGGGTAATACGGCATCAGCAGCAGTAACCAGGGCTACACAATGTGAAGCTCCACAAGCAAGTGCCTTCAGTTTTTTTACGGAAAATTCAGAAGTAAGCTCTGTAACTACCGGTTTGCTCTTCTTTACTTCAAGAAAGTCTACGACCGGTTTTGCATCTTCTACGTGGGAACAAAGTACTAACCAATTCATATAAAACAGTATAAAGCAGATAAGTTGCTAAAACAACCGCTAATAATTTCGCATTTTTATTCAAATTTTATGCATAAGCAATTGACCAAAAAACTGCAAAAAGGTATTGTTTATGTATCAGTTGCCGTTGTAGCTCAGTTGGTAGAGCGCTGGACTGAAAATCCATATGTCGACAGTTCGATTCTGTCCGACGGCACTTAAGCACCTCTTTTAGAGGTGCTTTTTTTTGCCCTTTATTTCCATACATTGACATCATCATCTACGGTGTAGATGTGATAGCCGTTTTTACCTTCCCGCTTGATGGCAAATACTGCCCGGTCACTTAATTCGCAGATCAGGTCAAAATCAGTACCATGTTCCGGCACAAGAACAACACCACTGCTGACACTTATTCCGGTGGCATTTTCGGTTTTCTCTACCCGTTCCCTGAAGGAATCCTGAATGGCAAGACACCAGTTATGAATCTGCTGGAAACTGTCACCCGGTAACTGGGCAAAAACCATGAAACGGTCATTTCCAATGCGGCCCAGAAGAGCATTTTCCGGGAATGTGGCCTGCATGGCATCAGCCAGTTCCTTGATGATACGGTTACAGAACGTATTGCCGCGCATGTCATGCATCTGCTTGAAGTTATCAATATCAAGCTGAATTAAGGCAAACTTTTCATTTTCACCCTCTTCCAGCATCTGCCGTACACATTCGCCAAAATGCTCTTTCAGGAACAGCTTGGTATCCTGATCGCGGATGCTCTGGTTATACAGGCGCCGAACCAGCGTATCAATGGGCATGGTCAGGTTCATGGAAAAGACAATGCAGAAAATGACGATGAAACTCATGGCAATAAAGCATATGATGAGTACGTATTGTATCAGCTCATTTCTTTCACTGAGAATATTCCGGGTATCAGCGGTTGCAGCAATGAGCCACCCGTTACTGGAACGGTTAATGACATACAGCTGCCGGTTGACGATTTTCGGCTGGTCTACCCGTCCGTTCAACAGACTGATTTCTCCGGAGTCTACGGTAGTACCTATTTCTTCCTGGTTACTGGAATAGAGAATAAGTCCGTTGTTTGCTATAACACGAAGGACAATGCCACTGGATAATGATGCATTGGAAATCATTTTTCCAAGCAGGCCTACATTCATGGTTGTAATGATGATCGATTGTGGTGAGTGCCGGCGTATGTAATATACCTGTCCTGTTGAAAGATCATCGGCGGTAATCCAGGTGCGATCCGTCTTTCCTTCTGGAAGGTATCCGTTCAAAACTGAATACAGCGGTTTTCCAAGTACAGCTGCACTTTTTTCGTCAATATGACCGCGGACCGTTCCATCCTGATACACTACTGCAAATTCACCGGTACTCTGTAATGCAGTAAAACGTCCGTTGAATACCATTTCCGGCGGTTCGTTACCGGTGGGCAGAAACAGAATATTCATGCGCTGTTCCGTATCCTGTATGACAGAATTAAGGGCAACGGTAACCTGCCGGTCCAGAAGACTTGTCAGGTCAAGAACTTTATTTGATAGCATCAGGTTAGTCTGATACAGAATGGATGCAGACAGAAAACTGATGACCACAAAGAATGCCAGGGAAAATCCCACCGCCATGCGGTATTTCAGGTGATTATAATGGTTTGAAAAGGGGGTCTGTGTCATAATTCGTTCTGTAATCTCCGTTCAAAGTGCTCCAGTGGTTCCGGCTGCGCATAATAGAATCCCTGGAAATTATCGCATCCCAGCTTTTTCAGCCGTTCTACCTGTTCCCGGATTTCTACGCCTTCAACGATAGTCTTCATATTCAGATTTTTTGCCATCCGGAGGATTTCTTCCATGATGATCCAGGTGCGTTCTGATTTTGAAGGATCTGACATCTGCAGGAAACTCATATCCAGCTTCAATACGTCAACTTCAATTTCTTTCAGCATACCCAATGAAGAATAGCCATTGCCGAAATCATCAATTTCTACCGTAAAGCCATAGTCACGCAGGTGCTGCAGCACGGCATTGATGTTATCAATATCCTGTATGATGGTTGTTTCCGTAATCTCAAGGCACAGGTTTTTCGGGTTGATCTGATATTCCTCTACCAGTTCCGTCAATTCCTTATAGAGGTCAAGATAGTAGAAATCCTTTACGGAAATATTGATGGAAATGGTCAGGTCTTCACGTCCCATGAAAGCCCAGCTGGACAACTGCTGCGCTGCAAGATTCCAGACATACAGATCCACCCGTGAAATCAGGCCGTTGCGCTCAAGCAATGGCACAAACGTATCCGGCGTATTGATTGTTCCATCCGGTTCAATCCACCGTACCAGAGCTTCAGCCCCTACCAGCTTATCATCACCAGAAACCTGCGGCTGCAGGAAGATGGTAATTTCATCATTCATCATTGCCGTATCAAACCGGCCCAGCAGTTTTTTCTCATTCAGCGAAATATCCAGATCATTTTCGTTGTAGAAGAAAATGATTCGGTCATATTCCGTCTTGTGCTTTTTCATTGACAGGGTCACTTTTTCACACATGCTGGAGATAGGCTCATTCCGGTTGGTAATCAGGTACAGACCGTACTGGATATGCATTTTGTAGAACGTATTGCTGAATTCATCCTGCAGGTTACTGACAAACAGATGGAAGGCACGCTCATTAAAGTCTTCCTTTTTCAGCAGAAAACCGAACAGGTCACCGGAAATCCGGCCATACAGCACCATTTTGGTATCTGCATTCTCAATGGCTTTTGCACATTTCTGCAGGACCTGGTTTCCCTGCTCTTCACCGTAAATACTGTTGAATATCTTGAAATCCACAATATTGGAACAGGTCAGATAATAGTCCGTTTCCGGGTTCTGCAGGATTATGCTGCGGACCTGTTCAAAAAAGTAAGCTCTGCTCAGATATCCGGACAGTGGATCAATCCGGTTTTCCAGTTCCCGTTCCTTAGCCCGGCGGTATTCCTCAGTTTTATCGATAATATTGAAATAGCAGCCAAGATACAGACCTTTATCATCAAAGCTCCGTTTTGCTTTTACTTCAAACTGCAGAACCTGGTCTTCTACCGTAATACTCATATTTCTGACGATTGCTTCGTTTTCTACGGTAAAGAAGGAAGGATGTTCTGCAGACCATTTGGTCAGATAGTCATTACAGAATGCCTGATAGTTTGCTGTAACGTGATGAATTTCATGCAGGTATTTGATGGCAACTTCATTCAGATATACACAGTTGCCATCCATATCAAAGCAGATGAGGATTCCCTGCATATCCTGCAAGGCATTGGCCAGCGCCACATTAACAAGATTCCGCGGTACATACACAAACGAGAAAAAGAAAATGGTAACGGAAAGAATGCCGTATCCGAACAGGGAAATATCGTAATGAAAGCCTGCCAGCAGGTATAAGGCATTGGTAAACAGGACGGAACTGAATCCCCACAGGACAAACAGGTATTTACTCCGCTGCTGCCGTGAAGTAAGGCTCATTTTAATGGCAAAAAGGCAGACAATTTTCAGGCAGAACAGATAGCAGATACCCAGATGGACATTGAAATACATGCTTTTGGTAACCGCTTCCCACATGTAAAAGTGGCGGACTTCCGTATACACCGGCGTTATCAGTTTCTGAGTCAAAGACAGATAGATAAGGATTGCCATATCCGCACCCGTAAGCAGATATTCAATAACCGTTACGATATTTTTTTTCGCCTGGACACCGGTAAATGCATGGGTAAATGAGGTCATATGCATCATCAGGGCTGTTACGCTGGCATAATATATACCGTACATCAGGTGTGCCACAGCAGCTGGAACAGGAAAGCAGTTTATTGAATAGGATACGCAGGTAAGAAGGCCAACGGCAACCGTTCCCCTCATCCGCCTGGCAAGGGTATTCTTAATACGGACCAGATTGATGATTAATGCTATGAGTAAGAAACACTGTAAGTACAGACACGTCAAAAATATAATCATAGAGTGACCTCACTAAGCATTGTATAACGACCCTTGGTAAAGAGACCGTAAATACCTACGATTTTTAGCAACACATTCCGTAAACTCTTGCCGATTGGCGTGGTATTATGTATCTTGTTAGGTATGTCAAACTCTATCATTACAGCCATATTCGGATCTAAACACGACCGCGACAGAAAAGCATTACTTCCTGTAGTTGCAAAAATCAACGCAGAAGAAGAATGGGCAAAAAGCCTTTCAGCAGAGCAGTTCAAAGCACAGACTGCCGAATTCCGGAAACAGATTGCAGAAGGTACGAAAACCTTAGATGATATTCTCCCCAAAGCATTTGCCATGGCACGTGAAGCTGCTTCACGCGTTATTGACCAGCGTCCCTATGATACCCAGATTATGGGTGCCATCATCCTGCATCAGGGAAAACTGGCCGAACTGAAAACCGGTGAAGGTAAAACACTGATGACCGTTCCGGCTGCCTACCTGAATGCTCTTGACGGTAAAGGCGTACATGTTGTTACCGTCAACGATTACCTGGCAGAACGCAACGCAGAATGGATGGGTCCGGTATACGAATACCTGGGCGTTTCCTGCGGCATCATCGTTGCCAACATGGACAACGAAGCCCGTAAAGCAGCCTACAAGTGCGACATTACCTACGGAACCAACAATGAATTGGGATTTGACTACCTGCGTGACAACATGCAGATTTCCCTGGACCAGAAAGTACAGAGAGGGTTCTCATTCTGTATCATCGACGAAATTGACTCAATCCTTATCGATGAAGCCCGTACCCCACTGATTATTTCCGGTCAGGGTGAAGATGACACGGCAAAATTCTACGATGTAGACAAATTCGTTGGTCAGCTGGAAGAAGCCCAGAAAGACCCGGAAACCGGCGATTACCCTGATGAAGCCCAGGGCCAGGAAATCATCGGTGACTATAAACTTGATGAAAAATCAAAACGGGTATCGTTCACTGATGCCGGTATGCTCAAGATTGAACAGATCCTTCTGAAGCACAACCGCATTACCGGAAGCCTGTTTGACGAAAACAACTTTGAATACATCCACTACTTTACCCAGGCAGTACGTGCCCATACCCTGTATAAAAACGATGTTGACTACGTGGTAAAGGAAGGACAGGTTCAGATTGTTGACGAATTTACCGGACGTATTCTTGAAGGACGCCGGTACGGTGACGGTCTGCATCAGGCCATCGAAGCAAAGGAGCACATCCGCATTGCCCAGCGTAACAGAACCCTGGCAACCATTACCTTCCAGAACTTCTTCCGTATGTACGACAAGCTTTCCGGTATGACCGGTACTGCAGAAACCGAGGCCGTAGAATTCAACAAAATCTATAACCTTGACGTAGTCGTAGTGCCAACCCACAAACCGGTAGCCCGTATCGATGAAAACGACGAAGTATACCTGACTGAAGACGATAAATGGGAAGCCATCTGCCGCGAAATCGTAGAAGCCCACAAAAAAGGACAGCCGGTTCTGGTAGGTACCGTTTCCATTGAAAAATCAGAACACCTTTCTTCACTACTGACGAAAAAAGGCATCCGGCATGAAGTCCTGAACGCCAAAAACCACGCCCGTGAAGCACTTATTATTGCAGAAGCCGGTGCAAAAGGCGCCGTTACCATTGCTACCAACATGGCAGGTCGCGGTACCGATATTAAACTGGGTGGAAACCTGGAATTCCGTGCACAGAAAAAAGCCGGTACCCAGGCTACACCGGAACAGTATGCTGAAGCACTGGAAAAAGAAAAGGAACTGTGGCTCAAGGATTACGAGGAAGTAAAGGACGCCGGAGGTCTGTACGTCATCGGTTCTGAACGCCACGAATCACGCCGTATTGATAACCAGCTGCGCGGTCGTTCCGGCCGTCAGGGAGACCCGGGACGCAGTAAGTTCTTCATCTCCATGGATGATGACCTGATGCGTCTGTTTGGTGGAGAACGCCTGAAGAACATCATGAGCCACATCGGTATGGAACCGGGAGAACCGATTTACCACCCGATGCTGACCAAAGGCATTGAAAAAGCACAGACCAAGGTAGAAGAACGGAACTACGAAATCCGTAAACACCTGCTGGACTATGATGATGTACTGAACGAACAGCGTAATACCATTTACCTGCAGCGTGATGACATTCTTGCTGACAGTGAACTGGCTACCCGTGTACTGAACAATGCAAAGGATGATGTAGAAGACCTGGTAGACGAAGCACTGCCTGAGATTAAAAAAGATCCTGCAGATGGTATTGCAGCACTCTGCAGTGAGCTGAAGCAGCGGTACGGACTGAGCATGGATCCGGCTGCCCTTTCTGAAGGAAAGGTAACGGCAGAAACCCTTAATGACCACATTTTCTCTACCCTGAAAGCAGATATTGAAAATAAGGAAGCTCTGGCTGGCAAACATAACCTTAACATGTTCATCAGATACCAGTACATTCAGGACATTGACAAAAAATGGCTTGATCACCTGGAACAGCTGGAAGGACTTCGTGAAGCCGTACACCTTCGTTCTTACGGATCAAAAAATCCGCTTACTGAATATAAGATTGACGGATTCAACATTTTCTATGATATGATGGATCAGATACGTACGGATATTCTTTCACGGGTATTCAAGGTTAAAGTACAGGTTGGACCTGTTGAACGTGCGGCAACACCGGCAACCCGTACCATGAACGCCCAGCACAATGCCATGCAGTCATTTGACGGAAACGCTGCCAGAGCCGCAGCTGACAAGAGTCCCATGGCACAGCGCCGTCAGGGTGAAAGTGTAACCGTTGTACGCAATATGCCAAAAGTTGGAAGAAATGACCCGTGCCCCTGTGGCAGCGGTAAAAAATACAAGAACTGTTGTGGAAGATAACAGATAAAACCATATAGAGGAGAGAGATATATGGATGCAGCTGTAGTTAACCCATTTCTGAATTCAAGTATGAAGGCATTTGAGAACATGTTCGGTGTTACTCCCCAGCCGGGAACACCGTACATTCTTGACCGGAATGGAAACCATCGTTGGGAAGTAAGCGGTATTCTCGGTATTACCGGTGACAGTACCGGCGTTGTAGCATTCCGCCTGCATAAAGTGCTGGCAAACAAAATGCTGGCCAATTCGGGAGTTGCCATTCCGGAAAAGACTGAAGACCGCGAACAGCTGGCCATTCAGCTGGTCAGTGAGTTTACCAACATTATTTCCGGCAATGCGGTTTCAGGAATCAAACTGTATGACCTGGATATTTCACCGCCAGTAGTCGTTTCAGGACCTGACCACGTCATTTCATGGCCAAAAGGATTCCCCATCGTGGCTATTCCTTTTACTACCCAGTACGGTCCTTACGAAGTAGACGTCTGCTTTAAGTAAACAAAAAAACGCAGGTTACGGAGAAGCGCACTTCACCACAGCCTGCGTTTTTTTATATCAAGACCATTATTCAGAAACTGTGTTTTGCACCCAGAACCAGCTGCAGGTCAAAGGCATCATTTCCTGCATAGTCTT
>JAKSTT010000049.1 GCA_024413635.1 Treponemataceae bacterium | reverse complement strand
GTTCCAATGGGATGTTTCTTCCTGACACTGTCGCTGATGGCTGGTAAAGGCATGCCGATTGCCGTAATGGGTATTATTCTGCCTATCTATGCCGTCATCGACATGATTGAAACTGCAGTTAACATCTACAGTGACTCATGTATCTGTGCCATTACCAATAAAGACCTGAAAGATCTGGTATCAGACTGATTACAGTGGTTTACGGCTGTTGTGGTTGGCCAGAGGGCCAGCTCCTTCAGCCGTAGTCATCGTTCTTTACGTATTATTATGAAAAAGTTTTTTTTAGCTTTATGTGCATTGCTGTCAGTAACTTTTTTCTATGCAGAAGAAAAAGAATATACCCATACACAAGTTGCTTTGACCGGATATATTCCCTACTTTGGTGAATATGCAGTTTCTGCCACCCAATTGTTTTTGCCACCGGAGTTAACGTCCCATGTCATCAGTTCAGGTTCTCTACTCCTAAATATTCCAGCCGCCGTTGTTAATCCTTCCTATACCATAACAGGATCCGCATTGACAACAGCCTCATGGGCTTCCGGTATATTGCTGGAAAACAAACCTGCAGTCTACGGAAATCCTTCCCTTTCAAATACCCTTATGAATATGGGATTTAAGGGAAATATGTGGCTTCAATACAAAGGATATGAAAAAGCCCGTTCTCTCTGTTCGTCAGATATATACCCTGAATATGAAAACCTCAGTTTTAGGGATGCTTTTCTTGCTTGTTATGACCCGAAGATTCTGTCAAAAAAATCAGTATGGGTGCCAATTGTATCATTTGCTGGTCTGGCCGTTGGATCTTCACTTATGCAGGGAATGAACAACAGTGTTTTTATGACAGGTGAATCTTACATTGGAAATTTCAAAGTACCGGTACTTTCCGGATTGGCCTCAGTTTTCGCTTTATCTTGCATAAACTATACCCTTACCGGTATTGGTGAAGAAGCTATGTTCCGTGGTATGGGCTATGAAGAAATGAAAGTATCTATGGGTCTTTGGCCTGCAAAAATAATTGACGCTGTGGGCTTTCCAGCCGTTCATATTCCACAGCAGATTATTACAGGATATGATACTTCAATAATGCTTTCTGCTTTTGTCCTTCAATCCGGCACATCATTTCTTTTACAATGGATTTACGACCAAGGTGGATTGAAAGACTCAATTGCAGCACATATGTGGTTTGACGTTGTAGCTTCTACCGTATCGTATCTGTTTACATCAGGTACTGAAAACAATAATTTTGCATTAAACATCAGTTTTTCAACAAAATTATGAAAAACCGTACCTGAGTAAAGATACCTGGTAAAAACTCCTTACAGATACGTTACTGTCTCTGACAGTGGTTTACGGCTGTTGTGGTTGGCCAGAGGACCGGCACCTTCAGCCGCAAAACCCAAATCCAGTGCCATAAGTACTTCTTCATTTTCCGGCAGGTTAAAGGTCTTTTTCATCACAGCCGGATCAAAAAAGTTCAGCCAGCAGCTTTCAACACCTTCATCTTTTGCAGCAAGCATCAGATGGGTTGCAACAATGGCAGCGTCTTCCATGCCGGAATCACGTTTTTCTCCAGGATATACAAATACGTTGCGGGTATCATAGGCAACAAGCAGGACCGTAGGAGCACCATAGCGGCAGGGAGTAACGGTATCAAGTTTTGCAAGGGCTTCTGCACTTTCAAGAACATAAATCTTCTGTTCCTGCAGGTTTTTAGCCGTTGGAGCAGCGCGTCCTGCTTCAAGAATCCGGGTCAGTACCTGTGGATCCACCTTTTTGGCGGGATTATACTTTTTGCACGAATACCGTGCAGTGGCAAGTTCTGCAAAATTCATATACATATCTCCTTAATAGGTTATACCTTATATCCATCATACAGTAATTCAAGTTCCGGCCGGCAGTCAATGAAAATGCGGCCCAGCTCCGGGTCAAAATGAGTCCCCAAAGATTCCTCAATAATACTGAATGCCTTGTCATATGAAAAACTGTCCTTGTAGCACCGCTTGCTTACCAGTGCATCAAAAACATCAGCCAGTGCCATTATCCGTGCTTCAAACGGAATATCGTTTCCGCTCAGTTTTTCGGGGTATCCTTCCCCATTCCATTTTTCGTGGTGATAGTGGGCCACATGGATGGCAATCTGCTTGAATTCCTCATCATCAACCTGCGTCAGCACCTGCTCTACGATACGGGCTCCTTCTGCCGAATGCACCTTCATTTTCTCATATTCTTCATCAGTAAAGCGCCCGTTCTTGCGTAATACTGCATCATCAACAGCAATTTTTCCCAGGTCATGCATAGGGGCTGCCTTTATCAGTGCACTGGTAAACTCCGGCGTCATAACCTGACGGTACCGGCTTTCATCCTGCAGCCGCTCAGAAAAAACCTTTACACAGTCGCTGGTACGGTTAATATGACCACCCGTACTGTTATCGCGGCTTTCTACCATTACGGCCATACCCCTGATGATGGAATCCTGAATGGCATAAATCTTTCTGGTCTTTTCATCAAGGGATGCCGTCATTTCATTAAAGGTATCTGCAAGTTCGCCAAAGGAATCGTTGCTGACAATCCGTACCTGCTGGCGGTAATCACCGGCCTTTACCTTTTCTGCGGCCTGTTTCAGCTTCCGTAAGGGGCTGTCAAAATAATTGCAGAAAGTAACTGAAATCACGATGCCAAAAACCCCGATAAACGCCAGAACACCAAAGATAACGGGATCAATGGTGATGTTCTCATTGTGTGCCGTGATAATCAGCATGGATGTCAGATAGAACATGGGGAAAATGCCGACGGAAAAGTAAAATACCAGAACGATAAAGCGGACAGAAGGTTTTAACCGGATGATATAGCGGTTCAGATGACCTTCCGGGAACAGCCAGGGCAGCACGTATTTGCGGTGTATGAAATCCATGATGAGAAAGCTGAAGGTAAAGATGAAAATAGCTTCCTGCAGGATATTAGCAAGGGATGACAGGATAATCTGGATCATTTCATAATTGAAGCCTATGCCGGAGAACATGAGGCAGATGAGTTCCATCAGAAACGAAAGAATCCAGCCCAGGGTACCGATGGCCGAAAAGGCAAAGGGCAGATTAATGAAATGAGCCGTAAACTTTGGTCTTTTTGAAAAGGAATAGAACACACAGAGGCCGATGGGAAACACAAAGGAAATCACACTGAATGCAGTTATGATGGTGTTGTGCCGTCTCATGAAATCGATCCATTCGGTATAGGCAGCAGTTTCAAGGACCGGCATACCACCGGAACTGGGAACCAGGAACCCCAGATAGTTTACGAAGGTGATGATCAATCCATACACGAAACACAGTTTAGTCATTACTTTTTTGTTATCAGACATACTGTAAGTATAGACTATTTGGGCTCTGAAATCAGAAAAAAACACGTTTTTTTATTGCACATCAAAAGTTGTTTTTTTATACTGTACAAAAATCAATTCTCAAGGAGGAAACCGTATGGGTGATGGCAGTACTAGCGGGTCGTATCCGGCGATCAACAGATTAGAACTGCAGAACCACACCGCAGGTTTCCAGTCCTAATCTCTCCTTAACTCACCAGATACTCCGCTTCAGATACTCACTGTATTCTCATCATTATTTCGGGTCGTAGAAAAATGGCAGAACTCAATGTAAAATTTGAAGACACAATCAACAGACTGCTGGAAGAAAAAAAATACGGATCCATTTGGGATATTCTTTCCCTCATGGCACCGGAAGATATTGCTGCAGTCCTTGAACTGATTGAAGAAAAAAACATTCCCCTTGTTTTCCGGCTGCTTCCCAAAAGTAAGGCAGCAGACGCTTTTGTTGAGATGGAAAACGAATATCAGGAACTTCTGATCAAGAGTTTTTCGGACTCTGAATTAAAAGCCATTCTTGATGAAATGTATGTAAATGATGCCGTAGACCTGGTAGAAGAAATGCCGGCCAACGTAGTATCACGAATCCTGAAACAGGTAGACTCAGAAACCCGTAAAGACATTAACCAGATTCTGCAGTACCCGGAAAATTCTGCCGGATCAATCATGACCACTGAGTATGTATCCCTCAAGCTGGGAACAACAGTCGGTCAGGCCATTAAACAGATCCGTGAAACCGGCGTTGAAAAGAAATCCTTTTACGCCTGCTATGTTACCGAAAAACGCAAGCTGATCGGCCGGCTTTCCGTAAAAGACCTGCTGCTTGCTAAAAGTGATGACATCCTGATTGATGACATTATGAAAACCAATGTCCTTTCCGTAACGACCCACGATGACCAGGAAGAGGCATCAAAACTGCTGGCAAAATACAATTTCTATGCGCTGCCCGTTGTAGACCTGGACCAGAACATGGTTGGTATCATTGCCTTTGATGATGCACTTGAGGTAATGGAAGAGGAAACCACCGAGGATATTGAATTGATGGCCGGTATGGCCCCATCAGACAAGACCTATCTCCATTCAAGTCCTTTCTACCTGTTCCGTCACCGTATTTTCTGGCTGATGCTCCTGATGATTTCTGCAACCTTTACCGGTATGATCATCACCAGTTTTGAAAGCGCCCTTGCCGTTCAGGTTGTACTGACCGCATTTATCCCTATGCTTATGGATACCGGTGGTAATTCCGGTTCCCAGTCATCGGTTACCATTATCCGTGCCATTTCCCTGGGAGAGCTGGAATTCAGTGACCTGCCGCGGGTTGTCCTTAAAGAAATGACAACAGCCCTTATGTGTGGTGCCGTTCTTGCACTTACCTGTTTTGCAAAAGTTATGCTGGTAGACCGGCTGCTGCTGGGTAATACCGATGTAACGGTTACCATTGCCTTTATTGTCTGCGCCACCATGATGGCAACGGTGCTGGTGGCAAAAACCATCGGCTGTTCCCTGCCGCTGCTGGCTAAAAAAATGGGTTTTGACCCCGCCGTAATGGCAAGTCCTTTCATTACCACCATTGTTGATGCCCTTTCTCTGCTGGTCTATTTTGGTATTGCAAGTGCCCTGCTGTTCTAATACAACTGGAGGTTCTTTACAATGAGAAAATACTGTTCACTTGTGCTTAAAGCACTGGTAGTCTATTTTGCTGCCACCGGTGTTCTGGCTGCAGTCAAGTCCAGCGCAGACTCCTTTATGGGCGGTTCTGCCATGCTGCTGTACTTTACCATTCAAAGTAACATTGCCATGGCTGTAGTATGCCTGTGCGGCGGTATCCTGCTGCTCGGCACCAAAAAAGTTCCCAACTGGTGGCATACCGTCAACTTTGTGGCAACCCTTTCCATTACGCTGACCGGTGCCGTGTTCTGCTTTGTGCTGGCCCCCACCATGGGAAAATACGCCTGGAACAGAGTTAATATCTATACCCACGTATTTGTACCGGTTCTTGCCATAATAGATTTCTTTGTATCGGCCCTTGAAGCCCGCATTGCAAAACGCAATTCACTGTTTGCGTCCATTCCGCCCCTGGCCTACGCCCTGTTTGCCGGTATCGGCTATATCCGGAACTGGCAGTTTGCGCCCGGCATCAACTACCCTTACTTCTTCCTCAACTGGGGAAGCCCTGCCGGCGCATTTGGGTTCTCCAGGGAACTGCCGTTCATGGGCTGCGGCTGGTGGATTCTGTTCCTGCTGGTCCTGCTGATTCTGGTAGGCCTTCTGTACCTGGTAATTCTTGACTGCCTGAAAAAAGCCTGCAAAAAGTGATAGAATAACCGTATGTTACAGATTATTGCCAACGGACTTTTGATTCCTTTTGTGGGAACCGCACTGGGAGCAGCCTGCGTGCTGTTCATGAAAAAAGAACTGAGCGGCACGGTTCAGAAAGCCCTGACCGGTTTTGCTGCCGGCGTTATGATTGCCGCATCTGTCTGGAGCCTGTTGATTCCGGCTTTAGACCAGGCTGCTGAAAGCGGCATGGGTAAAATAAGTTTTCTGCCGGCTGTTATCGGGTTCTGCCTGGGTATGCTGTTCCTGCTGCTCCTTGATACGGTTACCCCCCATATGCATGCAAATGAAACTATAGAAGGTCCCAAAAGCAGTTTTTCCAAAACAACCATGATGGTATTTGCCATTGCGCTGCATAATATTCCGGAAGGAATGGCAGTGGGTGTGCTCTATGCCAGTCTGGTAAACGGAGCTGCCAGCATTACCAAAGAAGCTGCCCTGGCACTTTCCATCGGTATTGCCATCCAGAACTTTCCTGAAGGCGCCATTGTTTCCATGCCACTCCGTTCCAAAGGCCACACCAAAGCAAAGTCGTTCCTGATCGGTGCCCTTACCGGCATTGTGGAACCCATTGCGGGGCTTTTGACCATCATTCTTTCAACCTTCATCATTCCGGTTATGCCTTACCTGCTGAGTTTTGCTGCCGGCGCCATGATTTACGTAGTCATTGAGGAACTGGTTCCTGAGATGGCTGACGAATCGGAAGGCCATACCAACATCGGCACCATCCTTTTCATGCTGGGATTCAGCATTATGATGGTACTTGATGTGGCTTTGGGTTAAACTGTACCCATGGCACCAGTCATTACCGGAATTCTAGCCCACGTTGATGCAGGCAAAACGACCCTTTCTGAGGCGCTGCTGTACACCGGCGGCGCCATCCGAACCATGGGCCGTGTAGACAGTAAAAACTCCTTTCTGGACAACAACAGGGTTGAACGGGACCGGGGGATTACCGTCTTTGCTAAACAGGCCCAGCTGAACGACCACATTACCCTTATCGATACCCCCGGCCATGTGGACTTTCTGGCAGAAATCCAGCGTTCCCTCTGTGTTCTTGATGCCGCTATCCTTCTGATTAACGCCGGTGACGGCATCCAGAGCACTACCCGCACCCTGTGGTCACTGTTACAGTCATATAAGATTCCGGTCATCATCTTCGTCAACAAAATGGACATGGCCGGCACAGACCGCTCTCAACTTCTGACCCGTCTGAAGGAAACCTTCAGTCCTTACATCATCGACTATACTGATATTCCAGCCGGAAGCCTTGCGTCTTCTGATCCGGATTTCCTTGAGGAGATTGCGTCCAGCAATGAAACGCTTCTTGAGACATTTCTTGATACCGGCAACCTTACAGATAACGATATCAAATCTGCCATATCAAGCCGTTCCGTATTTCCCTGCATCTTCGGCTCAGCCTTAAAAATGCAGGGCATTGATACACTGCTTTCGCTCCTTGATACGGCAATTGTGCCGCGCCAGTATCCGTCTTATTTTGGGGCCATTGCCTACAAGATTTCAAAGGACCGTCAGGGAAACCGGCTGACACACCTGAAAGTTCTTGGCGGTACCCTTCACGTAAAAGACGCCCTTGATGAAGAAAAAGCCAATGAAATCCGTATCTATTCCGGCGAAAAATTCCAGAGCGTAAAAGAAGCTGCCGCTGGTTCTGTCTGTACCGTTACGGGGTTAAAAAACTCTTATGCGGGAAAAACCTGGGGTAATACGTCGGTGCTGGCAAAAGAAACGGGGCCCAAGGCAGAACCTGCTCTGGTGTATACGGTGCATTATCCTTCAGAGGTTTCTGATTCAAGCATGCTGCATCTGCTGCAGGAACTGGAAGAAGAAATTCCGGAACTGGCAGTAAGTTATACCGAGGCCACAAAACAGTTTCAGGTAAAGCTTATGGGGCAGATTCAGACAGAAATCCTTACCCAGCTGGTTAAAGAGCGTTACGGCATTGATATCAGCTTTGGAGAGGGGAAAATTGCCTACCGGGAAACCATTGCATCCCCGGTTATGGGTGTGGGCCACTACGAGCCGCTCCGGCACTATGCCGAAGTTCATCTGAAGCTTTCGCCTCTGCCACGTGGAAGCGGCATGCAGTTTGAATCAAACCTGAGCGTTGATGTGCTTGATACCAACTGGCAGCGGCTGATTATGACCCATCTGCAGGAAAAGCAGCATGCCGGCGTGTTGACGGGAAGCCCCATTACAGACATAAAGATAGAAGTTGCTGCAGGAGCCGCCCACTTAAAGCACACGGAAGGCGGTGATTTCCGCCAGTCAACGTACCGGGCAATACGCCACGGTCTGATGCAGGCTGAAAACCTGCTGCTGGAACCCTTCTATGAGTATGACATTACGGTGCCGGAAAACTGTACGGGGCGTGTCATGGCAGACATGCAGAAAATGGCGGGCACCTGCGAACTGACGGAAAACCGCGGTGGATTTGCCACCATGACAGGCCGGGTCAGCGTAAAGGAAGCCCAGAATTACATGAACGAAGTTCGTGCCTTTACCAAAGGCCAGGGAAGCCTGAGTTTTACGCCGGCCGGATACGACCTGTGCCACAACGCTGATGAGGTTCTAAAGGAATTTGCGTACAACCCGGATGCCGATCTAGAAAACCCTGCCAGCAGCGTATTTTGCAGCCACGGTGCCGGCTTTACCGTCCCCTGGCAGGAAGTCCGCAACTACCAGCACATTAAGGACTGAGGGAAGTTTTTTGTTCGGTTACATATAAACTGCCAGTAGAACCAATTCTTTTCTGCAGCTTATATGTAATCTTGCAGGCAGAATCATTCTTTATCCCAAGACGCCTACATATAAATATACTAAAAGTTTAGTACTTCTATGTAATTATGCCTTTTGCACTCATCCCTATTACATATAAAACGTCTCAATCTACTGAGTTCGCTGAGGTTTTATATGTAACGTGAAAGAAATCTGAATTGTTATTGACGTGGCGAAATGATAATCTGGCTATCTGATACTGACACAGTGAATAACACTTTATTCGCACCATTCATAAGATAGGTAGATGAATTTTCTTTCTGTTCACCGTCGATATACCAGCCGTGTGCTTCATCAGAATACAACTGCGCATCTTTTGACAATGAACTGCCGGCTGCTACTGTAGCTGTCCATGAAGGATACGTGCGGTCTTTCAAAGTTACCGAAACCGACAGATTATTAATAATAGTGTGAGTGGTGATAACAGGTTTTACAGGCTCAATTACAAAAGTATCTTTGACTGTTTCGGTTACTGTATAACGATGTATGTTTTCACTTGCTGCATCATACAATCCAGTGACTGCCGTAACTTTTTTTGAGCCAGGACTTACAGAAACAGTAAACTTCCCGCCAGTACGATTATCCTTAGTTGGAGTAAAAACAACTGTTCTTTCAACAGTGTCGTTATTTGAAACAGCAATATCCCGGTAGACAACATGGTTACCAAAAAGTGTGCATGAAGAAAGGATAAATCCAAAAACACAAAAAATTACGGCGGTTCGTTTCATGTCCAACATGATAGATACACAATTATTTTTTGTCTACCTACCCGCAGTTTTACAACCCCGGTGCCACCCAGTAGCAGAGCATGAACATGGCCGGCATGGATGCAGCCGTAAGCAGCGTAGAAAGCAGGCAGGTGCGGCTGGCGAACTGTTCGTCACGACCGAACTGCATGCAGAACACACTGAGGGTAACGCTCACCGGGGCCGAAAAAGCAATGACCAGCGTAACAAGGGAATACTCCGTAAACCTGATAATGCCACAGTAATGCAGGCCAAGACAGATACACAGCACCAGCACGGGAGCCACCACATTCCGCAAAACGGCAACCAGCCAGGCATCCCGATCTCTGAAACTGTCAGAAAAATCAGATTCTCCCAGACTTAACCCAATAAGGAACATGGCAAGGGGGCTTAAAAGTCCAGAAAGACTCCGTACTGTGCGGTACAGCACCGGCATGGAACGGTCAATGCGCAATACGGGCACTTTCATCTGCAGCAGGAACACCAGTATCCCCAGAACCATACCGATCATAATCGGTGTCAGGAACACTTTTTTCAGCGTAGGGCCTACGGTCTTACGGGTAATCTTTTCGCCGCTGATAAGGGCAAAACTGACGATATACACAAAGACACGGAACACAATGGAAATAAGGCTGATATATAACAGAACCTTGTCTTCGCCCGGTTTTCCGCTGTATACCGACTGCAGCAGGGGCATGGCAAAAAGCGTTACCTGTCCTATGGACATGAATAACCCCGCCAGCACTGCCCGTTCCGGATTTTTCCGCAGATACAGGAGCCAGCCGATGACAATCAGGCCCGTAAAGAAAAAGAAAGACAGCAGGAACTCCTGAATACCCGACGTAAAGCCTGCAGGATCAAAATCCTGCATAAAGGCGTTAAAGGCAAAACAGGGAACGCTGACTTTCCACACCAGAGTGGTTACTACAGACTTGGCTTCTTTTGCAATATAGTTCTTCCGCCGGAAAAAGAATCCCAGCAGGATAATGATGACCGTCTGAAGAAAGGCACTGCAGAAATTCTGGTCAGTAAAGACCTGAAGTAAAAGCGACGACACCGGCTGTGCGACCTTATTTTATCCCCAGTAACGGGCGGGCAACCAGACGGTTGAAAAGTTCAATAAGGGGGCCCATAAAGAATGCAGTAATAATGGTACCGATACCGGCAATAGTCGGAATCTGACCGATGGTTCCACCGGCAAGCAGGAACAGTGCACATCCGGCAATAACACATACCAGATCGGTACAAATGCGGATGTACTGGAATTTTCCCAGCTTCCATTTATACGAGAATACGATGGCTACGGCATCATAGGTGGAAACACCAAGATCTGCAGTCATATACAGGGCTGAGCCAAAACAGATGATGACGATACCGACGATCAGGCAGGCAAACCGTACCACATAGTTGGGATCTACAATGACAGTCTGCAGGAATTCATAGGTAAACTGCGTTATGTACCCCAGCAGGAACAGATTGATGAACGTAGCAATGCCGATTCTGGAACGGTCAAAAATGAGACTGAACAGAAGAAGAACAACATTGACGATAACATACAGCGTTCCAAAGGGGATTGGAATCAGTTCATCCAATCCTGCCATCAATGACTGAAATGGATCCACGCCAAGAGCTGCAATCTTGAAGATGCCGACAGAAATGGCACAAATGATAACACCAAACAGGGACATTCCGATGCGTTTTGCAAGAATTCTGTTCTTATCATTCATTATGAGAAACACTCCTTTTTGCCCATCAGTACAGCCCAGATATACATACAGGTTTTCGGCAGCATCAGCATTCCGATCAGTGGATGAACATCAGCCCACAGCACAACGGGAATATAGAAGGCAAAACTTAACGTTATGGCAAGCCACATCAAGCGGAAAGATGCATCAGAGCGCTGTCTGAAATACAGTATAACCATGATGATACCCATCACCGTAAACGGGATATTCCGGTAGATTCCCCAGAGTACCGGAGCCGCTCCAGTCCAGTCGTTCTGAGGGAACAGACAGAGTGCTATACGGCAGACAGCAAGAAGAATCATCGTACTTTCCAGAATCCGGTTTTTCCAGGAATAGCGGATACCATATACATAATACAGTATCAGATAGAAACCTGTCATGGTAATTGAAGTAACAAGTTTTCCTAACCCCAAGGCTACGTGATAATCCCCGGCTGGATGAAAGGCAACAAGAATTCTGGGAACCAGATGAAAAGAATCTCCACCAACCAGTACCAGAGACATGATGCCAAAAAGCAGGAATTCCTTACGGGATTTTCCCTTTACAACGATTCTGATACCGGTATAAGTAACAAACACCAGATAAAAAATACAGAACAAAGCTTCCATTATTTTTCCCATAGACTTCTCCTTGCCCCACAGTATACCAGTATAGCCGTTCACAACAGGTAGGATTTTCCACTATCCATGCATTTTTTCACTTTTTATGGGTAAGGAACGTAATTTGTTGCACAGGTATATCTCAGTACTAGAATGAATATCAGAGAACTGTTTATAACGGGGGAAAATCCGTGTCTGATAAAAAGAAGAAGGGAAAATTAGCTGTCATCATCGTAATTGCCATTGCGCTGATTATTGAAATCCTTAACAGCATACTGGTTACTGCAGCTACCACATTAGTACGGAAAGAACTTGAAACAAATGTCCGGAACGAGTACGTTTCTTACGCTGAAATGGTTGCAAAATCCTGTGAAAATGACATTGAAACCTATTTTGGTTATCTTGATCAGTACGTAAAATCTGATATTGCTCAGACTGGCGATACTGCACTGGTTAAGGAATGGCTGCTTTCCCGCATTGACCTGCGTCCTGACGTTATCAGCTACGTAGGCTATGCAGACAAAGACGGCAACAGCTGCAACGACCTTGGCGGCGGCAGCAACATCAGTCCACGAGACTATTATCAGGCTCTGAAAGCCGGTGCAGACCGGTACATTGATAATCCTACCATCGCCCGAACATCCCAGCGCCTGATTGTCCATGTAACCCGTGCAGTACATGACCGAAAGACAAATCAGTTCATCGGACTTTTCTATGCCGTTGTTGAACTTGACCAGATTTCCTCATTCCTTAAAGACATCAACCTTGGCACTGCCGGGTATGCCGTCCTCAACGCCACCGACGGTTCCCTCATCGGTTCTTCTTTAGGTTCTACTGCCCCTGTTCTGGAAGACAGTGAGCTGATGAAGGAACGCTATCCAGAATCCTATGAAACCATGTGGAATGCCATTACCTCGCCAAAATTCGTTGAAGGCGCAATCACCAGCGGTCAGGGGAAAAAACAGCTGATGTACTCTATCCCCATTGAAGGCACTACATTAAAGGTTACTCTGATTCTTAACCAGGATGTGGTATACCACAGTGTTACCATCATCCAGAAAATCATGATTTATGGGGTTACCCTTGTTGCCTTGATCCTGGTACTCCTTGTTGCCTTCATTCTGTGGAGCGCCTTACGTCCTCTCTACAACGTTGAAACTACCATCAGGGAAATTGCCAATGGTGAGGCAGACTTAACACGACGCATTAACATCAATGTCAACAATGAGATTGGACGCGTTGTAGACAGCTACAACCAGTTTGCCGAAAAACTTCAGGCAATTGTATCCACCATGAAGGAATCAAAGAATGAGCTGGGAAATGCCGGTATCATGCTGAAAAACAGCACATCTGACACCACTGATGCCATTGCCCAGATTATCAATTCCATTCAGGATATGAGCGGTTCAATCAATACGCAAACCAGTTCAGTTAACGAAACTGCCGGTGCCGTAAATGAAATTGCTTCCAACATAGAAAGCCTGAACAACATGATTGAAAACCAGGTAAGTGCGGTAACCCAGGCAAGTTCTGCCGTAGAAGAAATGATCGGCAACATCCAGGGTGTTAACGGTTCCGTTCAGAAAATGGCTCAACAGTTTGCTGAACTAGAACAGCAGAGTTCCCTTGGCGTTAACAAGCAGAATGACGTCAACTTGATGATTGAGGAAATCTCTACGGAAAGTGAATCGCTGCAGGAAGCCAACGCGGTAATCCAGAGTATTGCAGAGCAGACCAACCTGCTGGCTATGAACGCTGCCATTGAAGCAGCCCACGCCGGTGAGGCCGGTAAAGGTTTCAGTGTTGTAGCCGATGAAATCCGTAAGCTTTCAGAAGATTCAACTGCCCAGTCCCAGTCCATCGGACAGCAGCTGACCAAGATTACTGCCAGCATCCAGAACATTGTTGCAGCATCAAAAGAAGCCAGCGATTCATTCATGAACGTTTCCAGCGGCATCAATGCCACCAACAATCTGGTACATGAAATTACCAGTGCCATGGTTGAACAGCAGGAAGGTTCAAAGCAGATTTCTCTTGCCCTTTCTGACATGAACGACAGTTCAAATCAGGTTCGCACTGCTTCCTTTGAGATGTCAGAAGGAAATAAGGCTATTCTGAATGAAATCCAGAACCTGCAGAATTCAACATTCACCATGAAGGATAAGATGACGGAAATGAACAGCGGTGCCCGTAAAATCAGTGAAACGGGAAATGCTCTGGACCAGATTGCCGGACAGATGGAAGAATCAATCCGGAAGATCGGTGCAGAAGTAGACCAGTTCAAAGTCTGAGTCTGCCGGGTCCTTCGACAGGCTCAGGGGCCCTACCGGCAGAAATCACTTACACTCTTTCAGAACAGGCAGCAGCACATCAAGTACCTGCTTGTAGCCGTCTGCAAACATATGCATGCCTTC
>JAKSTT010000048.1 GCA_024413635.1 Treponemataceae bacterium | reverse complement strand
AACAGAAGTCGGGCAAGCGGGATTTGAACCCGCGACCTCCAAGTCCCGAACCTGGCGCGCTACCAACTGCGCTATTGCCCGATACCGGTGAAACGGTATAAAAAAACAGCCCATCATGAAACTGATGGGCTTAGCGGGAGCGACGGGGCTTGAACCCGCGATCTTCGGCTTGACAGGCCGACGCGATAACCAGCTTCGCTACGCCCCCGTTTGTGTTTATGACTATATAGATTCCGTACAAAAGTGTCAATAACCTGAGTATGAAAAATTGCACTTTTGGAGTATGATGCAAGTATGAGCAAAAAATCACTGTTATCTGTTACCGTCCTTTCCCTGTTCCTCCTTACCCTTACAGCCTGCGCTTCAACACCGGCAGAATCCCCTGTTGCTGAAGGCCAGCCGGTACCTGCTGCAACGGCTGCTGATATTCAGGAACCTGATACCACCACCATCATCAGACACAAGGGATCAGAAGCAGGACTGAACATTATTCCCGCCTGGGTAGAAGCCTATCTTGACGGTGGAACAGAAGCAGTAGAAGCATTGCCTGACTTTACGGCTACCGTCTGTTACGTCATGGAAGTTACTGCCCCTACCCTTGAAGAAGGTTTTACCCGCGCATTATCAGAATCACTTCCGGAAGGTGCCCGTCAGGTATCCGGCTGGTGGATGCTGGTTCACCGTGCAGATGCGGCAGAAGATTACTATGCCGTGTACGTGCTGTACACCGCACCAAAGGATACCAGAACCCCACAGAACATCTGAATTGACAGCCTTTTTCTGCAGTGTTAAAATCTTTCGGTATTATTCAATAATAAAGAAGGATTTCATTTTATGAAAAACAATGGCACACCAAAGAAACCAAGAAACCTTGGTATTACTATTGGTTCAATCATCATTCTCGTACTTTCTGTTGTAACTTTTATTTTTGTTCCTGCTATGGCTGACCGTGCATCTGGAGATGATCCACTGGTATTCGGTACCTACAACGGAAAAAAAATCGAATACAAATCCGGTACCCTGTTTGCTGACGCTGTAGCAAATGCTGCACAGCAGGCACAGAATGAGGGTAAAGAACTGAGCGGAACTACGTACTATTCCGTTTTCAATGACGCATTCAATTCAACCGTTCTTGCCATGGCTTTTGAAGAAGCCGTAAACAGCAGCGGTTACATCGTTCCTGATACCGTCATTGAACGCAACATGCTGCCATACTTCCAGGATTCAAATGGACAGTATTCAGCAAAGATTTTCCGCGACACTCCTGACAGCACCAAACTGAAGATTCGTGAAAACGTAGCAAACAGTCTGGTATACAACCGTTTCCAGACCGATATCCTGGGTGATCAGGCAAGTTACATTTCAACCAACAACATGTATGGTTCAAAAGTATCTTCTAAAGAAGCTCCATTCATTGAAGACATGGGTAAAAAACAGCGCAGTTTTGAAGCTGCCGTTTTCAAGACTTCTGAATACCCTGTTTCAGAAGCTGAAAAATTTGCCCGCACAAACAAAGACCTGTTCACCACCTATGATCTTTCTGCCGTTGTTGTAAAGGAAGAATCACAGGCTAAGAAAATTGCTTCACAGCTCAGCAAAAATGAACTGACCTTTGAAGATGCCATTTCTACCTACTCGACCAAGGTGTATACCAGCGCTGAAGGTAAAGTAAACAACAAACTGGCTTACTCACTGAAGAACATCCTTACTTCTGATGCAGACTTTGCCGCCGTTACTTCACTTTCTGCAGGTGCCGTATCCGGCGTTGTTCCTGTAGCAAACAGCAGCTATGCCATTTTCCGCTGTGATTCAGCTCCTGTTGCAGCTGACCTGACCAATGACGCAACCCTGCAGACAGTGCGCACCTACATGGTTACCTATGAAGCAGGTGTTATTGAAGATTACTTTACTGCAGTAGCAAAAGACTTTGCTGCAGCTGCAGTAACCGAAGGTTTTGCCTGTGCAGAACGTTTTGGCGGTTCTACCCTGGAACTGCCGGCATTCCCGGTTAACTATGCAGAAAACCCACTGATGGGTGCTGCAGGATCTGAAGATATTTCAGGACTGAATACCAACGTTTCATTCCTGACCACTGCATTCAGTCTTGCTGACAACGAAATTTCTTCTCCGGTTGTACTGGGATCAAACATCGTTGTTCTGCGTATGCTGGAAGAATCTGAACCTGAATACTCAAGCATCAGCTTCCTGTATCCATACTACGCTTCCCAGTACGATGCCATGTCAATGCAGACTTCATTCCTGAGCAGCGATAAGGTAAACAACGACGTTCTGAGCGTTTGGTTTGCTAATTTCTACGGGATGTAATGACACCCTTCGTTATTGAAGAAAAAGAACCCTGCCTGGTACCAGCCCGGCAGGGTTTTTCTGTATTATACAAGGACCGCTGGCTGTACAGCCGATATGAACCTGAAAAGGCAATCACCACTCATATTGCCGGGTTATCCATTCAGAGTGAAACGCTGATTCTTGCCATTTCACCCTGTGCCGGCTACGGATTGCAGCAGCTGATTGATGCACTGCCTCCATCCTGCCATATCGTCACCCTGGAACAGGATCCGTACCTTTTTGCCTTTTATGCCCGTACCTGCCCCAGGGCAGCCCGTAACCATCAGTCTGTTTCAAATCTCTTCATCAAAAGCCCGGAAGAATTACCAGGCTACCTGCTTTCAGGATTTGCCACCCCGGCTCTTTCCCATTTCCGCCGTATCCTTACCATCAACATGAGTGCCGGCGCTGATCTGGCAGCCCAGTTTTACCAGCAGGCAGCAGACCTGGCAGCAGAAACCCTGTTCACCTTCTGGAAAAACCATCTGACCCTGAACCGGCTGGGCAAACTGTATAACGCCAACTGGCTCCGTAATATTCCCTCCATAACCGGACCGGATGCAATCCCCTTTCCTGCCGGTTCCGTTACCAAAACCCTGCTGGTAGTAGGAGCAGGACCTTCTGCGGAACAGACTCTTGCCTGGCTTTCTGCCCATCAGGATACCAGAAACAAGCTGTATATCCTGGCCGTAGATGCAGCCGTTACTGCCATGAAATCCCACGGTCTTGCTCCGGATGGCGTTGTAGCCGTTGAAAGCCAGTTTGCCGTTGAAAAAGCCTATATCGGCTGGAAAACCAGCGGGGAAAAGCAGCCCCACCTGTTTGCTGACTGCTCATCACGTCCGGCTGTAATTCACGGCTTCGGCAACATCAGTTTTTTTGCCACAACCTTCTGTAACACTACCCTGTTTGCAGACTGCAGCTGGGTACGCCGGTACCGGAATCTCTGCACGGCAGCAGGCATACCACTCTTTAAGCCCCAGGGCTCCGTCGGAAATACGGCTGTAGAGGTTAGTCTTCTGCTCCGCGGTCCTGATACCCCTGTATTCATTACCGGTCTGGACTTTTCCTTTACACCGGGAGCAACCCATACAAAACACACGGCCCAGTATGAGGCTGTCATGAACGGCAGTAACCGTCTCCGTAGCCCTGCCAACTATGGGGCTGCGTTTTCAACTTCCGCCAGAAAACGGCCCGGTAAAGGGAACCGCGTGCAGATAACTGATCCAAACCTGGAAGGTTATGCCGCACTCTTTGCATCCCGCCACCGGAATACGGAACTGCTGTTTGATCTGGGAAGTACCGGTCTGCCGCTGGCATTACCCCAGGCAACAGAAGAACATCTTGCACAGTTTGCAGAGGCCTGCTTCAACCGGGCTTCAGACCGTTATACCGGGCCGGAAACCAACGTAACGCCCCAAACCGGTATAGATTTTCTTTCTGCAGAAAAAGACCGTTTACAGGTCATTCTTGACACCCTGTCGCCAGAGGCCATCAGGGATTGTGCCTACGTATACCTGCATTTTCCTGACAGTATGAACGGTATCCGTACTGACACTGACTTTTTAAAACGAATTAAGGCCGAAGCCACCTGGTTTTACAAACAGGTAACTACGGCCTTACAGGAACTGATGCTGCAGGAGCGCTGAGCACTACTATCTGCAGATGTTAGTCTTCTTTTGTCTTCAGAACGGCAAGGAAGGCGCTCTGCGGCAACTCGACGTCACCGATCATCTTCATGCGCTTCTTACCTTCCTTCTGTTTTTCAAGAAGCTTGCGCTTACGGGTAACGTCACCACCGTAACATTTTGCCAGAACGTCCTTGCGGACCGGGTTAACGGTTTCACGGGCAATGATCTGTGAACCGATGGCACCCTGAATGGCAATCTTGAACTGGTGGCGGCTGATTTCCTCTTTCAGCATTTCACAGGCGTGGCGGGCACGTTCTACGGCATTGCCGCGGTATGCCAGCTGAGCCAGGGCATCAACCTGCTTACCGTTAATCAGGATATCAACCTTAACAAGATCGGTTTCACGCATATCAATGATTTCATAGTCAAATGATGCGTAACCACGGCTGTAGCTTTTCAGGCGGTCGTAGAAATCAAACAGCACTTCTGAAAGGGGCATTTCGTATATCAGTTCAACCCGTTTTTCATCAAGATACTGCATGTTGGTCTGCACACCGCGTTTTTCCGTACACAGGGAAATGATGGACCCCAGATAGGTAGCCGGCGTAATGATAGATGCCTTGATGTACGGTTCCTTTGCACCGCGGAGCCGTCCCTGGTCAGGATAATTGGCCGGGTTATCAACGTACATGACATCCCCGTTACTCAGGGTAACTTCGTAGCGTACGGAGGGAGCGGTAAAGATGACGGCCTGGTCAAAGTCACGTTCCAGACGTTCCTGTACTACTTCAAGATGGAGCAGCCCCAGGAAGCCGCAGCGGAAACCGTAGCCCAATGCCAGAGAGTTATCTTTTTCGT
Organism: Treponemataceae bacterium; assembly: GCA_024413635.1. GTDB lineage: Bacteria > Spirochaetota > Spirochaetia > Treponematales > Treponemataceae > Treponema_I. The sequence goes on along the minus strand of JAKSTT010000048.1, from coordinate 9,594 downwards.
ACACAAGCGAAGCATCGTTCAGTTTCAGTTTTTCCATGGAATCACGGAGTTCTTCGTAATCATTGGAATCCATGGGGTAAATTGACGAGAAAACTACCGGCTTTACATCCTTAAAACCGGCAAGCGGCTCTTCTGCAGGATTATCTGCCAGGGTTACCGTATCGCCGACACGGACGTCTGAAACAGTCTTAATACCGGCAATGATGTAGCCTACGTCCCCGGCGTTCAGTTCATGGGTCTGTTCCAGATTGATCTTGAAAATACCGGCCTGCTCAACGCGATAGTCGGTACCGGAGGACATGAAGCGGACTGTCTGCCCTTCCTTGATGGAACCGTCCAGCATGCGGAGGTGTACGACAACCCCGCGGTACGGGTCATAATGGCAGTCAAAGATAAGGGCGCGGGTCTTACCGTCTTCGTTGGTGGTAGGAGCCGGGATTTTGGTTACGATGGTTTCAAAAAGGTCATCAATACCTTCGCCGGTTTTAGCCGATACCAGGCAGGCATCATCCGGGTCCAGGCCCAGGTCATGTTCAATCTGGTGTTTGGCAGATGGAATGTCTGCAGACGGCAGGTCAATCTTGTTGATGACCGGAACGATTTCCAGATTCTGTTCCAGTGCCAGATACATGTTGGAAAGGGTCTGGGATTCAACACCCTGGGAAGCATCTACCAGCAGCAGTGCTCCTTCACAGGAAGCGATGGCACGGGAAACTTCATAGGAAAAGTCAACGTGACCGGGAGTATCAACAAAGTTCAGTTCATAGGTTTTGCCGTCTTTGGCAGTATACGGGATGGTTACGGCCTGGCTTTTAATGGTAATGCCACGTTCACGCTCAATATCCATGCTGTCCAGAATCTGGTTCTGGAAATTGCGGTCATCAATAATCTTGGCTTTCTGGATAAGGCGGTCTGACAGTGTAGACTTACCGTGGTCAATATGGGCAACAATACAGAAGTTGCGTTTAAGGGATAAATCAGTCATTTGGCCTTAATTTTACTGGGATTACAAGGCGGTGTCTAGTTTACTGAAGCTTCACCATACAGGTGTCTGCTTGCAAAGTACCAGTTGCTGCTTTTGCTGACAATGTAGTGTACGCCGTCAATTTCCAGGTTAATCTGTGCAGACGGATTTCCACCGGCAGCCTTCTGAACTTCTTCTTTCAGCATGATGGCTGTTTCACGCAGGCTTTCAACGCCATCCTGTTCATCAATCCAGTAAAAATCAGTTTCTGCATCATAGGCAACAGGAATATTCTGTCCGTTGAAATCAACGGTTACCGAATGGTCTTCATACACAGAGATGAGTACCTGCTCATTCTGATTAGGATCAATAAGGGTATAGGAAAGCAGGTCAGCAACGGCATTACGGACTGCTTTCTGGCTGAAGCTGCCATCTTCCTGCATATCCCAGTACATGGTTTCCGTACCGTCAGCGTCCAGAAGATAGGTAAAACCGTGAATTTCCATATCTTCGCTATCCAGATTGATTTTTGAAATCCGGACGTAGGAATCAGGTGTCAGCGGCCCATAGAGTTTGCCCGTCAGTTCCAGTGACTCAGCATCCGGTTCACCGTCTACAACCGTAAAGTATTCAACCACATCGTCAGAACCGTCGCACAGCAGGTCCGTTGTCCGGTATACCGGAATGCCGTTTTCAAAGGTAATGACAGAATAGTCATGATCCGGTGTCCAGGCTTCGCAGCTGATGATCTGGCCGTCTTTCAGGGTATAGTCCCGCTGATGGGTCATGACGGTACCGGCAGCAACCGGTACTTTCCAGTGTACTTTCCAGCTGGCAGGGCGCAGCATGGCTTCATCAGGCAGGGTTCCGTCATATTCCACCACCGGAACATAAAATGCAGAACCTTCTGCCGAAAGAAGTTCAGATGGTTCCACGTTGATTGAAGCCCAGGAAACCATGTCAGGCAGCAGATTCCAGTCGGTCTGTTCGGTATGTACTGAATTTATGTAAGGGTAACGGGCATACAGCACGGTGGTTCCGGTGGTACAGTCCGTAAACTGGCGGGGAACGCCATAATCAAAAGCACACTGCCAGTCAATGATGTCATCACGCTGTTCATCACAGGAGGCCTTAAACGGCCGTCCTTTCTTATACTCTACCAGGGTTCGGGCGGTACCGGTGCCGCTGACATCCATAATTCCACTGTAATCTGCCAGCCAGGTCTGAAAACCTGCAATAGCAGCATCTCTTCCTTCCTGCGTATCATCCTTTACTGCTGCTACAAACTGATCCAGCAGTTCATAGTCCAGGTAGTCTGCGGTGTACAGTTCGAATCGTTCCACAGCTTCTGCCGGCGTCAGATACCCGCTTTTCAGTCCCTGAATGGCGTAAAAGGGTTCCCGTTTTTTCAGCGGAACACTGGCCGTATACTGTTTCAGCAGTTTCACGGAAGACTCATCGTCTGAAGCAAAGGCAGCAGCATACAGATTCAGTTCCGGATGGGCATCATTCCAGTTTTTCAGGTTGGCAGTAAGGCGCTCTGCCAATGGTTTTGCACCGCTGTCAGCAGGATTATCCCGGGTAAAGAACAGCCAGGGGAACCGGTAATCCTGGGGATACATGCGCCAGGTATTTGAAACAAGGATTCTGGCATCAGTAACAGAACCGGTGGCATACAGACAGAGCCCCCGAAGATACTGGGCATCTGCCGTCAGCAGCCGGGGGGATGCATCAAGGACAGACACAGCTTCGGCATACCGGCGCTGTTCCGTATAGTTTGTGGCAAGGGTGATGCGGACAGCATCACGGGAATAGATGCTGAACGTATTGCTTTCAAGAGCTTTTTCGATATAGGGAATACTTATTGAACGGGGTTCTTCCAGATACGGAGCGCATAACGCACGGATATACAGGGCATCTGAACAATACTCGTTATATGCCAGTGCCATTTCTGCATAGGATACGGCACTATCCGGCACACCACCGGTATAATTCTGTGCCGCAAGATCAGCATACCGCTGTGCGGTCCGTACATGGGCATCAAGAACAGTCTGGGCAAAAAGGTTCATACCTGCAGTAACAATCAATAACAGAATACCGATATAAACCTTTTTCATCATCATACTCCTAACAGTTCCCTGATTTCAGTATCGGCAAGAGTTTCCTTTTCCACCAGTTCATGAGCCAGTTTATCCAGCATATCCCGGTGTCCGGTCATAATTGACAGGGCACGCTGCAGGGATTCATCAATCAGTTTCTTGACTTCGCGGTCAATGCGGGCTGCAGTTTCATCAGAAAACTCCTTATGGCGGCCGATTTCCCGTCCCATGAAGATCGGTTCATCTTCTTCACCATAGGTTACCGTTCCGATTTCGGGACACATACCCCACTCGCATACCATACGGCGGGCCAGCTGAGTTGCACGCTGCAGGTCGTTGGAAACACCGGTGGTAGTGTCCCCGTAGACAACCTGTTCAGCCGCATAGCCACCCAGCATGATGACCAGCTGGTCAGACAGCCAGCTGCGGGTACGGCTGTAGGAATCTTCTTTTGGAAGTCCGATGGTAAGTCCCAGGGCGCGTCCGCGGGGAATAATGGTTACCTTATGCAGCGGGTCACAATGTTCCAGGAAGTAATATGGCAGGGTATGGCCACTTTCATGATAGGCGGTCATTTCCTTTTCTTTGGGAGAAATGACCATGGTCTTGCGGTCAACACCCATCAGAATCTTGTCACGGGCATTTTCAAAGTCTGCAAGGCTGACGGTTTCCTGGTTATTGCGGGCAGCAAAAAGAGCTGCTTCATTTACTACATTGGCCAAATCTGCCCCACTCATACCGGGAGTAGCGCGGGCCATGCGTTCCACATCAATATCCGGACCGGCCTTGATTTTTTTAGTGTGGACAGCAAGGATTGCTTCCCGTTCCTTTATATCAGGCAGGGAAACGTGTACCTGACGGTCAAAGCGGCCGGGACGGAGCAGTGCCTGGTCAAGAACATCGGGACGGTTGGTAGCAGCAAGTACGATAACGCTGTCGGTAGCCGTAAAGCCGTCCATTTCTACCAGCATCTGGTTCAGGGTCTGTTCCCGTTCATCGTGACCGCCACCAAGACCGGCACCACGGGCACGTCCTACGGCATCAATTTCGTCAATAAAGATGATGGCAGGAGCCATGCGGCGTCCCTGCTCAAAAAGGTCACGGACACGGCTGGCGCCAACGCCGACAAACATTTCTACAAAGTCAGAACCGGAAATATGCAGGAAGTTTACCCCTGCTTCACCGGCAACGGCACGGGCCATGAGGGTTTTACCGGTTCCCGGAGGTCCTACCAGAAGGACACCTTTCGGGATACGGGCACCCATATCCTGATATTTCTTGGGATTTTTCAGGAAATCGACGATTTCAGTCAGTTCAGTTTTTGCTTCTTCCTGGCCGGCCACATCATCAAAGGTCACCCGGTCCTTGCCGCCTTTTTCAAACAGACGGGCACGGCTTTTGCCGAACTGCATGCCTTTGGAATTCTGGCTGGCGTTCTGACGCAGAATCATGATGAAAAGGAAAATCATCAGAATGGTGGGCAGATAGTTCAGCAGAACCGCAAAAAAGCCGGGAGAAGAAATGTATCCCTGGATATTGACCTGATGCTCCTTCAACAGGGGCAGCAGATTATCGTCTTCGTAGGGAATGATGGTGGTGACTTCAGAAGTCTTTCCGTTTACCGCACGCATCTTACCGGTCAGGGTATTACCATCGGCAATACTTACTGCAAGAATCTGATCCTGTTCTACATACGCAATGAACTCTGAATAGGATATGGATTTTACCGGGCCTGATTTCAGGAACATCAGCATATAGGCGCCTACAGTTATCAGAATCAATATACCCAGAAAAACTACAAATCCTTTATCGCGTTTCTGTTCACTCACCATTTACTCCTTGCAGTACAAACCAGTCATCATATCCGGCAATGCCGCCCCAAATACCGCGGACTTCGGAATCTTCGATAACCGGTATCTCATTTTTTCTATTTTCAGGCACCTTCCATTCACTGAGAATTTTCAGTACCCCTTTTGTCGTATTCTGTTTTGTCCTGATGACATCAAGACTGGTGGCACTTCTGATAACCGCAGGCAGCCGGAACCTGCCGCTGACGGCTCCTGTTTCCCCGTGACAGGCTGAAGCCGTTACTCCATCCGGAGAATCCACCGTAAAAGAGCCTGCAGGTATGTGGTATGTTCCAGGTCCGGTAATGATACAGCAGAAACCTTCCACGGGCCGCTGCTTTTCTACCGCTTCAGACAGGACGATATTTCCATCTGATACGGCAAAAGATATACCGTTTGACGATACCGGTGCCTGGTGTTCCGAAAACTCCCTGAGGATACCATAGGGAATTCTGCCCGAAGCCGAAAGCACACGCAGTCCATTATACAGGATTCTGATACGGACTGCTAATGGTTGTGACAGGAAAGATGATAATTCTGCAGAAACCTGATGATTCTCCTGTTTCCACCGGCAGGAATCAGCCAGCTGTTCCAGAGTCTGAGAGGCAAGGGACGCCTTGTCTGCGGTTTTCAGGACTGCCGTATCCCAGCCGGAAAACGATGCATCAAGAAGCGGCATGAGCGTATGACGGATCCGGTTCCGGAAATAGGCAGTATCGGCATTGGTAGGATCAGTACGCCAGGAAAGACCGTTACGCCGGGCATACCGCTCAATATCCTGACGGGTAACACCCAGCAGGGGCCGGAAATACGGATCCCGGTACCGGGGAATACCCCGTAAGGCAACGGCATCCCCACCCTGCAGGAACCGTTCAAGAATGGTTTCCAGCTGGTCATTACGATTATGGGCTAAAAAAACGGCAGCAGCCTGCAGTTCTTCTGCCAGAGCCGCAAAATGCCGGTACCGCAGTGTTCTTGCCGCATCTTCCCAGCCACCGTTCCGCTCATCAACAGTTTTCTGCAGTTCATCACGGGAAATTTCCACCAGATGGCAGGGAACCGACAGGGATTCGCAGAAGTTCCGGGTAAACAGGGCATCCTGCAGGCTGGAACCATCTGTCCGCATATTGTGGTTGACCGTCACGGCCTGCAGGTGGTACCCGAATTCCGGCTCCAGTTTCTGCAGGATATGAACCAGTACCGTTGAGTCAACGCCACCGGAAACTGCTGCAAGTACAGTTCTACCACGCAGGGCAGCATCATAGTGAGAAGATATTTCTGTTCTGACAGCAGCAATCAGGTCCATAGACGATAAAAAAAGGCTGTCTGTACATCAGACAGCCTCTCTATTCCATATACGTCAGATTAGCGTTTTGGAGCACGAACTGAAGCTACTACAGCTTCGCCGTTAGATACTACTTCTACACCTTCAGCCATCGGAATGTCTTTAACTTTCAGAGAATCACCGATTTTCAGGTTGTTTACGTCAGCGAAAATGCGAACTGGCAGGTTTTCTGGCAGACATTTGATTTTGATGTTAGGGTTACCTTTGAAGAATACACCACCTTCACGAACACCGGCAGCGTTTCCAGTGATAATCAGTTTTACAGCTGCTACCAGTGGTTTGTCTGCGTCGATAACGTGGAAGTCTACGTGCAGGTTGCGGTCAGCGATAATGTTGTATTCAGTGGTTTTGATGAATGCAATGTGAGTGGTTCCGTCAACTACCAGGTTAATCAGGGTAGTAGGGGTAGCCTGTTTCCAAACTTTGGTGAATTCTGCTTCATCTACGGTGAGCATGGTTGATTCACCTTTTGAGTTGTACATTACTGCTGGCAGGCGGCCAGTGGCGCGAATTGCTTTAGCGGCAGATTTACCCATTTCGGTACGAACTGCTGCGTTTACTGTCATTCTTTCCATTTGAAGGACTCCTTTAATACGTAATAAAAAAAGCACTTGGACGGCAGGATTCGAACCTGCGGAATGTCGGCACCAAAAGCCGATGTCTTACCACTTGACGACGTCCAAAAGGTTTGCCCTTTCGGGCTGTATTAGTCTTCGTAGTCGGAAGAAACTTCCTCTACGTGACCTGCTTCATACTCTGCAAGGATTTTATCCTGCAGTTCGGTGCGGAATTCAGGACTGATAGGATGTGCTACGTCCTTGTATTCCCCGGTACTGGTCTTCCGGCTTGGCATAACAATGAAAAGCCCTGACTTTCCCTCAATGATTTTTACGTTGTGCACTACAAAGCAGTCATCAAAGGTAACGGTAACGTATGCCTTTAATTTCCCCTCCGCAGACACTTTACGTATGCGTAATTCTGTAATCTGCATTGTCTGTCCTCCTGAAAATTACAAACGCAACTGCCCGGTCAGATTTCCCTGTAGGAATCTACAAGGTGTACGTTCTGCCAGACCGTCCTCAGTTGTGTGACCGCGTTACGAGCATCTTCAAGACTTCCGTAAACACCGAATACCACCGACCCTGATCCTGACATCTCTGCGTACAATGCATGCGTATCCAGGAGGTTTTGCAGCGCATGTTCAATTTCAGGATAAGTGCTGGCCAAAGGTTTAGTAAAACTGTTGTTGAACTTCCATCCCTCAACAGAGCCTCTGTACATAGACTCGAGCTCTGCCAGCATCGGAAAACCGATTGTATTGTCTTTCTGCCACTGGTCAACCAGCCGGTAGGCTTCCGGTGTTGAACTGTGTACAGGCGGACACACTAAAACATAAAAAAGATCTCTGCGGGGTTCAATGTACTTCACTGATTCCCCGCGGCCTGTGACCAGGGCTGCCGTATGAGGCTCTCTGCTCAACAGGAAAAAGAAAACGTCGCTTCCAATACACGATGCGGCTTCAAACAACTGACGGTCAGTAAGGGTAATGCCGGAAAGTTTTTCCAGCGCCCGGATCATTGCAGCGGCATCAGAAGATCCACCTCCTAACCCGCCACCTGAAGGAATATGTTTGCGTAAGGTTACACAGACAGGTTCAGCCCAGCCGGTTAAAGTGCGGAATGCTTCATAAGCTTTTGTAAGGGTATTTGAAGAAGGAAGGGATAAATCAGGCGATGTGATTGAACAGCCGTAATTTTTCTCTACCATCTCTTCTTGAGACTCAGGCCTGGGCCCTATCTCAACCAGCAACTCGTCACAAAGAGGAATTGTCTGGAAGATACTCTCGATATCATGAAAACCGTCATCCCGTTTTGGCAGTACTTTCAAGTTGAAGTTTAACTTTGCGGGAGCTTTTTCATGCACACTACTCAGCATTTACCGTGATACTATAGAAATGCCGTGATTTAGTCAATACGGAAGTATCCGGCCGGAGCATCCCTGACATTTTTACATAAAAGACTTGCGTATATATATACAATTTCTGTATACTCAGAATAGATATTATGCATTTTTATGCAAATATTCGTAAATTTTCTGCAACTTTATGTAACGAGGTGCTTGTATGAGCAAAGACAAAGTTATTCTTGCATATTCAGGTGGTCTGGATACGACCGTAATCATTCCATGGCTGAAAGAAAACTATGACTATGATGTTATCGCCGTTTGTATTGACGTTGGACAGGGCGATGACTGGCCAAAAATCAAAGACCGCGCACTGAAAACCGGTGCTTCTGCCTGCTACGTTGTTGATGCACGCCAGGAATATGTTGAAGAATATATCTGGCCGGCAGTAAAGGCAAACTGTGTATATGAAGACCAGTACCTGCTGGGAACTTCTACTGCACGTCCTCTCATCGGAAAAATCCTGGTTGAATACGCACGCCAGGAAGGCGCTGTAGCAATCTGTCACGGTGCAACCGGTAAAGGTAACGACCAGATCCGTTTTGAACTTGCCATCAAGGCATTTGCTCCTGACCTGCGCGTAATTGCTGCATGGCGTGATCCTAAATGGAACATGGACAGCCGCGAAGCTGAAATTGCTTACCTTGAAGCACGCAATATTGAAGTTCCGATGAAAAAGGACCAGAGCTACAGCCGCGATGAAAACATCTGGCACCTGAGCCATGAAGGTCTGGAACTGGAAAAAACCGAAAACGAACCTAACTACAAACACATGCTGCAGCTGACCACCGTTCCGGAAGAAGCTCCGGAAGAAGGTGAATACGTTAAGATTGAGTTTGAAAAAGGTATTCCTGTTGCCGTAAACGGCAAAAAAATGAACGGTCTGGAACTGATGCTGGAACTGAACAAAATCGGTGGACGCAACGGTGTAGGCCTGGTTGATATCTGTGAAAACAGATGTGTAGGTATGAAGTCCCGCGGTGTATACGAAACTCCCGGTGGATCGATCCTCTATGCTGCTCACGAAATGATGGACCACCTGTGTCTTGACCGCGATACGTACCACTACAAGCAGCAGGTAAGCCTCCGCATGAGCGAACTGATTTACGACGGAAAATGGTTTACTCCACTGATGGATGCCTGTATGGCATTTGTAGACAGCACCCAGAAAACCTGTACCGGTTGGGTTAACCTGAAACTGTACAAAGGTTCCATCCGCGGTGCCGGAAGCTACAGCAAATACAGTCTGTACAACGAAAGCATTGCATCTTTCACCACCGGTGAACTGTACGACCATACCGACGCTCAGGGATTCATTACCCTGTTCGGTCTGCCACTGAAAGTACGTGCCATGATGGAACAGCAGGTTGGCGAAGG
>JAKSTT010000047.1 GCA_024413635.1 Treponemataceae bacterium | reverse complement strand
GGCTCCTGCTGCCTTGAAATACCAGGGGCGCAGGGTCTTGTCTGCTTCTACCAGTTTTTCGCGGATCGGCAGGTGCTGCGGACAGTGCTGTTCACATTTACCGCACTTAATGCATTTGGTGGCAAATCCCGGGTCTACCTTCAGGCCTGCTGCCATAAAGTAACCGGAGCGGGCTGACATTTTTGACTCTACGCCACTGATGTTGTAGTGGTAGAAAATACCTGGAATATCAACGCCTTTGGGGCAGGGCATGCAGTAGCGGCAGCCGGTACATCCTACTTTTTCGTGGGCTTTAATGGCGCTGCGGATGTTGTCGATTACGGCAAGATCTGCGTCAGTCATGGAACAGGCGGTGGCGTCGCTTGCAATGCGCAGGTTTTCTTCTACCTGATCCATGGAGTTCATGCCCGAAAGTACACAGGTAACGCCCGGCTGGTTCCACAGCCAGCGGAGACTCCATTCGGCAGCCGTGTAGTGACGGTCGCTGTCTTTAATGCATTGCAGGGCTTCTTTTGGCAGCATGTTTACCAGCTTGCCGCCACGGAGCGGTTCCATGATGACAACAGGGATGCCTTTTTCGTAAGCGGCTTCCAGACCTTTGCGTCCTGCCTGGCTGTGTTCGTCAAGGTAATTATATTGAATCTGGCAGAAGTCCCAATCGTATGCGTTGAGGATTTTCAGGAACATGTCTGAATCCCCGTGGTATGAAAAACCGATATTCCGTATGCTGCCGTCTGCCTTGTGGCGGGCAATCCAGTCTTCAATGCCCAGCTTCTGCAGGTTTTCCCATTCGTGATAGTCGGTGAACATGTGCATCAGGTAATAGTCAATGTAGGTGGTCTGCAGGCGTTTCAGTTCTTCGTTGAATGTCTTTTCAATGGCTTCCGGTGTGCGCATCAGGTACTGGGGCAGTTTGGTGGCAATGTTAACTTTTTCGCGGATGCCGTTTTTTGCTACGATTTTACCAACGGCTTCTTCGCTGCCCGGGTAAATGTACGCCGTATCAATGTAGTTAACGCCGGCTTCTACTGCCCGCATCAACTCTTTTTCGGTCTTGTCCAGATCAATGGATCCGCCCTTCTTTGAAAAACGCATGCAGCCGTATCCCAGCTGCGAAATGTCGTTGCCTTTCCGGTCTTTTCTGTAAAGCATATTTTCTCCTTCAAAGCCTCCGCGGCAGCGGTCGCACATGGATGTGCGGAAGCGCAGCTTTTTGCGGCAATTTTCCGCTAGAATAGCACATTTTCTTCAGGTAACATATGAAAATACTGTTATATATGGGACTTGGTGAGATTTTTCGTGAATTACATATAAAAGTGCGGCAACCCCAGATGCTTGGGGCTGCTTATATGTAATTTTTGTCTGGAATGGAGGGCGGTTACATATAAGACAACGCAATCTACTGGGCTGGCGGGGAGTTTATATGTAATCCGGCAGAAATCTTATAACAATTGAATCTATCTGTAATGTGGAGATTGGCTGACCGTCGCATTCAAAGGTGTAAAAAATATCAATTCCCTGTTTGAACCCCGACGCAGCATAGCGGTTCACCCGGTCAACATTTTCAGCTGCATATTTTGGTCGCGACAGCATGCCCAGGTGCTCAAGATACACTTCCCTCCGGTTAGCCACATCAAGAATGGTAAAATCCGGATGCACATGAACGCCACCCCGCAAAGTCAGTGGGGCTTCATACCGGTACGGAATGTGCAGTGCCGCCAGCCGGTCAGCAATAATCTTTTCGGATTTAGACCGCACACGCTCTCCTTTATTGGTGAGTATCACCGGCCATTCTGGGCCGACTCCTTTAGTGCGATATGGTTTTGCTTCCCATGCTGCCGCATAATTTGCGTCACTCAGACAGTATGGCGTAATAAGCGCTGCCCGTCCGGGGTGCAGACTTTGTGGATGCGTCAGTGTCTGGATGGCATTTCCTGGAATTGTGTCAATCAGCACCTTTGCCGCATTCAATCGTTCTTCCCATGCAGCAGCAACGCTAAGAACCTGCTCTGCGTAATCCCGTTGTGCTATCTGTTTTGCCGTTTTTCTCTGTTCCACCGGCAGATACGTTCCATTTGAATCGCCTTTTCTCTCAATCACGTAATACTGCCAGGTACCGTGATTTTTCACGACGCGCAGGCGCTTGCTACCCACAGTTGAACGCATAATGTCATGCTCAGCCTTTTTTCGCACCAGCAGAATCCCCTGAAGCAATGTATTAATTTCTTTGATCAGATGCATACCTTGTATATATGTGTTTTTTGCGGAAAAAATTCGGCTTTTTGTCAGATTTTTGCCAGATTACATATAAAACTGCAGAGAACGCTGATGTTGGCGGTAGCTTATATGTAATTTTTGCCGGAAGTAGGGAAGCGGTTACATATAAAGGATCTGAGAGCAGGTGATTTATATGTAGTTGCGAGGGGAAAAGTGATGAGGTAGCCGGACGGATTACATATAAGACCCCGCAATCTACTGGGCTGGCGGGGAGTTTATATGTAATCCGGCAGAAACCTTACAGCACGCGGCTCAGAATTTCCACGGTGCGGCGGATGGTGGCGGGGGTGAGGCCGGAATAATTGATGATGAATACGGCGGGAATGTCTGCCGGAGACGTGACCGTCTTGCTGTTTGAATCCGTTCTGGCGGCAGGAGACTCAACCTGCCCGGCGTTTGCACTACCGCCGCTGCTGGTCAGGTCCTGGCCGGCGTAGTATTCGCTCAGGAGCGAGAGATGCAGCCCGGCTTCTTTCAGGCGCTGCTGTAACGCCGCGGCCGGAGCCGTGACCGTCTGGTCGCTTGTGTATCTGCCGTTCCCTGACGTCACCGTCAGCAGAAAGTGCAGCCCGGCGTCTTCTTCCTGAATGGTGCAGCGGTCCCGCAGGGCAGAAGACTCAATGGCGGTAATCAGCTGGTCCCGGAGTGATCGGTACCAGTTTTTCATGCGCATGATATGCCGGGCATAGTGGCCCTGGTCCATGAACCTCGCCAGGGTATGCTGTTCCAGCGCCGAAACCGTACAGCTGTAAAAGCCCAGCCGCTCCTTAAACTGTGCAAGCAGGGCCGGCGGCAGTACCATGTAACTGATACGGAAGCCCGGTGCCAGGGTTTTTGAAAACGTGTTCAGATAAATAACCTGCGGACCACCGTTTTCGGACGGACTGCCGTATGCTGCTGCCATGGCATACAGCGGTGACAGCGGCTTTCCGCGGAACCGGAACTCACTGTCATAGTCGTCTTCAATAATGTAGCGCTGCTGAGCGGGCTGATCCTGCCCTGCAGGCTCCATGGCCCAGTTCAGCAGTTGGAGCCGCCGCTGAACACTCATGACAACGCCGGTGGGAAAATGATGGTTGGGGGTAACATGAACCACCTGCGCAGCCGCTGCAGCTACTGGATACGTCCCACTGCAGAGTTTCCCATCCAGCCCATCAACAATCAACCCTTCATCATCCAATGGCAGCGGCACCACCGCACCCCCGCAGGACTGCAGAATGCGTCTGGTATTGGGATAGCCGGGATTTTCAACGCCAAAAACCGTACCGGCAGGAAACAGCTGTACCAGAAAACTGTACAATACTTCCGAGCCGGCCGCGATAATAATCTGTTCCGGGCTTACCTGCATGTTGCGGAAACTCTGCAGATAACGGGCAATGGCAGTCCGTAACGCCCAGGTACCTTCCAGGGGCTGACGTCGCAGCAGGTCTTCATGGGGCTCCTGCAGTATCTGTCGGGTAACACGGCTCCAGACGCTGAAAGGAAATTTTTCGTAACTGGTAGTGTTGGTACGAAGATCAATCCCGTCTGCGGCCACGGACGGTGGCATAAACGTCGGGTTTTCGTGAGAAACCCCGGTACGGTGCGGTGACAGGGACGTCACCGCACCGCCTCGAGCCACCGGTGTCACGAAAAAGCCCTTCTTTTCCAGGGAGTACACATACCCGCGGGAAATCAGGTCAGCATAGGCGTTCTGTACCGTAATGACGCTGATCCCCAGATGCATGGCAAGTTCCCGTTTACTGGGCAGTTTTTCATCGCCTTTAAGAACTCCGTTTTCAATCTGCTGCTCAATGCATCGGGTTAAATATTCGCATAAACCGGCTGCTCCCCGGTTTTCAAAATCGCAGGTAATCACGCAATAATTATAGATAAAAATACATCTTTTTTGTATACTTATGCAGAAATATGCATACATAAGGTGGATCCTATGGCAAAAATACAGATGAAAAATGCCATCGCTGAACTTGATGGCGATGAAATGACCCGTGTTCTTTGGGCTGTAATCAAAGAAAAACTGCTTGAACCCTTTGTTGATCTGAAAACCGAATATTACGACCTGGGATTGAAAGCCCGTGATGACAGCAACGATAAAGTAACCTATGATTCGGCTGCTGCCATTAAACGGCTGGGTGTTGGTGTTAAATGTGCAACCATTACCAGTAACGCCGCCCGTATGGAAGAATACAACCTGAAACAGCTGACCCCCAGCCCCAACGGCATTATCCGTGCCGAACTGGACGGTACCGTATTCAGAAAGCCAATTATTGTAAAGAACGTTAAACCTGCCGTTAAATCATGGACCAAACCATTCATCATGGGACGCCATGCTTACGGTGATGTATACAAAAACTGCGAAATGTATGTTGATGGCCCCGGCAAGGCAGAACTGGTATTTACCGATGCCAACGGAAAAGAAACCCGCAAGACCATTATGGAAATGAAAGGTCCCGGCGTTCTGCAGGGTATGCACAATACCGATAAATCAATCACCAGCTTTGCCCGCTGCTGTTTCCGCTATGCTCTGGATGAAAAAGTAGACGTATGGTTTGCAACCAAAGATACCATCAGCAAAACCTATGACGGCCGCTTTAAGGCAATCTTCCAGGAAGTATTCGACACTGAATTCAAGGCAGAATTTGAAAAAGCCGGTCTTACCTATTTCTATACCCTGATTGATGACGTAGTAGCCCGCGTAATGAAACACGAAGGCGGTCTTCTGTGGGCCTGTAAAAACTACGATGGCGACGTTATGTCAGACATGGTTGCCAGTGCCAGCGGTTCATTAAGCATGATGACTTCCGTTCTGGTATCTCCTGATGGCAACTTTGAATATGAAGCAGCTCATGGTACTGTTCAGCGCCACTACTACCGCTACCTGAAAGGTGAAAAAACATCAACCAACCCGGTTGCCCTGATCTTTGCCTGGACCGGTGCCCTTGCAAAACGCGCTGAACTGGACGGAACCCCGGACCTGGCAGACTTTGCCCACAAACTGGAAAAAGCAACCCTGGATCTTATTGAATCAGGCGTTATGACCGGTGACCTTAAAGCACTGGCAGATCCTGCTCCAAAAGAAATCCTGAACAGCTGGGACTTCATTGACCGCATTGCAGCACAGCTCAGCTGAGGTTACCGGTAAACGCACCCGTACCATACTGCTGAGTATCATCGGCCTTGTTACCGTTGCAGCAGTATTTACGGTTGTTTTTTCAGCCCGCCTGGTAACCGCCATGCAGAATCCTTCCTCAGATACCGCCGGCTCAGATGCTGCTACACACTTTGTTGTGGTAGCAGGAACCTGGGCTGACCATGGTATTGCAGAGCAGGTGTACCGTGGCGTGCAGTCTGTTGCCCCTTCCCTGAACTGCGCTGTAGAACTGCATGTCCCGTCAACTTCTGCCCAGGATGTGCCGGTTTCACAGCTGCTGGAATATGCTTCCTTTGCCTGTGCAGACGGCGTTATCCTCATCAACAGTGATGAAACCCTTGCCCTTACACCCCTCACTGATGTGCATGGTACCGAAATCCCCCTCATCACCGTGGGCCAGTGGTCCGCAAGCAACCGGGAAATCAGCTGTATTTCATCAAACTACTATTCCATGGGAAAATCAGTTGTCCGGGCCCTTCTGCAGCATCAGGTTGATTCCCTGCTGATTATTTCTGATTCCTCCCATGCCCATAATGGTGTTACCAGTCTGTCGTCCAGCATGCAGGAATCATACAACAGTCTGGGCGCAACCCTGCCCATCGACATTTGCATTGTGGATACCCCGTCCCCCTTTGCCACCGATGACCTTCTGCGGAAAAAAATCAGTGAAACCGATGCAGACGGCGTATTGTGCGTTACTCCGGAACTGACATCGCTGGTGGCTCAGACCCTCATCGATACGGAACGTTCCGGGGATCTGAAACTGCTGGGATTGTATCAGACGGAGCGGACCCGGGAATATGTGCAGAAAGGCCTGGTTGCCGCCCTTATTACTCCCCGTATTGAACTGATGGGGCAGTATGCCATAGAAGAAATGGCTTCATATCTTACTACCGGATACTGCAACAGCTACCGGCAGGGTGTCATGCAGCTGGTGGAGCGTTCCAATGTCCAGTAAGTACCGTTCCATCCGTTCCCGCATCATGGCCTCGGCATTCATAACCTTTGGCCTTTTCGCTCTGGTTATCGCCTACTTTTTCGTTGTCGTATCCCTGGTGCTTTCATCCATTTCATCATCCTATATCACCAACCAGGAACTCGATGTGTATCTTTCCCTCATGGAAGATACGGAGTCATCCCTGGAGCAGTATATGAACCTGCGTAATTATGAAACCATCGACAGTTACTACTCCAACCGGGCAAAACTGGAAACCAGGACCCTGTACCTGGCTTCCCATCCCAGTCAGGATCCCCTGATTCAGAAAGAATATGTGGTTGCCCGCCTGACAGAAACCTTTCTGGGCTATGCCGACAGTGCCGTCTATGCCCGCCGCGCCAACAATACGGAAAAATCGGCTGACGCCTATGATCAGGCCCTGAAAGCCTACACCTGGCTGCAGTCTGCCGTTGCAGACCTGAATGCATCCTATTTCAAGAGCAATATTGCCCGGTACAATGACTTACTGCGACAGTTCCGCTCGGTAACGGCATCAAGTCTGGCACTTATTGGTACGGTTATGTTCCTGAACGTACTGCTGCTGTACCTGCTGGTAACCAACATCATGCAGCCACTGGAAGATATTTCCGTAACGGCAAACAGACTGGCCGAACGTGACTTTGATATTCCGCTATTTACCTACGAAAAACAGGATGAAATCGGTTCCATTACCCGTGCCTTTAACCGCATGATTATTTCCATCCGTGAATATATCGATACCATCTGGGAAAAAGCAGCAGCCGAAAACAAGATGCAGGCCCTGGTACAGGATGCACGCTTTAAGGCACTGCAGAACCAGATTAACCCTCATTTTCTCTTTAATACTATTAATACCGGTGCCCAGCTGGCCATGATGGAAGAAGCCGACCGGACCTGCAGTTTCCTGGAACAGGTGGCAGACTTTTACCGCTATAACCTGCAGCACACCGGTAAGGAAGCAACCCTGCAGGATGAAATTTCCCTGGTTGATGCCTACATGTACATCATGAAAACCCGGTTCGGGGACCGCTTTATATTTGAAAAAGATATCCGCATTACTGCTTCTGATATCCTGCTGCCGGCCATGACATTGCAGCCCCTGGTAGAAAATGCCATCCGTCACGGATTGTATGGTATTGAAGACGGCGGACGGGTTCAGCTGACGGTTGGTTTTGATGAAGAACATGTAGGACTGGTAGCCATTACCGTTGCTGATAACGGAGTAGGATTCCCTGCTGAGGTACGGGAACGGCTTCTGGCAGATGCCGATGACGGGGAGCAGATTCCCAGTGTTGATGCGGTAATGGGAGAAGAACTCCGCGGATCTGATGGTACGGGAATTGGTCTTGCTAATGTTATTTCCCGCTTAAGGATGTATTATAAGAATCCGGAGCTGTTTTCCATTGAAGATGCGGAAGGCGGCGGAACCCGCTGTATTATAAGGATTCCTCATGTATAACATTCTGATAACAGATGACGAACAGATTGTCATTGATTCTCTTTCTTTCATACTGACGAAAAACTTTCCGGAAGAAGTGAAGGTATTCACTGCCAATTCGGGCTCAAAAGCCGTGGATATCTGCCGCCAGGAAAAAATAGATATCGTATTCATGGATATTTCCATGCCGGGACTCAACGGTCTTGATGCCATAAAGGAAATCAAGACATTCCTGCCCCTGGCAGTAGTCATTATCCTCAGCGCCTTTGACCGTTTCCATTATGCACAGGAGGCCATGGCGTTAGGTGCCTACCGGTATCTGACCAAACCGGTAAACCGGAATCTGGTAGTGCAGACGGTGCGGAGCGCCTTAAGCCTGGTTGATGCCGGCCGGGGAAAACTGAATACCGACATCGAGATGAAGGAAAAACTGAATTTTGTGGCCAACATTGTTGAAAGTGACTTCATCTATTCCAGCGTCTTTGCCCGGGACGTCGGCCGTGACCTGCAGAGCTATCTGGATTATTTTGGCATCAGTGAAACCTGCTATTACTTCTGCGTCATTGAACTGCCGGATTCTTCTACCCGGGATAAATATGAAACCTATGTGCAGGTGCGGGAACTGCTTACCAGCCGCATTACCTGCATTACCGGTGCCTTTATGATGAACCGGGTAACCATTTTTGTGCCGGAAGAAGATGCCCTGTTCCAGCAGGAAACCATAAAGAGCCTGCATACGGCCCTTGCCATGAAGATTGGCCACGGAGTACGCCTGGGGGCCAGCCGCCTGCAGTCTGACCTGAAGAATACCGTTACGGCATATAACGAGGCGCTTTCTGCCCTGAACAATACTGACCTGACCGGCGGCTGGAAGTGTGCCGCCGATGATGACGTGTCCGGTACCGGTGACGACAGTGATGTACAGGCTTTTCTGAAGGGGCTTGAACGCCGCCTGGTAAGCCGGGTAACGGCAGGGGACGTAACCGGTACGACGCTGTGCATCGGCCAGTGGTTCCGTTCGGCAGAAGAAGCAGTAGCGGCAGGCGATATGTCACTGGATATGGTCCGCAATAACCTGTTTACGGCGCTGGTCAACAGCCGCAATCTGGCAGTTGCCGTAAATAAGTCGTTTGAGGACGCTGCCACTTTTGCGTCAACCTTTGGAACCCTGGCGTCATTGCAGAACGTTTCAGCCATGGAAAGTTATGCTACGCCGCTGTTTGCTGACTGTGCCCTGTGCCGGTTTGAAAGCTGCAGCCGTTCTGAAAACCCGGTAGTAGAAAAAGTACGCCAGTATGTGCAGGAGCATCTGGGGGAACAGATTTCCCTTGATGATACTGCTGCCCAGGTAAAGGTGAATCCGTACTACCTGAGTAAACTGTTCAAGGATGAAACCGGCCAGAACTTCATTGATTATGTAACCGGTATCCGCATGGAAAAAGCCCGGGAGCTGCTCCGGGGAAATGAACTGAGCATTAAGGAAATAAGCCATGAAACCGGCTATACGGACCAGAACTATTTCAGCAAGCTGTTCCGCCGCATGTACGGCCTGACTCCCACTGAATACCGTTCCAGCTGCCAGTAAGGGGAATATATGAAAAAAGTTGTCTGCCTTGTAACAATTATGGTTCTCTGCCTGATGACCATGACATCCTGTACCCGGAAACCTGCCGGAACTGCCGGTTTCCGTACGGCATCAGCAGAGGACGATAACAGCATTACCATCGGATTTTCCATTGATACCTTTGTTATTGAACGGTGGCGGCGTGATCTTGATGTATTCATGGAAACTGCCTCCCGTGAAGGAGCCCGGGTCATCGTGCAGAATGCCGGCAACAGCGAAAGTGAACAGATAAAGCAGATAAAGTATCTGATTGACCAGAATGTTGATGTCCTTGTTATTGTTGCAAAGCGGGCAGATTCCCTGACGGAAGTTCTGGCAAAGGCAAAAGCAAAGAACATTCCCGTCATCAGTTATGACCGTCTGATCAGGAATGCGGACGTAAGCCTGTATATGTCGGTAGACAGCCGCCAGGTTGGAACCCTTATGGCCCGGGCCCTCCTTGAAAAAGCTCCCCGTGGGGGCTGGTACTGCATCTACGGTAATGAAGATGACTTCAATATGTCCCTGATTGACCAGGGCGTCCGCAATACCCTGGACGGCAAACCGGTGTCGGTACAGATAAAGTATTACACCAAAGACTGGAACTATGACCTGGCCTACCAGAAAATGACGGAGCTGCTGGACAGTAACCTGATTCCCGACGCCGTAATCTGCGGAAACGATGCGGTGGCAGAAAGCGTTATCCGGTCGTTGCGGGAGCACCAGTTGAATACGGTGCCTGTTGTAGGACAGGATGCCGATATTGCCGGCTGCCAGCGGGTAGTGCAGGGAACGCAGACTGCTACGGTCTATAAGCCCATTACTGATCTTGCCCGACTTTCTGCCATGTATGCCTGCCGGCTGGCCCGGGGAGTAAACGCCGTAGATTTACCCGGTGTTACGGAATCTCTGGATAACGGTATGCTGCAGGTGCCCACCTGCTTTATCAATCCGGTTCTGGTAACTGCGGAAAACATGGAAGAAGTAGTTGTTCAGAGCGGTTTTCATTCCTATGACGAGGTTTACCGCTGATAGGGTGATAAGTGTCATTGTCATGCTGAACTTGTTTCAGCATCCTGTTAGTACTTTTTTGCTGTCAAAATTTTCCTTGCCCGGATGAAATTCTCCTTTTTTTCGTAGAAATTTCCCCTTTTCCGGTACTATACATCTAAAAATCTTCTAGAACATCACCCGGCACAGCAGCCGGCTCTCTCCTATACTGACACAGTAATTAGTAATGACTGCTGTTGGAGCAGTCATGCGTAAAGGAGAAAACCATTATGAAAAGAATGGCAAAAGTTGTTTTCAGTGTTCTGGCACTGATGATGGTAGCTACCATGGCATTCGCCGGTGGTGCTAAAGAATCTTCAAAAGTAAAAGTTGGTATCGTACTTCCTACTAAAGATGAACCACGCTGGATTCAGGACGAAACCTCATTCCTGAAACTTCTGGAAGGTAAAGCATCTGTACAGCTCCTGTTCAGCCAGGGCGATTCAAACAAAGAAAAACAGAACGTAGAAGCTCTTCTGAACAAGGGTATTGAAGTTCTTATTATCTGTCCACATGACGGTGCTGCTGCTGCCGCTGCTGTAGAAGCTGCTAAAAAAGACGGTGTAACCGTAATCTGCTACGACCGCCTGATCACCGATACTGCTGCTGTTGACTACTACGTAACCTTCGACTCATTCAGCGTAGGTGTAGCTCAGGGACAGTTCCTCATTGACAACGTAAAAGCTGGAACCAAAGGTAACTCACTGTACCTGTATGCTGGTGCTGCTTCAGACAACAACGCATTCATCTTCTTTGAAGGTGCATGGTCAGTTCTGCAGCCAAAAATTGCTGACGGTACTTTCGTAATCAAAAACTCTGACAAAGCTGTTGCTCTGTCTGGTAAAAAAGACCTGAGCCGCTCAGAAATCGCTGACATCATCAACCAGGTAACTACTGACTGGAACTTCGATGTTGCAAAGAAAAAGGCTGCTGACAACCTGACCGTTGCAAAAGCTGCTGACAAAGGTGACTGTTTCATCCTGGCTCCAAACGATGGTACCGCACGTGCAATCGCTGATGAATTCGCTAAAGACCCGGATGTAACTGCTTACGTAATCACCGGACAGGATGCTGAAATGGCTTCTGCCCAGTACATCATTGACGGAAAACAGACCATGACCGTATGGAAGAACACTGCAATCCTTTCAGCTGACGCTGTAGCAATGGCAGAAGAAATCCTGGCTGGTAAAACTCCATCAACTGCTGCTTCTTACGACAACGGTAAAAAACAGGTAGCTGCAAAACAGACTGCTGTAACCGTTATCACCAAAGACAACGTAAAACTGCTTGAAGAAGCAAATCCTGACTGGGCTCTGAAACACTAAGATAAGCCGAGTTAAAATAAAGGATGACTGGGTGTACGCCCGGTCATCCTCTCTGTATATAAGAAGAGGGGTAAGTACAAAAACATGAGCAACACAATTCTTGAAATGGCTCACATTACCAAAGAATTCCCCGGTGTTAAGGCCCTTGATGACGTAACCTTTAAGGTACAGAAGGGCGAGGTACATTTTCTGGTAGGTGAAAACGGTGCCGGAAAATCAACACTGATGAAGGTTCTTTCCGGTGTGTATCCGTATGGAACCTATGATGGCCAGGTTCTGATCAATGGCCAGGTACAGCAGTACAAAAACATTAAAGACAGCGAAAACGCTGGTCTTGCCATTATTTACCAGGAACTGGCACTGATTCCTGAACTGACGGTATATGAAAACATCTATATGGGACACGAAATCCGTACCGCCACTGGGGCCATCGACTGGAACAAAACCATTGTAATGGCACAGGAACAGTTGAAAAAAGTAGGCCTGGATGTTGACCCCGGTGCAAAGGTAAAAGACCTGGGAACCGGTAAGCAGCAGCTGGTAGAAATTGCCAAGGCATTAAGTAAAAACATCAATATCCTGATTCTTGATGAACCGACTTCATCACTGAATGAGGACGACAGTGAGAATCTTCTGCAGCTGATTCTGAATCTGAAGCAGCAGGGCGTAACCTGTATCATGATTTCCCACAAACTGAAAGAAGTGCTGAAAATTGCAGACACGGTAACCGTTCTCCGCGACGGTCACTCAATCGGTACCATTGACCGCAAGGATCTGACCGAAGAGCTGATCATCCGCCAGATGGTAGGCCGCGAAATAAAAAACATATATCCAAAACGTGAAAAAGTAGACATCGGTGAAGTTGTCCTTTCGGTTAAAGACTGGAAAGTATACGACTACGCCGTAAGCCGCCAGCTTTTGAAAGGCCTGAACCTGGAACTGCGTCGCGGTGAAATCCTTGGTCTTGCCGGTCTGATGGGTGCCGGCCGTACAGAATTTGCATTAAGTCTGTTCGGTAACCCCCGCAAGTACAAGGTAGAAGGAGAAGCATACCTGCACGGCAAAAAGGTGAACTTCAAGCATCCGAAAGAAGCCATTGAAGCAGGCTTTGCCTATGTTTCAGAAGACCGGAAAGGTAACGGGCTCATCCTTCTGCAGGACGTTAAGCAGAACATTACCATTGCATCCCTGAAGCAGCTGGTAAAACGCGGTGTTCTGGATAAGAACAGGGAAATTGTTGAAAGTGCACAGTATGTAAAGGACCTGCACATTAAGACGCCAAGCATCGACAGTCCGGTTAACAAGCTTTCCGGTGGTAACCAGCAGAAAGTTTCACTGGCCAAATGGATGATGAGCCGACCGGAAATCCTCATTCTTGATGAACCGACCCGCGGTATCGATGTTGGTGCCAAGTACGAAATCTATACGCTGATGAACCAGCTGGTAGAACAGGGTATGAGTATCATCATGATCTCATCTGAACTGCCGGAAGTTCTGGGAATGGCAGACCGTATCTGCGTTGTTTCTGGCGGCGTTGTTGCCGGTGAAATGAGCGGTGCAGAAGCAACCCAGGAAAACATCATGCGTCTTGCAACAGAAAACTAAGTGTGTAAGGAAGTGACAAAATGAACTTTAGAGAAATAAAAACAAATGCCCGTCAGTACGGTATGTTCGTTGCACTGATGGCTGTAATGCTGTTCTTTACCGCCACTACCGGCGGTATCTTCATGACTCCCCGTAACCTGTCAAACCTGTTTGACCAGACCGGTTACGTTGCTGTTCTTGCTATCGGTATGACCCTGGTCCTCATTATCCTGAGAATTGACCTTTCAGTTGGTTTTGTTGCCGGATTTACCGGTGCCATTACTGCCATCGTCATGAAACATTATGCCGATGCCGGATCTGCCTTTGCTGATTCCCCATGGCTTGCCGTTATGGTAGTTATCATTGCACTGATCATCGGTCTTCTGATCGGTATCTACCAGGGTTGGCTTATCGCTATTCTTGAAGTACCTGCATTCGTAGTTACCCTGGCCGGTATGTTTATTTTCCGTGGCGCACTGCTCCGTGTAACAGAAGGTACCGGTACCATCATCGTTAAGAATGCTGCATACAACGCACTGGGTAACGGATTCATTCCTGACCCCTTCCATGGATCAAACATCCATATCCTGACCATGATTCTGGGTGTTGCACTGGTTGCATTCCTTATTGCAACTGAAATCAATGCCCGCAGAAACAAGAAAAAGTATCACCTGCAGGACAGCCCGCTTGATATGTTCATCATCAAACTGGTGTTCATGAGTGCACTTATTCTGTTCTTTACCACTAAGATTGCCCTGTACCACGGTATTTCATGGACAGTAGTAATCGTTCTGGTGGTACTGGCCATCTATGCATACTTCATGAGTAATACCGTTCTGGGCCGCCACATTTACGCAATCGGTGGTAACCCGGAAGCTGCCGAACTGTCCGGTATTTCAGTCCGCAAGGTAACCATGTTTGTATACGCATCAATGGGTATGCTTTCTGGTCTTGCCGGTGTTCTGTTCACTGCACGTCTGCAGTCAGCTACTACAACTGCCGGTAACGCCTTTGAAATGGATGCCATTGCATCAAGTTATGTTGGTGGTGTTTCTGCAAACGGTGGTGTAGGTAAAGTAACCGGTACCATTATCGGTGCCCTGGTTATGTCTTCACTGCAGAATGGTATGAACCTGATGAACATCGGTATTTCATACCAGTACATTGTGAAGGGTATCGTACTGATAGCAGCAGTACTGTTTGATATCCGTGCACGCCGCATTAAGGTGTAAGCTCGCAGAGCAGACACCG
>JAKSTT010000046.1 GCA_024413635.1 Treponemataceae bacterium | reverse complement strand
AGACGTAGAAAAGTCGTTCTGAAAAAAGATGACCAGTACAAATACCAGAACACTAAGGGCCGCAGGATACACGGTATACCGGGGATCCCCGATGCGGTCTGACTGCTTGTCAAACAGATTTGCAAGGAACAGAACTACGGCAATTTTTGCAGTTTCAGAAGGCTGGAAGGTCCCCAGACCCGGCAGTTTTATCCAGCGGGTTGCACCATTCCGTTCATCACCGATTCCCGGCATGAAGGTCATGATGCAGAGGAAAAGGCTTCCAAAGAAAATAAGCGGCATACAGCGGCGGATGAACTGCAGCGGTACGCAGGCAGCTACAATCATCAGCACCAATCCGACACCCATGCTGATCAGCTGACGTTTTACAAAGTACATGCTGTCACCAAAAGCGCGGATAGCATAGCTTTCTGATGATGAATAGAGCGTAAACAGTCCCAGGGCAAAGAGCAGGATCATGGAGATAATGAGTCCGCTGTCTGCGGATTTACTGTCGATGGGGCGGGAAGCAGAAAGATTACCGTAATTAGTCATGGCTGCCTCCACTTAACGCTATCAACCGGTTGGCAATGCGTTCCAGATGCATGCCGCGGGAACCTTTTACCAGCACCAGATCTCCGTCCTTAACCATATGACACAATCTGGTGGCAATACCGTCAATTTCCTTATCGGCAGATGAACGTTCCATAAGGACAATAGGACTGTCCTCTACGGCAGGCATACCGGCAAGAACCGTTTCGCCGGCATCGCAGAATGCTTCTCCCAAAAGGAATATGAAGCTGGCTCCACTGTTCCAGGCAAGAGATACCATACGCTGGTGTATTTCTGCACTTTTTTCACCCAGTTCAAACATATCACCCAGAACCAGGAATTTCCGTGTTCCTGCAGGCCGGGCAATACCGCCATAGAACTTAATGCTTTCACCCATGCTTTCTGCATTGGCATTGTAGCAGTCTTCAATGACGGTAAAGGATCCTTCGCAGATGTTACTGCGTCCGGACATGGGTTTAATGCTTTCAAGGCCGGTCTTGATCTGTTCTGCAGAAAGTCCCAGTTCCAGGGCAAGACTGACAACACCCAGTGCATTACTGAAGTTGTACTCTCCTGCCAGAGGCAGCGTGATGGAAACAGAATGCAGGTCAAAACGGGTACCCATAAGGCCCAGGTTTTCGATATTGCTTACACCGGGAGTCGTTGTCTTACCAAAGGACTGCACCAGACCATGGGGTACCTGTTTCAGGAATTCTGCATATGCATCGGCTTCAGGGATAAATCCCCGGCCGGAATCGTCAAACTGACTGAAAATCTTTTTCTTTTCTGCGGCAATAGCATCCTGGGAACCAAGAATACCCACATGGGCGGTTCCGATATTGGTAATGATGCCATAGCGGGGGCAGAGAACGCGGGAAAGCTCACCAATCTCATCAACGCGGTTCATGCCCATTTCAAAAATACCCACCTGGTGTTCCTTACGGATTCTGAACACTGAAAGTGGAAGCCCGGTTTCACTGTTAAAGTTGCCTTCTGTGGCAATAACCCGGTATTTCTGTTCTACTACTGATTTCAACAATTCTTTGGTGGTGGTCTTGCCGTTGGAGCCGGTAACGCCAATCTTTATCAGGTTGGGGAACTGTGCCACATAGGCACGGGCAGCATCCTGCAGTGCATACAGGGTATGGGCAACCAGAATGATGACTACACCCTTTTCAGCTGCCAGCGGTGCAATCTGCTGTTCAATAAAGTCACGGTGGTTAGTATCTGCAAATACAACGGATGCGCCCTTTTCAATGGCACTTCTGATATAGGCATGGCCATCCTGGAACTCGCCTACCAAAGGCACAAAAAGGCAACCCGCAGACACATTTCTGCTGTCAGTTGCTACTGAGCTGAATGAGAAAGTTTTTTTTGCCTGTTCAGTTCCAACTGCTTCTCCGCCCGTTGCCGACAATACGGCTTCAAGACTTAAAAGCTGTTCTGCTGTTCCACCCACAGATACCATCCAATTTTTATCCGGCAAACCGTACACCACCACGAGTACGGTTCTGCCCTTCAGTTATCATTACATCGTTATTGCGCCTGTACTTCTACACGCAGTATTTCTTCAGTGCTGGCAGGATGCATTCCATACACTTCCGTTGCCAGCTGTTCTATCCGTTCAGACCCGGTAAGCTGACTGATATCACTTACCAGCCGCCGGTTGCTGTCAATAAGCTCATACTGAGCTGTATTCAACTCCGTAACCTGTTTATCTAACGTCATATACCGGTGCATCTGAAACAGTGCCAGAAAAAGCAGTACCGGAATGCTTAAACCCAGCAGGCTGCATACCGTTACGTGAAGGACAGTACGTCCTTTCACTTCTTTTCCCATACTAGACATAGATCATCCTTCCCGTAATTTCCGCAGAACCCGCAGTTTTGCGCTTCTGCTGGGAGAGTTTTCGCTCACCTCTGTGTCTGTGGGGCCGACCGGCTTGCGGGTGAGAATTTCCGCCCTCGGTTTACCGCCACAGGTACATATAGCCTGTTCAGGAGGGCATACACACTGTTTACCCCAATCCCGGTACAGGTTCTTTACAATCCGGTCCTCCAGCGAATGGAACGTAATAACGCCCATTTTTCCGCCAACGGCCAGAACTTTAAAAGCATCAGTCAACGCTACCGGCAGCCGGTCCAATTCCCCGTTCACGGCAATCCGCAAAGCCTGAAACGTCTTTGTGGCTGGATGTATATTGCCGTGGCGGTATTGGGCCGGAACTGCCCCATACACAATGTCTGCCAGCGTCTTAGATGAAACGATTCTTGACTGGCGGCGATATTCCACAATTGCCTTTGCAATACGGCGGGAATACCGTTCTTCGCCATACTGGTAAATGATATTGGCCAGCGTTTCTTCATTGGCACGGTTTACCAGCTGCTCTACTGATTCCCCTGCAGAGGGGTCCAGACGCATATCAAGCGGCTCATCATATCTGAAAGAAAATCCACGGCCAGACCGTTCGTAATGGAATACGCTGATTCCAAGATCGAACAGAATCAGATCGGGACGGCGTTCTCCTTCAGGAAAATTTGCATAATAATCGTTGAACCAACCGCTATAAAAACCCATCCGGTCGCCAAAACAGCCAAGCCGTTCTTTTGCCCGTGCCTGAATCTTCAGATCAGCGTCCAAGCCGATTATCCGCAAATTTGAAAACTGTTTCAAAAAAGCTTCAGAATGCCCACCTTCTCCGGTTGTCGAGTCAATCATCAGGCAGTCCTTTTCAAAGGGCTCACCTACTGGAGACAAATACTGCAGGGTTTCCTGCAACAGTACCGGGGTATGGATAATTTCCACAGAGCACTCCTCTATCAGCTTCTAAAAGCAAATATCGGTCAGTCCTTCGGTTGCAGAAAGTAATTCTTCTTTTGTTGATTCCTGATATGCCTGGTATGCAGCAGCATCCCAAAGCTCAATGTACTTATTAATACCAAGAACAACGCAATCCTTAGAAAGACCAGCGTATTCGCGTAAGCTTTGGGGAATAGAAAGGCGGCCTGCTTTATCAAATTCCACATTCACGGCCGGTGCAATCAAATGCCGCACAACAGCACGCTTTTTCGGATCAAAAGGACTGGCCTGAGCCATTACCTTATCTGATAAATCATTCCATGCATCCGGGGTAAAGAGCCACAGACACTTGTCCATAGCCTTAGTGATTACGAGAACATTTGTTGATAGTTCAGAACGGAGCTTGGCAGGAAAAAGGATACGACCTTTTTCATCAAGCGTATTCTGATATTCACCTGTCAGAAGTTCCATAACTTTCCACTAATTACCACGAATTACCAATATTTCCCACTTATCTCCCATTTTATCCGTAAAAAGCCGAATGTCAATGGTAAAACGGTTAATATTCATCAGGAAATGCCGATAATGGGAAGCACGACTATCATGATCAACACGTACAATGAATCAAAACTGCACAGAACACTGAAAGAGCTGTATCAAATCCAGGGCGATGGAGAAACAGAAGTCCCCATAGGCACCTATATCTGCGATGTAGTGGAAAAAAGTGGCAATGTTGTTGAAATCCAGACGAAAAACCTGGGCAAACTGATGGCAAAGCTGTACGCACTGCATGAAGCCGGCAGAAAAGTCCTGCTGGTACATCCCCTGCCGGCAGTCACCATCATTGAAACCTGCACTGAAGATGGCGAACCGGTAAGCCGGCGGAAAAGCCCTAAAAAACAGAACTGGTACACCCTTTTTACGGAACTGATGGGTATATATCCCTTGCTGACGGAAAACTGGTTTCAGCTTGAAGTGCTGCTGGTAACGGTTAAGGAAAAACGCATCAGAACGGCAGAACCGGTACAGTTAAAAAACAACAGCCGGCGGTTCAAAAAAAACTGGTACCGGGAAGACAAGGAACTGATAGAAATAACGGAAACACGGCGTTTTTCCTGCCCGCAGGACTATCTGGCCCTGCTGCCGGAACATCCGGACGTATTCTGTGCAAAAGACCTGGCCGGCCTGGCCGGGGCAAATACTGCACATAAAATCATATGGGTACTGAAGAAAGCCGGTATCATTGCACCGGTAAAGAAAGAGGGACGGACCACCTACTACGGCGTCGTCCAATGAGCACAAAAAAAAGGCAGCCGGTCAGGCTGCCTTTTTTTCATTCAGCGGTGTCTATCTTACCATGCATCGCTTGGATCATCAGCATCGCGATTTTCCATAGCATACAGGTCAGTTACGGCACGCAGGTCATCCAGGTACAGGTAGTAAGAACCAATGGCGGTTTCCGGATCACAGTCGATGCGGAATCCTACGATACGCAGACCGGGGCGTTCGCCAAAGTAAGCACTCTGCTGTACGATACCACGGCTTCCATCTGGTGATGGTGGAATGGCAACGGTCATGCGTTTCCATCCAGAGAATGCCAGTGTACCAACATATACTTCAAAACTGTTTCCAAAGTAGTCCTGAACCAGCATGGTAATCTTGTGGTTCTGGTTACGTCCGGCAGCCCAGAAAGATACGGTCTTGGTTACACCTTCAATCGGGATTGGACGTGCAGCGGTGATATAGAATGAGTTAACGCCGCGGCGGAAGAACTCAACCTTAACACCAAATACATGACTGTTGTCACTGTCTTTTACTTCTGCAGGAAGATCAATTTTTGCAGCACGGTCTTCATCACTCAGGTTAGTGTATGGACCACCTTCAAAAAGGCGTCCTGAAATTACACCAACATCCGGTGAAATGCGGGCATTCCAGCTGCCTTCACGTTCAAACAGATCCAGTGAAACTTCACGCAGTGCCTGACGTGCAGCGTCTGCAGTCATTGCAGGATCAGTTTCAGTAAGGGAACGTGATTCCTGGGCAAATACTGCACAGGCAACACATAATACGGCAAGGATTGCTACTACTTTTTTCATCTGCCAGCCTCCTCGCTGTCAAAGTTAGGTTTGCGTAATTCGAAACCATCGTAGATAAAGTTCATGGTGTGAGTGGTGTAACGCAGCTGGTCAAAGTAGATTACAAAGTCATCTACATATTCATTTGCGTCGGAACGGATCCGGAAACCAACAAAGTTTGCAGTTTCAGGACCTGATCTCAGGCGTGAACGCTGATGGATTGAAGTAGGAATACCTACGACAATGTTTCTCCATCCCTGATAGTTCATGGTTGCAGCAGGCAGTACGTGAACGCAGCCTTCAGCATCGCGAATCAGAACTTCAAGGTAATAGTTATAGTTTGCACCCCAAGCCCAGAAATCAATCTGTGAAGTAGTACCCTTCAGAGGAATCTCAAAGATTTCTCCGCTCTCTTTGTCTACCGGGTAAATTTCAAACCAGTTATCACCTTTGCGGTCAAATTTGGTCTGAACACCCAGAACATAGGGGGTTGGATCACTGGCAGTTCTATAACCACGGAGTGAATTCGGGATGCCTTCTACATATCCCATTTTAGGATATACATCATCACCTTCACCAACATGGATACTTCTGCTGGTCTGTACTTTCCAATCAAAGGAAACTGCATCCCGGTCATCAAAGTTATCAATAAGAATAGTCTCTACGCTCTTGGTGTTTGGCTGTGCAAAAACAGGTGCACAGAACACAAAGCAGAGTACGAGACAAACACAGACTAAAACGCCCTGTTTCATCCAAAACTCCTTCGTTTTATTTACACAAAACATGATTTCCATAACATGCGTAACCCATCTGAGTTTTTTACTTTCAGACAGCAACACTTAAAAAAAGTATATTTCCCTACGCAGTCTTTGTCAAACTCACTAATCGGCATAATTTATCATTCTCTTGATTATTTTATGAGCATTTTCTACAATCAAGTAATCTTTCTTACTTAAAGGAGTCACTATGACCAGCTATAAGGAACTCGGTCTTGTAAACACCAAAGAAATGTTTGCAAAGGCTGTTGCAGGCGGATATGCAATCCCTGCTTTCAACTTCAACACAATGGAACAGATGCAGGCAATTGTACAGGCTGCAGTTAAAACCAACTCACCTGTAATCATGCAGGTATCAAAAGGTGCACGTAACTATGCAAACGGAACCATCCTCCGTTACATGGCTCAGGGTGCTGTAGAATACGCAAAAGAACTGGGTTGCGCTAACCCACAGATCGTTCTCCACCTGGACCACGGTGATTCTTTTGAACTGTGCAAAGACTGTATCGACAACGGATTCTCATCTGTAATGATCGACGGTTCTTCACTGCCTTACGAAGAAAACATCGCCCTCACCAAAAAAGTAGTAGAATACGCTCACGCTCACGACGTAACCGTTGAAGCTGAACTCGGTGTTCTGGCTGGTGTTGAAGACGAAGTTGCTTCAGAAGTTTCTCACTACACCAAACCAGAAGAAGTAGAAGACTTCTCAAAACGCACTGGCTGTGACTCACTGGCTATTTCAATCGGTACCTCACACGGTGCTTACAAATTCAAGCCAGAACAGTGCACCCGCAACGCTGAAGGCAAACTGGTTCCACCACCACTGGCTTTCGACGTACTGCACGAAATTGAAAAGAGAATCCCAGGATTCCCTATCGTTCTCCACGGATCATCTTCAGTTCCACAGGACGAAGTAGACACCATCAATGCTAACGGCGGTAAACTGCCAGATGCTGTTGGTATCCCTGAAGAACAGCTCCGCGAAGCTTCAAAATCAGCAGTTTGCAAAATCAACATTGACTCTGACTCACGTCTGGCAATGACTGCTGCTGTCCGCAAATACTTCAACGAACACCCAGACCACTTTGACCCACGCCAGTACCTGAAACCTGCTCGTGAAAACATGCAGAAAATGTACGAACACAAAATCGTAGAAGTACTGGGATCAAACAACAAACTGTAATCCAGTAACCTGAACCTTTCAAAAAAGGTTCAGGACATAAAAAAAAACTGCCGGTGAACACACTGGCAGTTTTTTTTATGTCCTGTCTGATTCAGTCTTCAACTTTTCGGGAAAAGGTCAGCACGGCAGCATAAATTGCCACAGCACCAAACAGTACCCCAAGAGCAATCCGCAGCCACAACAGTCTGTTGATGAAATACAGCGCCAGCAGCAGCGACGGCATCAGCAGGGCAGCAAGCAGGGCAGGAACGGCAACCACGTACACCACCTTTTTTTCCCTGGCAAGCAGTGTCAGGGAATACCACAGCAGTGAAAGCATACACAGCGTCAGAAGGGGGTACACAAACAGCAGGAAAAAATCAAACCCATCGTTATTGTGGATAATCTGATACGGCATGAAAACCATGAAGAATCCGTTGCAGTACAGCGGCAGCGAATACAGGTTATCCTTCAGGGAACCGCGTGAAAGCAGTACAAAGAGAACTGACAGAACTGCCAGCGGAAGGATAGCCCTGGTCAGGACGAAAAATCCCCAGTTGGCAATAAACGAATAAGGCGCCAGACGATAGGCCCTGACAAACAGAGCACCGCAACCGCTGTAGATTATTCCGGCAAGGCCTCCAAAAAGAACATGAAGAACATCTTTTTTGATACTGAAACGGGGGCCACTCCATGCAGCAACACAAACTGTTGCCAAAGGAAGAGCCAGCAGAAGAAAAATAAACATATGTAGAAAAATAACACGCAGCCAGTGTTAAGGCAATACCTTGAAACCGTGTAAAAACCTTGATTTTTCCTAGTCCAACACGGGTTTCAGCACTAGACATTTTTCCCGTTTCTCTGATATATTCTGTTATTGCTTACACTTTAACTTTATTTTACATGCTGCTGCAATTCTGCAGTATGAGGAGGATCGTTGGCCGACAATAAGGAAAAAGGACTGCGCATCAATGAGCAGATCCGTGTCAGAGAGGTCAGACTTATAGACGATGAGGGCGAACAGAAAGGTATTGTCCCTACCATACAAGCTCTCAATATGGCTAAAGAGAAAGAACTCGACCTTGTTGAAGTTGCTCCAAATGCTAATCCCCCGGTTTGTAAAATTCTGGATTACGGCAAGTACCGGTTTGAACAGGAGAAAAAGCTCCGTGACTCCAAGAAAAACCAGAAACTGCTGAAACTCAAGGAAATCCGTATGCAGCCGAAAATCGGCGCAGGGGATCTTGATTTTAAAGCTAAGCACATTCAGGAATTCCTGGCCGAGGGCAACAAAGTAAAAGTAACCATCCGTTTCCGCGGACGTGAACTTGCCCACACAGAACTTGGTCTCGTAGTTCTTCAGGAAGTATTAAAACGGCTTGACGATGAGTACGTTGTAGAGAAGCAGCCCGCAATGGAAGGACGCTTCATGTCTATGACCCTTAATCCGAAAGCTAAAAAATGATGAGGTAACACATATGCCTAAGATGAAGTCTAAACGCAGTGCCGCTAAAAAGTTTTCACTGACCGGCACCGGAAAAGTTAAGTACAAGAAAATGAATCTTCGCCATATCCTTACCAAGAAGGCTCCTAAACGCAAGAGAAATCTGCGTGCCTCTGGTATCCTTAGCGAAGCTGACTCAGCAAAAGTACGCAAACAGCTTCTTCCATACGGTTGATTATAATTCTGTTGGAATTATAACCGTACAAACTTTTCAGGAGATTAAACTATGTCTAGAGCAATTGACGGAACTAAACGGCTCAACCGCCGCAAGAAGATTCTTAAACTTGCAAAAGGTTATCGCGGACGCCGCGGTACCAACTATAAAGCAGCACACGACGCTGTAGTACAGGGTCTTACCGACGCTTACGTAGGACGCCGTGACAAAAAAGGTGACTACCGCTCACTGTGGATTGCACGTCTGAACGCTGCATGCCGCGCTGAAGGCATCACCTACTCACGCTTCATTGAAGGTCTGAACAAAGCTGGTGTTAAAATCAACCGCAAAGCCCTGTCAAACATGGCTATTGAAGACCAGGTAGCATTCAAAGCAGTTGTAGAAACCGCTAAAAAAGCTATTGGAGCATAACCAATGATTACCCTCGATCAAGTACTTGTTCTGCAGGAAAAAGTTAAGGCTGCTGTTGAGAAAATCAACCGCCTTGAAAAAGAAAATGCTCAGTTACGGGCACAGCTTGCCGCTTCTGCCAGTAACAACCAGAGTCTTTCTCAGAAAGTTTCCGATTATGAAGCAGAACAGAACCAGATCGAGGCTCAGATCCTGCAGGTTCTGAATTCACTGAATACTGTTGAGGACACTGTCCGCAGCGAACTTGGTGTTTCAGAACCTGAAGTTTCTACCCCGGCACAGGAAACCGTAGCTGAATCGGTACCGGAACCGGAACTTCCCTATCAGGAATTTACCCCTGAAACCAATGCCCCAGAGGCAGATACTTCTTTTGATTCACCTGTTTTCACGGAAGCAGCTCCAGAAGAAGCAGAAATGTTTGATTCAGTTCCTTCTCCAGAATCAAACGGTCAGCTTGATATCTTCTAATTCATATACGTATGGGTATCCTTCAGATTGATATTTTAGGAACATCTTTTGCCATTCAGGCCAAAGAAGATTCAATCTATATGCAGACCCTTCTCTCCCATTACAAGCAGGTTGCTGATAAAATTGAACAGACAACCGGCCTTACAGATCCATTAAAACAGGCAATCCTTGCAGGTATTTTCATTACCGATGAACTGTATAAAGAAAAACAGGAACAGAACAAACAGGAAACCGTATCCGTTCAAAACAACCAGGATCTGCAGCAGGCTGAACAGGTTGCCCTGCAAATGATCAGCCAGTTAAATCAGATTATTACATGAGCCATTCATTTTCCATATGGATTGACGCCGACAGTTGTCCGGCTCCTGCCAGAGATATCATTATCCGTTGTGCCAAGCGTAACGGTATAACTACCTGGTTTATCGCCAATCGTGAAATTCCCCATCCAAAAGACCCGCTTTTTTCTATGGTTATCTGCAATCAGGAAAAAGATGCCGCAGATAATTACATCGTAGAAAATGCTGCTGCCAATGATCTGGTCATTACCCGTGATATTCTTCTGGCAGAACGGCTTCTGGCAAAGGGCTGTACTGCCATAAATGACCGCGGAAACCTGTTCAGTGCCGACACCATCCGTGAACGGCTTTCTTTACGGAACTTTAACCTGGAACTTTTTCAGAATGGACTTATCGGCGACAAGATGAACACCTATGGCAAAAAAGAAACAGCCCTATTTGCCAACTGCTTTGACCGTGAAATCCAGAAAAAACTGAAAGCAGAGCAAACCGCTACGAAATAAAGGCGCTCTGGATCTGCTTGATGCGTGGTAATACGGAAAAGAAAATATCTATAAGTTCGGGATCAAACTGCTTTCCTGACTGATTCCGTATTTCCTGCAGTACCGCCTCTTCATTCCAGGCTTCCTTATACACCCGTTCAGAAGACAAGGCATCATACACATCAGCAACAGCTACAATGCGTGCTGCCAGAGGAATTTCCGTACCTTTTAATCCTTCACAGGGAACAGCCACCGGACATGTTTCATCAACAACTGATAAATCGATTTTTCCCGGATACCCCGTTCCATCCCACCGTTCATGATGTCTGAAGGCAACATCATTTGCCATAATATCAATAGGAGAATGTTTACTCTTGAAAAGCAGGGCTCCGATAATCGTATGTGCCTTCACGATATTGAACTCTTCCGGCGTAAAACGTCCGGGCTTTTTCAGAATAATATCAGAAATACCGATTTTTCCCACATCATGAAGCATGGCAGCAATCTTCAGT
Organism: Treponemataceae bacterium; assembly: GCA_024413635.1. Classification (GTDB taxonomy): domain Bacteria; phylum Spirochaetota; class Spirochaetia; order Treponematales; family Treponemataceae; genus Treponema_I. The sequence continues at coordinate 3,728 of JAKSTT010000046.1, read as the reverse complement.
GAGTCACGGTAATGGTTGGCTTCAAGATCGGAAATACCATGATTAAAGGCATAGCGGTCATAAATTTCAACTGCATAACTGGAAACCCGGTTTACATGAGCACCGGTTTCTTTTGGATCACGGAAGGAAACCATGTGTATCATGCGGTAAACCATCTCACGGGTCAGATTTGCACGTTCCAACGCCTGTGTAACGGTAGCTGCAAAACGCTGCAGATAGAATATGGCTTCTTCCGAAAACGATACAATTTCTCCATCATCATTCTGGGCGTTTATAATCTGCAGAACACCCAATGCAACGCCATCCTGGTTAACCAGCGGAAGACTTACCATTGAGCGGGTACGATACCCGGTCAGATTATCAGATGTTTTGTTGAAAATATAGGGTGCATCGGAACTGATGTCATAGGCATCTTCCAGATTGATTACCTGTTTTGTTATGGCACAGAAACCGTTAACGGATTTTTCATTGATAGGAAAAGAAAAATTCTGATAGGGTAATTTCTGACCGGGAGCCAGTTTTTTCCGCTCTGTTTCATTGATGGCATATTTAATGAAAAGACGGTCACCTTCAATAATATAAATTGAACCGGCATCAGCGTTGACAATCCTGCAGGACTCATAGAGAGCCCGTTCCAGCATAACATCAACATCCTGAATCTCATTAAGGATCTTTTCTGATTCAATGATACTGCGGAGCTTCTGATCACTTACTGATGATATATCCATAGACACTCTTATTTTAACAAAGTTTTAAGTGAACTGTCTATTCTTTTTCGATAAGGCAGAAGTAGAGAGGGCCGGCACCCTGATTTATATCTGGGAGCACATGGTATCCCAAAGCTGTCTTTTCCGGATGTAGTCCCGAACATTCACCAAACAGTGCAGAAAAAGATGATTCTGCTTCTGCAAAATCAACGGGACGTACCCGGGCTGCATCATATTTTTTCAGCAGCTTCTGGACAGGGCCGTCATTTTCATCCGGTGACAGTGCACAGGTGGCATATAACAATACCCCGCCCGATTTCAGACAGAGAAATGCAGAGGAAAGAAGTGACCACTGTTTCATGGCAAGATTTTTGATGCGGGCAGGAGTCCATTGTTTCAGATATGTCATATCATTCCATACATGGCGTTCTGAAGAACAGGGAGCATCCAGCAGAATGGCATCATAGGTATCCTTTTCAAACTTACACCAGGTTGCCGCATCAAAACAGGTAACTGATACCCGCTGACTGATATCGGCAGGTATACAGGTCTCCATATTTTTCTTTAAGCGGATATACCGGTCTTTTGAAAACTCATTTGATTTCAATGCAGCGGTATCATCCATACGGGAAGCGGTAATCAAAGACTTACCTCCCGGCGCAGCACACATATCAAGGATAGCAGAACGCCCCTTCAGCGGAAGACAGCAGGCAGCCAGCGCACTGGCAGCATCAAGATGATATTCAGTACATTGAGGATGTGAAATCGTACGATAAGACGGTTCCGTCTCAAATGATTGTTTCAGATCGGTCCAGCGTTCCCCAAAATACCCGTGAAAATAAGCATCAAACGCCTGATCTCCAGGAAGAGACTGTTTTTTCTTAGCCACGACAACTCCCTGTATATGCTGCTGAAAATGCATCCCACAGTGGATCAGTGTACGGTAATGGTGCTTCTACATGAACCTTCTGACCGTTCATAGGGTCAGTAAAAGACAGTTTTGCAGCATGAAGACGGATACCACCATTCTTCTCAGAACGTTTTGAGCCGTATTTCAGATCACCTTTTATATGCATATGAAGTGAAGACAGCTGACAACGGATCTGGTGAGTGCGACCGGTAATCAGTTTTACGGAAACAAACGAATAATTGGTACCATGACCTAAAACACGGTATTCCAGCGTGGCCGGCAGCGCACCGTTCCCTGCCTTAGACTCCACAAAGGCCTTCTGTACTTTCTGGTTATATGACAGGAACTGTTCAACGGTTACCCAGTCATCGGTCGGTTCTTTAACACCTTCTACAATGGCCCAGTATTCCTTGTCCATATTCCGGTGTTTCTTCACCATGGCAGATAAAGCAGCATTGGCATCTGCAGTAAGCGCTACAATAACGACTCCTGTTACCGGCCGGTCAATGCGATTGACACACTGAAAGTGTTCAGGTTGTAAATCAGGATATTGAGCAAGAAACACATCCTTAAATACGGCAGGTACGTAAAATGCCTTTTCAGCTTCTGTTTTTGGCTGGGAACAGATTTCTCCGACATTTTTATTGATCAGTGCATACTGTCCATTGCAGAAAAGTACCCGTGATGTACAATCGTCCATTAAAAATACCTCTGATAAATAGTATCGGCATCAGTTTTTGCCTGATAAAACTCTGCTGTCCTTAGGGTACAGTATTCCTGTAATTGAGTTTCAGTAAACGGGTTATTAACTGATACTGTCATGGAAAGGGACTGACCTTCGGATTTTGCGGTAACAGAAAGGAGACCCATGCGGCATTTCCATCTGAGAATTCTGCAGCAGGATTCCCTAATACGATTCTGCAGATAGTCATCGTTTTCAGCATTCTGAAGAAGATACTTAAGATACGGCTCCCACTGGGATACAGAGAACATAACAACATCTACACCGGCTTTAACCGCTGCTACAACGCTTTTTTCCGGTGGATACCCGTTTTTTGTCAGGGCTTTCATGAGTAAATCATCAGAAAACACTAACAGGTCATCAGCAGCTGGTGAGCTTGTCCGTAAAGAACCAAGATGCGTTGACGAAAGACATACTGGTGCAGTATCGATACAGGGAACGACGGTATGAGCTGCAAGAACTCCTACAGTATACTCAGAAAGAAAGCGGTTAAATACGGTAAGATACTGCTCCTGATACGTATCTTCTGAGATATTCAGTACCGGCAGCCCCAGATGTGGATCAGCATCAGTATTACCGGGATAATGCTTTACAACGGGATATAATCCATTTTCCAGCATTGCAGTAATAAAACTGCCGGCATAGGTTTCTACTGAGTCATAGTCACCATACGCACGGTTATCAAGGAAGCTGATATTAGTTTCATTTGCCGTCTCTATAACGGGTGCCAGATTTACCGTAAACCCTGCAGCAGAAATCATGCGTGATACTGCATTGTAATATGATTTTGAAACAGTTCCGGATACCTTGGAAACTGCTGCCGGAGCCGGTATTCTTCCGGCAACTGTAGAAAGACGGTTTACATAACCACCTTCGCAATCCAGTGAATAAAAGGGCGGAACCTGTCCTTTGGCATTATAGAAATTACGTATGGCTGCATTTTGAGAAATCAAGTCATCTGCAGTTGCAGGTATATTGAATCCAAAGAAAAGAAATCCCCCGGCAGCTGGCCCAGTATCATGAGTAAACAGATACTCTTCACTAGGAAATGAAACATGAAATAACTGCGCAGCCTGCTCTTCTGGAGATAACGTGGCAGCAAATGTTTCTACAGCAGAAGCCAATAAGGCTTCAAACTGCCGGTGATATTCTGAATTCAAATCCTGCAACTGAGGTATTGCACGGTGAAGGATATCAGACTGTATAGAATTACAGAAAATTGAAATGTGTATGGTAAGTACTGCAAATGCCGTACAGATGATTCGTTTTGTATACATAGACCTTTTAGCAGTATATCAAAAAAGAGATATAGGAATAAACAGATTTAAATAAAAAAAGCCTGGCAGCTACCTACTTTCCCACCAAAAGG
>JAKSTT010000045.1 GCA_024413635.1 Treponemataceae bacterium | reverse complement strand
ACTAAGTTTTTAACTGAAGGCAAGTGTATACCAAAATCTTAAATTTTTCTGCTATTTTCCCTAAAAATATCTCCCAAACTTTACAAAAAAAATCGTAAGAAAAAAAACTCTCCCTACGAAAGGGAGAGTTTCTGTAATTCTGATTTTGAAGATTTTTCGTGATGGCTAGGCAGGACTTCCGCTGAGAGCGGAGGCGGCCTTATCGGCCGTTGAGCATCGAAGCGAAAGTCCTAACGACGCCAGCGCGGAAAAGGTTCAAAATCACTTAGCGTAAGTTGCGATGAATACACCTGCAGCCATAGCAGTACCAATAACACCAGAAACGTTTGGTCCCATTGCGTGCATCAGCAGGAAGTTACCTGGATCATATTCCAGACCTACTTTGTTAGATACACGGGCAGCCATTGGAACAGCTGATACACCGGCAGAACCGATGAGTGGGTTGATCTTGTTCTTCAGGAAGATGTTCATGATCTTAGCCATGATGATACCGGTAGCGGTAGCAACAGCAAATGCCAGCAGACCAAGAGCAATGATACCCAGAGAGTTGGCGTTGATGATCTTTTCAGGGGTCATCTGAGAACCTACACCAAGAGAAAGCAGAATTGATACAATGTTCATCAGTTCGTTTTCCATGGTCTTAGACAGACGGTCTACAACACCACACTGTTTTACGAAGTTACCGAATGCAAGCATACCGATAAGTGGTGCAGCCGGTGGCAGCAGCAGAGCGGTCAGAATCAGCAGCATCAGAGGGAAGAATACTTTCTCTGCGCGTGATACCGGGCGGCTCTGTTTCATCTTGATCTTGCGTTCTTTTTCAGTGGTCAGGGCTTTCATAATAGGTGGCTGGATCATTGGAACCAGTGCCATGTATGAGTATGCTGCAACGGCAATTACACCCATCATCTCAGGAGCAAGTTTACCTGATACGTAGATAGAAGTTGGACCGTCAGCACCACCGATAATAGCGATTGCAGAAGCCTGGAACATGGTATAGTTGATACCAGGAATGAAGTTCAGCAGAGCTACACCGAACAGGGTAAAGAATACACCGAACTGAGCGGCACCACCAAGCAGTGCCATTTTTGGGTTTGCAATAAGTGGACCAAAGTCGGTCATAGCACCAATACCCATGAAGATCAGCATCGGGAAGAATTCGTTTCCTACACCAGCTGAATAGATAATGTGCAGCATACCGTGTGGTGCATCACCCATACCGGCACCTGGAATGTTAACCAGAATAGTACCGAATCCGATTGGAATCAGCAGCAGTGGTTCAAAGCCTTTTACAGCAGCCAGGTATACAATTAAGAAACCGATGGCAATCATCAGTACTTTCTGCCAACCTGGAACGATAACACCTGCACCGTATTCTTCAGATTCTGCAGCCAGCTGTGCAGCTTTTTCAGCTTCAGCAGCAGCACGTTCTTCAGCAGTTTCGGTGTGGATAATCTTGTAGATACCGGTTGATTTACCAATACCTTTAATGAATTCACCTGCTGAAATCATTGGTACTTTTTCAGAGCCTTCGATGATTTTAGTTGATCCGCGTGAACCAGAAGCAGTATCGTTGGCAGCGAAAGTAGTTGTAGCGAATGAGAATACTGCGCAGATAGCCAGTACTACGCACATTGCACGTACAACCTGTGTATTAGTTTTAGATTTACCTAACATCATATTCTCCAAACTATCGGGTGCGGGAATTCATTCATCCCGCTACCCGATCAGTCGTAATTAGTTGATTTCAGCTACAGCCTGATCAGCCTGAACTGAATCACCCTGGCCTACCAGGAAGTGTACGGTACCGGCAGCAGTTGCTTTAACCGGGATTTCCATTTTCATGGATTCCAGAATTACAACGTCATCACCAGCGTTTACTGAAGCACCTTCAGAAACAGCCAGTTTCAGAACAGAACCGGCAACAGGAGCGTTGATAGCAGCTCCACCGTTAGAAACAGGGGCTGCAGCGGCAGCAGGAGCAGCTTCTTCTACAACGGTAACGGTTCCGCCACCAATTGAAGCCAGAACCTGATCAGCCTGAACTGAATCACCCTGAGCAACAGCGATGGTAACAGGACCATCAGCGGTAGCTTTTACTTCAATTTCCATTTTCATTGATTCAAGAACGATGATGGTGTCACCAGCTTTAACTTCTGCACCGTTAGATGCGTTCAGTTTCAGTACGGTACCGGCAACTGGAGATTTAACTTCTGAACCACCAGATACAACGGTTTTGGTTGCTTTAGCAGCACCGGCAGCACCGAATGCTACGTTGTAAGCAGTACCGTTTACGGTTACGTTCATTTTGTCTCCGGCAGGACCGGTGGTTACATTGTAGTTGGTTCCGTTTACAGTGATGGTGTAAGAACCACCTTTGTTTTCTCCGGCAGCTTTGGTTTCAACTTTGAAGCTTGCTGAGTCAACAGGACCATTAGCTCTTTCCTTGAAGAATTTAGGAGCTTTTTTAGGGAACATTGCATAGGTAAGAACGTCTTCATCAGATCCGTTACCACCGGCAGCTTTGGCTTCTTCAACCATTTTGTCCCATTCGTTTTCAATCAGGTCAGCAGGACGGCAGGTAATTGCCTTTTTGCCGCTCTTTTCTTCTGCAACTTTAACCAGGTCTGGGTTAGCATCAGCTGGCAGTTTTCCGTAGTAACCGGTCAGGAGGCCCTGGAATTCAGGGGTCAGCATCTTGTAGCGGCCCTGCAGTACGTTAAGAACTGCCTGAACACCTACGATCTGTGAGGTTGGGGTTACCAGTGGAACGTATCCAACATCTTTGTGTACCAGTGGGATTTCTTTCAGTACTTCATCGAATTTGTCAGAAGCGTTCTGTTCTTTCAGCTGGTTTTCCAGGTTGGTCAGCATACCACCAGGTACCTGAGAAACGAGAATCTGTGGTTTAACACCTTTCATTGCAGATTCGAATTTTGCGTATTTAGCGCGAACACCGCGGAAGTAATCAGAGATTTCAACCAGAGCGTTCAGGTCCAGACCGGTGTCGTATTCAGTTCCGCGCAGGATTTCTACGATTGATTCGGTTGGAGAATGAGAAGTCAGCATTGACATTGAAGAAATGGTGGTATCCAGAACGTCAGCACCAGCTTCAGCAGCTTTTACCAGAGTAGCTACAGACATACCGGTAGTAGCGTGGGTATGAATCTGTACTGGAATATCTACTTTTGATTTGATGGCTTTTACCAGTTCGTATGCATCGTATGGGCGCAGCAGACCAGACATATCTTTGATACAGATTGAATCTGCACCGAAGTCAGCATAGGTTTTAGCCAGTTCAGCATATTTTTCGTTGGTGTGTACAGGAGTGTTGGCATATGAAATAGCCATCTGTACGTGTTTACCGGTTTTTTTAGCAGCTTTGGTAGCACATTCCATGTTGCGTGGATCGTTACAAGCATCAAAAATACGGAATACACCGATACCGTTGTTAGCAGCAGTTTCTACGAATTTTGCTACAACGTCATCTGCATAGTGGCGGTAACCCAGCAGGTTCTGTCCGCGCAGCAGCATCATGATAGGGGTATTAGGCATAGCCTTGTGCATGGCACGGAGGCGTTCCCATGGATCTTCGTTCAGGAAGCTGATACAAGAGTCGTAAGTAGCACCACCCCAGGCTTCCAGTGAGTTATAACCGATTTTGTCCAGCATTGAACATGCAGGAAGCATGTCTGCAGTAGTAAAACGGGTTGCGTGCAGTGACTGATGAGCATCACGCAGTACAAGGTCAGAAATTCCAACTTTCTTAGCCATTTTAATCTCCTAATTAGTTAAGCTGTTTGTCATGTACTGCGGCAGCAATTGCAGCTACTACAGCAGCCTGATTCTGGTTAGCTGCAGGTTTTGCAGGTCCAGCTTTTTTTGCCGGTTCTTCTTTATCAAGACCCATAGCATGGATAACCTTGTGGGTCAGTTCCATACAGAGAATCATGATGATAAGGAATGTGAACACGACACCCATACCGAGTCCGGTCAGAAGAGCACTCTGACCGAGCATAGTGGTAATTGTCATATAGTCCTCCGTGCGCCGGAAAATGGCGCAATGATTACATTTAGTCACGTTGATTATATAAAAAAATAACGGTAAAGGGCAATATGATAGTGGTAAAACCCCACTGTAGTTTTTCATGATTCTGATATATAATACAGTCACTTATTATATTGTAACGATAAGGAGAAAAACCTATGGATAAATCAGAAATCATTGAACGGGCAAAAGCCTACATTGCCCAGGAAGAAGATGCTGCATTCAAATCAGAAGTAGAAGCACTGATTGCCGATGCCGATGCAAACCTGGCAGAACTGGAAGACCGTTTCTACCGTGACCTGGAATTCGGAACCGGTGGTCTTCGTGGTGTTATCGGCGGTGGTACCAACCGCATGAATACCTATGTCATCAACCATGCTACTCAGGGCCTTGCCAACTATTTCATCAAGACATTCCCTGAAAAAGCAGCAAAAGGCGAACTGAAAGCCGTTGTAGCTTACGACAGCCGTAAATATTCAGATGTATTTGCTGAATACACTGCCCGTATTTTTGCTGCCAACGGATTCACTACCTACCTCTTTACCGGGCTTCGTCCTACTCCGGAACTGTCATTTGCCATCCGCACCTTGGGATGCGACACCGGTGTTGTTGTAACTGCAAGCCATAACCCGCCACAGTACAACGGTTACAAAGCTTACTGGAACGACGGTGCCCAGGTTATTGAACCACACGACAAAGGCATCATTGACGAAGTTAACGCCGTACAGGAAGTTAAGACCGTATCAAAAGAAGAAGCCATCAAAGCCGGTAAACTTATTCTTATCGATAAAGAAATTGATGAGCCATTCTGGGCCATGTGTAAAGAAAACCTGTTCCGTCCTGACCTGATTAAGGAAATGGCCGGCAGCGTAAAAATCGTATACACCCCACTCCACGGTACTGGTGCCATGCATGTAGAAAAAGTTCTGGGTGACCTGGGACTCAAGGTTATCACCGTACCTGAACAGCGCGAACCGGACGGCACCTTCCACACCGTTGAAAAACCAAACCCGGAAGAAGCTCCAGCACTGAAAATGGCTGTTGAACTGGCAGAAAAAGAAAAAGCCGATGTTGTCATGGCTACTGACCCGGACGCAGACCGCTTTGGATCAGCCGTTCCGGATGCCAACGGTAAATACGTCCTCATTACCGGTAACCAGATGGGTGTCCTCCTGGCAGACTACATCATCACCACCCGTAAGGAACTGGGAAAAATGCCTGCTAACCCCGGTATCATCCGTTCCATCGTAACCAGCCCTATGGTTGACCGTATGTGTGAAGCAAACGGCATCTACCTGAGTGAATGTCTTACCGGTTTCAAATGGATTGCAAACCACATGGAAAAATTCCTTGCTACCGGTGAACACACCTACATCTTCGGTTTTGAAGAAAGCTATGGCTACACTGTAGAAGATGCCATCCGCGATAAAGACGGTGTATCTGCTGCAGCCATGTGTGCTGAAATGACCATGTACTGGAGAAGCAAGGGTAAATCTCTGCTTGACCGCCTGTATGAACTGTATGCAGAATACGGTTTCTTTGAAGACGCTGCCATCAGCCAGAATTTCCCTGGTTCAAGCGGTGTAGAAACCATGAAGAAAATCATGGCAGACCTGCGCGAAAAAGGACTGAAAACCCTTGGTGGAAAGAAAGTCCTGTGCATCCGTGACGTACAGAAATCGATTGTATTTGATCCTGCAAATCCTGCAGGCAAAAAAGATATCGATCTGCCAAAGAGCAACGTACTGCAGTTCTTCCTGGAAGGCGGCAGTGTTGTAAGTGCCCGTCCATCAGGAACTGAACCAAAAATCAAGTTCTATATCAACGCAACTGCTTCAAGTGCCAACGGTCTTGATGCAGCCCGCAAGGAAACTGCAGAACTGAGAGCAGCTATTGCGGCTGAGATTGCAGAACTGCTGAAATAACCCCCTGATTATTACCCCGGCGTGTCACTATATGGCACACCGGGGTATTATTTTATAATTGTATGCCATTTACCAGAAAAGAACTTCTTAAAATTGCAAAAGCCTATACCGAAGGTAAAATCTTTACTGCCTTTGATACCGAAACTACCGGACTCTCTGCCGAACACTGCAACATCATTGAAATCGGTGCAGTAAAATTTTCCAAGGACGGCATCCTCAACAGCTTTAATACGTTTGTTGATCCCGGGTATCCCATTCCCTATGAAATAACCCGGTTAACCAGCATAACAACTGCACAGGTGGATGGAGCACCTTCCTTCCATGAAATTGCACCTGATTTTCTGAAATTCATAGAAGGGACCACTCTGATAGCCCATAACTGCAATTTTGACGTGAAGTTCGTGAACTGTGAACTGGAACGCAATAACCTGCCGCCACTGAAATACCCGCAGGTTCCTGCCATTGATACCATTAAAACCGCACGCACGGCATTTCCTGATCTTTTAAGCTATAAACAGGTTAATCTTGCTGCAGCATTGAATATTCCCATTGAACATGCGCACCGTGCCAATGACGATGCCCGGGTTTGCATGGAATTGTTCTTAAAGTGTCTACAAAAAGTTACAGGCACCGAAGTGCCTGTATCAGATATGGGTATAAAGACCAATGCAACTGCAGCCAGTCTTGCAGCAAAAGCACTGCTCGATTAACCGCGTGGAGCTTTTGCTGGATCCAGCACCTTACCGTTCTGGTATACCATCAGACTGATGGAGTTTTTACCACTTAATGCATCTGTCCCGCAGGTACCCAGACTGTCACCGAATTTAACCGTCTGTCCCTGTGAAACAAGTACTGTATCCATACCGGAATAGACATAAATATGTCCTGAAGACGCCTGAACAAATACTACCTGCCCAAAACCGCGGTAGGTAGAACAGCTCATGACCGTTCCTCCACGTATAGCCGTAACCTTTTCGTTTTTACTTGAAGCAGTAATGCTGACACCGCTGATTTTTCCCGTAACATAGGTTACTTCCTGAGCCTTTACCGGCCAGACCAGGGTAACATCACCCTTTTTCTTGCTGTCATATGACCGTGGATCTTCTGTGGTCTTTGCAACAGTTACAGTAGTTTCTGAAGATGTATTATTTTTTATATCATTTCCAGCTGTAGTACTGGCCGGAACCAGAATACTCTGCCCTACCTTCAGAACAGCACCGCTTTCCAGGCTGTTTAATTTCTGCAGTTCGGCAACGGTTGTTTCGTGGTTCCGTGCAATGGAATATAACGTATCACCTTTTGCTACCAGATATTTTTCGGTTTTCTGGGTAACAGAAGAAGTGGTATTTGCTTTGATTGATGATGGTTTTTCAACAATGAGGGTATCACCGGCTTTCAATACGGCAGAATCCGTGAGGTTATTCATCTCAAGCAGTTCCTGTACGGTGACATTGTATTTTTTACTGATTGAATAAAAGGTTTCACCTTTCTGAACAGTGTGTTTTTTTACTTCAGCAGCAGAAACCGTTGAGGTTAACAGAAGGGTGAGAACGGTTGCGGTAATAAGAAATCTGCATAGTTTCATACTTTTTTATCGGTATAAAAGTATGAAAACTTAACCTTTAATTAAGACTCAAACTGGGAGTAGAACTCTTTCGGATTGAAACCGTTAATGTTGGTTTTGGAAATATAGGACTTCATGATATTTGCCCTTCCTTCCTGCAGATGGTTTGAAGAAATGCCGTACTTGATTGACCGGTCGGCTTCAATAAATGCTGAAATATGGTCTGCACAGCGGACCAGTTTGCCGTCAACAGGACAATACTGGGCATTGTTGAATTTGGCATTCAGATCTTCAAAGGTAACCTGCTCCAGGGTATAGGCATATTTTGATGTTGATTTCGACCCGTTGGGAGTTGGAATGACAATGCGGTTTTCAAACTCATCGCTGGTAAAATACAGCAGTTCATCGGCATAGAAGGGTTCCATCAACGGAATCAGTTCCTTCTGGACAATCTCATCTTCAATCCGCTTTACGATGGATGGCAGTTCATCGGTGGCCTGCTTAACCGGCGAGATAATGTCACGGGTAACGGCTTCAGGCAGATCATGGAATAAGGCGCTGAAAAAGTTATTGTACCGCCGGTTTTCGCACATGGTTAAACCAGGCTGCCGCCCTAACAGCATGGTAAGGATAGCAACATAAAAAGAATGCCCCAGAACCGAGGTACGGGGAACACGGGGAGTCTGATTCCAGCGGGTCTGAAACCGGAGCTGTTCGATGACCATGAGGAATTCATAGGGACGCTGACGGGTAATAAGGAGCTGCAGACCCTTCAGGTCCAGAAATTCTGCAATATCCTCATTCAGCTGTTTTTCAATGTTGCGGGTCCGGTACGGCTCATTGACCACGCTGAGCATTTCAAACTCGCGCATGGCAGAGTATTTATGGGCTGCGCGCAATACCCTGCTGCTTAACTGACGGCGTTCTGCAGCCTCACCTTCCAGCTGGGCACTGTCAGTACCATGAATATAATCACAGAACTGGGCATACAGGTCCTCGTCCTGTAACAAGTCGTAATACTGACCGAGCACCCAGTTATTCAGCCGTGCATATTCATCAGGGTATTCAGAGCGAATCATGCGCTGTACCGGTGATTTTATGTCACAGAGGGCAATTTTCTTCAAGAGATCAAACAGACTTGCATGAATCATCCAGTCCCAGTCCAGTTCCTTACCGTCCTGTTCCTCGTATTTTCCGATGATATAGGCGAGAACCATTTTTTCAGCAGCCTTATCCATTTCTACAATTTCAAAGGGCCGGATCAGGTCATTCCACCGTTCAATGGAAAATGCTTCAAAAAGTTTCAGTGCAAGCTGTTTGGTCAACATAATCAGCTGGCTCCCTTTTCGTATGGTTTACCGGATGCCAGTGGAGCATAGTTCTTTCCGCTGAATACAACCAGAGCAACCAGGGTGATGATATACGGCAGCATGCTGAATACTTCCGTTGGCAAAAGAGCCTTGAGGGAAGGAATATTTACAACATAGATACTGAATGCTACGGCAGTACCGAACAGCAGTGATGAAAGTGAAACTCCCAGTGGCTTCCAGCGGCCGAAGGATACGGCTGCAAGAGCGATGAATCCGGCACCGTTAATGGTATTGCTGGTATACTGGATGGTTTCTGTGAGAACCAGACAACCACCGGCAAGACCTCCCAGGAAACCTGAGGCAAGGACTGCAATATACCGGGTTCTGATAACCTTAACACCAACAGAAGCTGCTGCAGAGGGGTGTTCACCACAGGCACGGAGACGGAGTCCAAAAGGCAGTTTATACAGGACAAACCAGCAGGTCAGCACCACAACGAGGGCAATAATTGCCGTAGGATAGATACCGGTGTTACCCATGGTTTTCATACCCATCTTGAATGGCTCCGTGCGGTCCATGGAGAACAGAATCTGTGCCATGAAGATGGTAATACCGTTGGTCAGAAGGTTGATACCGGTTCCGGCAACCGTCTGGTCTGCATTCAGTGAGATGGCAGCATATGCCAGAATCAATGACATAACCATACCGGCAATAGCGCCAATCAGAAGCGCAGCCCAGACACTGGCACCACCAAGGGCTGTTTCGTTAAGTACATGGAATGCAGCCGCAGCAAAAGCGCCGATACCCATCAACCCTTCCAGTGCAATGTTTACAACACCGGAACGTTCACTGATCATACCACCACAGGCAGTAATCAGAATTGGAGATACAATCATCAAAACAGAAGGAATCATTCCAAACCAGTTCATTCAGCAGCCTCCTGTTTAGCAGCTTTCTTTGCTTCATTGTTTTTTATGCGCCATTTCAGGTAAATGCGGAGTCCGTCGCGCAGAGCGATGAATACAACGATTAACCCCTGGATGATGAAGGTAATTTCTTTTGGAATCTGGCGTGACTGCATCAGTGGCTGGGAAGCATGCAGAAGGCCAAAGAGCAGACCGGCAAGCAGCGTACCACCAGCTGTGTTGTTACCGACCAGGGCAACAGCGATACCCATAAAGCCGTAGTTATCCTGAGATGAAATTACACGGCCGTATTTGAAAGATCCCAGTGCAACAGAACCACCCGCAAGACCGGCAAAGGCACCTGAAATTGCCATACTGAGGACAATACTGGTAACAACCGGAATACCGGCATAGCGGGCGGCATCCTTGTTGTAACCGGTTGCGCGGAGTCCAAAACCAAGATTGGTTTTTTCCATGATGAACCAGTATACGAGTACGGCAACAATGGCAAAGAAAAAGCCAAGGCTCAGGTTTGAACCATTGGTCAGTTTTTCAAGTACACTCCATTTGATGGAAGCAGTTGCCGGATAATCAACGGTTTTATAGGTGTTGGTTCCGGGAATTGCCATGGTAATGATACGTGACAGATACAGGGCTACATAGTTGAGCATAATGGTTGCTACAACTTCTGATACTTCATATTTGGCTTTCAGGAAACCGACTACACCACCCCATACGGCACCGGCCAGCAGCGCACAGAGAATGGCAAAAATCCAGTGGAGACCCGGAATCTGAACGCAGGTCAGGGCAACCAGCTGTGCAACGGTCATACCGATGACATACTGACCTTCACCACCGATGTTGAAAAGACCGGCGCGTGCAGCAAATGCCATACAAAGACCGCAGAGAATGTATGGTACCGAGTATGCCAGCCATTCGCCCACATACCGGATATTCCAGGTGAGGGCACCTTTTCTTGAATAGATACCGGTCAAAGACTGAACCAGGGCACGGTACATATTGAGTGGATTACGTCCTACCAGGGCGATAATCAGGGTACCGAAGAGGAACCCCAACAGAACTACTACAACAGATACTGCACCGTCAGAGGTAAGCAGCAGCTGGGTGATTGTCCGTTTTTCTTTTTTATTGCTCATTCTGCAACCTCACTTGAAGCTTCAGATTTCTTTTTTGAACCGGCCATCATGATACCGATTTCACGTTCGGTTACTTCACCGGCATTGAATACACCGACGATGGAACCTTTGGAAATGGTTGCAATGCGGTCACACAGGTTCATGATTTCATCAAGTTCAAAGGAAACAAGCAGAATTGCCCGTCCTTTGTCGCGTTCTTCGATAATACGCTTACGGATATATTCAATGGCACCAACATCCAGACCACGGGTCGGCTGGGCAATAATCATAAAATCGGGCGAAAGTTCAATTTCGCGGGCGATGATTACTTTCTGCTGGTTACCGCCGGACATGCTGCCGGCTTTTGTTTTTGAAAGTTCTCCGGCACGGATGTCAAAGGACTCAATCAGGCGGTTACCGGTTTCTGCCATGGCTGCCATATTGAGGAGTCCTGCTTTTGAACTGTAGGGAGCTTTGTAATAGGTTTTAATGGCAACGTTTTCTGCAACAGAGAACTCTGCAACAAGACCATGCTTATGCCGGTCTTCCGGAACATGCCCGATGCCAAGTTCATTTCTCTGGCGGATAGACATTTTTGTAATGTCTGTGCCATTCAGCAGGATTTTTCCGCTTTCTACCGGAGAAAGACCGGTAATACCGTAAATCAGTTCCGACTGGCCGTTTCCATCAACACCGGCAATACCAACGATTTCACCGGAACGGATATCAAGAGACAGATTATTAACCGCCATCTGACCGCGGCTGTTTTTAACATTGATGTTCTGAACAGACAGAATGGTCTTTCCCGGATTACAGGGACCTTTTTCAATTTCAAATTTTACGGCACGTCCTACCATCAGTTCTGCAAGTTTTTCTTCAGTTACTGAAGCAACATCAACGGTATCAATGACCTTACCGCGGCGAAGAACCGTACACCGGTCTGCAACAGCTTTGATTTCCTTTAATTTATGGGTAATCAGGATGATGGTTTTTCCCTCTGCCTTCAGGCGGCGGATAATGTCCATCAGTTCATCAATTTCCTGGGGAGTAAGAACGGCAGTAGGTTCATCAAAGATAATGATGTCAGCATTGCGGTACAGAACCTTCAGGATTTCTACACGCTGCTGCATACCAACAGTAATGTCTTCAATTCTGTCAGTGGCGTTTACGGAAAGTCCGTATTGTTCTGACAGTTCTTCTACACGTTTCTGTGCCGCTTTAAGATTAAGCATACCAAAGCGGTTGGTCGGTTCTACACCGAGAACGATATTTTCCGTTACCGTGTAGTTATGAACCAGCTTGAAGTGCTGATGAACCATACCGATACCCAGACTGGTTGCAGCATTGGGATCCTTAATCTTTACTTTTTCTCCGCGGATTACAATATCACCACAATCCGGATCATAGGCACCAAAGAGAATCGACATCAAGGTTGATTTTCCGGCTCCGTTTTCACCAAGGAGAGCAAGTACTTCGTTTTCGCGTACCTGGATAGATACGTTATCATTGGCAACAACACCAGGGAACGTCTTGGTTATGCCAATCATTTCAATTGCGTTTTTTACAGCTTCAGCCACGTGGCCCCTCCAAAAAAAAGGACTGCCCGATAAGATGCTGAAACAAGTTCAGCATGACATGTTTACCGGTCAGTCCTTTTCATCAACAGAAATTAGTCGTCAATGGCACCAAGACCTGCTGGAACAGCACCTGCTGCCAGAGCTTCTTTGTAAGTACCGATAACGGTGATTTTTCCGCTCATAACGTCTGCTTTAGCAGCTTCGATTTTAGCTTTAACAGAAGCAGAGAGTTCGTCGTTGGAAGCTGCATAGTCAACACCATCAGCTTTCATATCCAGTTTGGTTACACCAGCGGTGAAAGTATCTTTTTCAACTGCAGTCAGGGTCAGAACAGCAGAAGTTTCAACACGTTTTACCATTGAGGTAAGAACTGCTGATTTACCGTCTGCATATACACCTTCTGCGTACTGGTCAGAGTCTACACCGATTGCCCATACGTTTTTACCGGCCATGCGGTATTCTTTTGCCTGAGCGATAGTTCCGTTACCGGTACCACCAGCTGCAGAGAAGATTGCGTATACACCACCATCGTACCAGTTTTTAGCCTGTGCTTTAGCCAGTTCTGGTTTACCCCAGTCGTTGGCATAGAAGTCTACGATCTGAGCATCTGGATATACAGCTTTGATACCCTGGATGTAACCCATTTCAAATTTGGTAATGGTTGCACCTGGAACACCACCGATGAATCCGAATTTTGGATTTTCGATACCATCTTCCTGAGCCATGTAAGCAGCAGCAAGACCTACCAGATAAGAACCCTGTTCTTCAGCATATACATATTCAACAACGTTTGGCTGGCCAACCCAGTCAACGTCTACGATCATGTATTTCTGATCGGGATACAGAGGAGCAACTTCACCCAGTGCATCAGCAAAAGTGAAACCAGTTACCATGATTACATCGTAACCTTCATCAGATGCCTGTTTCAGGGTTGGGATGTACATATCCTGAGTCTGACAGGTAGTTACATCGTACAGGGAACCACGGCCTTTCTGGTTTTCCCAGGTGTCACCATAGTATGAAAGAATACCACGCCATGCAGCAGCATTGAATGATTTATCATCAATACCGGTTGCATCAGTAATAAGGCGTACAGTTACGCGGTTGTCAGCTGGAGCAGCCTCTTTTTTTCCTCCAGCGAAGGCAAAGGAACTAACGAGAACCAGAGCCATAAGAACGAGAGCAAATTTTTTCATCCTATCCTCCTATATCAATTGAAAGCATGAATATTGCTGTCAGATATTATAGCGGGATTGAATGAAAAATTACAGAGTAAATGATACGATTTTCAGTGAGCAATACCTTTTTTCTGGTCTGCTTCCATTTTGGTCTTCCAGACAACAGCCTTCTTCTTCAGTTCTTCGGCTTCATCCTTGTCCCCCAGCAGCAGGTCCAGACGGCGTAACCCGATCAGATAGTTGATGGCAAGACGGATATCATCAACACGTTTGGTGGAAAGTTCATACTTATCACGGTAGGCATCAGCACTTTTTTCAAACAGTTTCTTGATCAGGCGGATGTAATAGACGGTATTGTCAAAATCAGGGTCACGTGGTTCAAAGTAGGTCTTTACTGCGGCCTTCATATCAAGCATGTTTTTGGCAACAGTGGCATAGCGGCCTTCAAGTTCAACAAATGACCATTTCCATTTGGTATTGTCACCATAGGCATCAATGACCATACGGATGGCAAGCCCCAGTTTACGGGTCAGGTAATACCGTTTTTCAAGGGGTGTATTGCTGATCTGGCTTACTTTATCTTCATAGTCACTGTAGGGTGCATCGATGACATTGGTAACGATTTCTTCAAGATAAATGATGGCTTTATAGACGGTTTTACGGGCTTCGTTGAGGGCATCGGTATTATTTACACCAAGCAGGTGTACGGAAAGGGAGTTGATGGCCAGATACAGAGTGGTGACATACATCATCTCTTCAGCAAGAAGCAGTTTTTTGTAGGCAATACCTGAACTGTCTTTTTCAATCAGGTTCAGGATGCTTTTTTCCTTTTCAAAGGATTTGGTAATCAGATCCTTGTACGTCTGCTGTTTTTTGTTGAACTCTTCTCTGCTTTCTGCGGTAATCTTAGCCATACTCTACTCTCTCTATCGTTGGTGAGACTGCAACAGCTGCCGTGCGTGTTCAAGAGAAGCAGAACTGTCTGCGTCGCCTGAGAGCATACGGGCAATTTCCTGTACCCGCTCTTCGTTTTCAATCAGGCGGACACCGGTTGAAGTGCTGTTATTTTCAACAGTTTTCTGTATCTTCATTTGTGTATCGGCATAAACTGCAATACTGGCAAGATGGGTAATGCACAAAATCTGCTTTTTTTCTGCCAGGGACTGGATATGCTGTCCGATGGCAACGGCAATTTCACCGCCAATACCGGTATCAATCTCATCAAAGACCATGGTGGCAGCCCCGTCAGTATGCGACAGGACGGTTTTCAGTGCCAGCATGACGCGGGAAAGTTCACCACCAGAGGCAATGCGTGCCAGGGGCTTTAGTGGAGAGCCCGGGTTTGCACTGATAAGGAATTCAATATTGTCAAATCCGTAGGGGCCGCATTTCTGCAGCAGGCTGTCACCTTCCTTCATCAGGACGGATACAGAAAATACCGTATTGGGCATGCCCAGTTTTTTAAGGACAGATTCTACTTCTGCTGACATTTTCTCTGCAGCCTGGGTACGTTTGCCGCTTAATTCTTTTGCTGCGGCAAAAACCTTTTTCTCCCAGTCAGCAACTTCTGCAGCCAGAACATCACGGGTTTCGCCGGCGTTTTCAAGACGTCCCAGCTGTGCCTGTGCATCCTCTGCATAGGCTATGACTTCTGTTAATGGCGCATTGACGGAACTGGCATACTTGCGTTTCAGCTTATTGAAGAGTTCAGTACGTTCCTGCACAAAGGAAAGCCGTGCCGGATCAAAAACCAGACTGTCTTTATAGCTTTTCAGTTCATCTGCAATATCGGAAACTTCATAAAATGCTGATTCCAGGCGTTCTGCCAGTTTTGCCAGCGT
>JAKSTT010000044.1 GCA_024413635.1 Treponemataceae bacterium | reverse complement strand
ACTTCCGTATCAGTTATCGTTTCTTTCCTTCCCTGTTTATTTTCAAACATCTCGTCGTAAGCCTTGCGGCTTACTTACCGAGAACCTCCGGTTCTCGAAGCTCCATTTCAGCGTTTAGCTTAGTGGCGCGTGATGAAGAAGTTATCACAACTCTCATCTTTTAGTCAAGAGCTTTTCAAAACTTTTTTTAGAAGTTTTTTTTCGCTTGCCTTTCGGCTTGCGAAATCTGCAAAGGTTTTCAAGGCTTTGCAACTCTTTTCTAACTCACCGCTGCATCACTGCGTCGGTGATGAAGAATATATACCAATCCACTGAAATCTGTCAATAAAAACTTTGACAAATTTTCACTTTTTTTTGAAGGTTTTTACCGGGTGCAATACAGCCTGCAGTACAAGGGTTGAAACGGCTGCACAGGCAAAAACTACCACAACATACAGGCCGACGTTCCGGATATATTTCAATGGACGGGCTACATCAAGGAAATTAAAACCAAACAGTTCAATAAAGAGCCCGTGAATGAGATAGAATTCCAGAGTAACACTGCCCATCCAGCGGGTAAACAAATTGCCAACCCGTACCTTCATGGTAAACAGATAGAGCAGCAGACAGAACACAAAGGCTAATGCATTCTGGGTTAATGCACTGATCAGTCGGGAGCACATTTTAGGCAGCAGGGGCTGATTCCAGGTATCGCCATAATATCCGAACCGGCCAAGGACCAGGAAAGACAACTGCATGACAAAGAACAAGGCGGCTGCATAACAAACCAGACGGATCCAATATCCTTTCTGCAGTCGGGCAGTAATCTGTTTTTCATGACGAGCCCAGGTCATCCCCATGGGAAACAGGAGCACCGAGTTATACCACCATTCACCGCAGAACCACCAGTCATTGTGATCGATACGGGTTCCTACGATAAGATAGACAACGGTTCCAAGCCACACCAGCAGAACCGGCAGCACGGATTTCTTATTCCGTACCAGAGAAAAGGCACACCAGAACAACAGATAGAAAATGACTATGGTAATGCAGTACCAGGCATTGGTATTGCAGAGCATGCCCCCCGTAAGGTACCCGGTCAGCTGATAGGACTTTATGTGCTGGCCGCGGGAAATTCTTGCTGCCAGATATATGAGCATGGTTACATAGAAGGCTGCCACCACGGGCCAGATCCGTTTTCCGAAAAAGTTTTTCACTGCAAGGTAGGAATCCTTTGACGTAACGCTTTTATACAGGCCATACCCTGAACAGAAAAAGAAAAATCCTACCAGGATGTATCCTACCTCCAGGAAGGCATCAAGACCATGGCGGACAACCAGTGGCGGAATCCAGGAAGCACAGGTCTTCTGGGAAGCGTGATGCAGCAGTATCAGCAATGCAGCAAGCCCCTGCAGGCTTTTTGTCTGATCCAGGGAAAAATGATCAGCGTAAAACTGCCCTTTTGCAGCGGGTTTCATACCCCAGCAGAACAGCATGAGGACCAGAGGATAGATAAGGTAAACTGAATGTGTTGCAATATCCATTTTTAACTCCACTTTTTTGTATAGTATATCGCCCGGATCACCAGGAAAGGGTGATGGCATCTTTTTCTGCAGTAACAGAACCTTTCATCCCGAAGGGTATGGGAAATGAAGGATCCAGATGGCCGAAATCGGCATCCATGATAATGGGGATATCATATCCGGAAAGGATTCCGGTTACGGCATTGTACTGATCAACCCCCATGACTGATGTTCCCCAGGCAGCAAGCGGGCGGCCGCAGATGATGGCTGATGCTGATGAAAACCAGCCGCAGTGTTCAAGATGCCAGATCTGTCGGCGCAGTTCCACGGGACTGGCATCACAGGATTCTAGAAACCAGATGACGGGACCGGAAGATTTCAGATATTCCAGGGTAGTATCCATGGCGGTTCCGGCAAGATTTGCAAGAACATCAAGACAGCCGCCAAGAAACACGCCTTCTGCAGTCACCGGTCCGCCCTGCCCCGCACTGCCGGCATACACCAGGCGCTTGGGACTGTCAGTATTATAGGGTGCCAGAGCGCCATAGCGTTCCTCTGCCGCATCTTCTGCAGCTGCCGACTGAAACATATCAAACCCGTGAACTGAACGCGTCTTACCGGTGATAACGTCCCATACCTGGTTTTCAGGCAGTTCCCAGGGTTTTCCGAATCCGCTGATGCACTGGGTATACAGCCCGCCGGAACCACCGGCCACCGTCAGCGGATAGATGAAATTGGTATTGTCACTGTAGCCGAGAAACCACTTCTGCGCAGCAGATGCCAGTTTGGGAAAATCCAGATAACCGGCCGTTTCACACATCAGTTCCCCACCGCCGGCACTGATAATGGCTTTTACCGAATCATCAAGCCAGAAGCGGGTCAATTCTTCTGCGCATACCCGTGGATCGGTACTGATGCCGAGTCCGTCATTTTTATATACCGTATCGCCAACAATAACCCGGTAGCCCAGAGATTGCAGTTTTGCTACTGCAGATTTCATCCGTGTGGCATAGGGCTCTGTAGTACAGCCAAAGCTGGGTGCCGTTATGGCAATCGTATCGCCGGGCGTTATCGGAGCCGGTAACATCATATCATTCTCCCCTGTTATTTCTTGCGCTTTAAGGCCAGCAGCGTCAGGTCATCGTACTGGTCATCTTCGGTCATATGGGTATAGTACTTGTACTCTGCAAACTGGGGATGGTCCTTCCGGTAAGCACAGTAGTCGTTGTACTGGAGGAAATGCTCGTTCAGGAATTCATCAACCAGACTGTCTACCTGTACACGGTCCGTTTCCTGCAGGCCAGGCTTTTTGTACATACGGAAGATTTTTTCTACCGATACCAGTGCCATGACACCATCACGTGCCGTATCGCCACAGGTTGAAAAATCAAATTCCAGCAGTTCATCAGGAATAGGGTTATGCCATTTTTTCAGGGTATATTTCCGCTGGTGATACACACTTTCGATGATGTCAGTAACCCGTTCCGGCGTCATCTCTTCACCGTCCTGACCAAAGGTATGGCTGCCGTGTTCATCTCCTTCCTTCAATCCCGGTTCCTGACAGAGAACCGGCTTGTAATCCTTATCGCGGAACAGACGCTTTGCTTCCTCAATACCGTCAGTATACAGGAACATGACGTCTCCCGGTTCCAGATGTACCTTGACAACGGGGAAGCCGCCCTTCATGTCAACCATAAAGCTGGGGAATACACCGGCGGCAGCACTTTCCGGCAGGGTAATGACTTTCTTTTTACCGGTAGCAGCTTCGTAAATATGTACCAGGTTATCGCCGGCGTTGCAGAAGTAGGCGTCACCGTTCTTTGAGTTATAGATACACAGGCTGAATGCGGCAAACCGGCCTTTAAAGCCGCGGGATTCAATCAGGTCATTGATCTGGGAAACGACGGGACTCAGGTTATAGCCGTTTTTCTTGTAGCTCCAGTCCTTGAAGTAATTCAGGTACAGGGTTGCAACCTGGACCATAATCAATGCAGCCGGCACACCTTTACCGGAAACGTCGCACTTGATCAGGGCATAGTGCACGTCATCCAGCTTCATACTGTCAAAGTAGTCTCCCGAAACACCTTTTGCCCCTTCGTAGTACCCGAAAATCTGAGTCCGTTCATCTTCAATGGAACCGGTAGTCAGTTTGCGTCCCTGGGCATCGGTTTCCAGTGGAATGAACATTTTCTGGATTTCCTTACCCATGGTCAGGTCCTTACTGGCGGCAGCAGCCTTTACCAGTGCGTGGGTCATGTCATTGACCGTAGCGCCCAGCATGCCGATTTCATCCTTGGATGTAATCTTGATGTCTTTTCCTTCCAGCTCTTCCTTGTCTTCCGTATCGCGGATCATGGCAACATGGGCTGCCAGCAGTTTGATAGGACGGATGATGATGTTGGCAACCATAAGGGAGCCGATGATACCGATGAGCACCGTCAGGGCTGCAACGATAACGGCAGCATAAATAATGTTCTGGCGTGATGAAGAGAGTTCCCGGAGCATGGGTTCCGTAGATACTTCCAGGATGATGAGACCACGGACAAAGGTCTGGTCACTACCCTGCCGGTACAGGACCGGTTTGTAGAACAGCCAGCGGGTATTGTCGCCTTTGTAAATGGCGTCGTTGGTGTATTCCGGATACGAGCCGCTGCCTTCCTGGGCAATGGCGTTCAGTTCCTGGGTGATTTTTTCTGACAGCTGGCGGGTAATCTGCTGTACCTCCGTCATGCGTTCCTGACTGGCTTTGTCTGTCTTTAACGCCAGAGAAACACCCTCTGCCGTCAGGACGGTAACGTCTTCTGCCATCTGGGATACGGCATCAGCTGCCTTCTGGTTCAGTTTCAGTGCATTTTCCGTAATGGCAGTGTATTCTTCTCCGGTCAGGCGGCTGGTACCGAATGTGAGGGTCTCCCCATCTATGTGTTCAAGGATATTGTCGTCATTGGTGGCCCATACATATTCCAGACCGATGGTTGAACCGTTCATGGGCAGACCGGTAATGGTAGCAGATACGATATCTGCAGAACCGGTTACCTGACCGGGCAGGAAGCTCATTTCAAGAACGTTCTGACTGGGCATATATGCCTTGGCACCGGAATTCAGGGATTCCAGAGCCAGATCAACCCGTTCTTTCAGGGACTGGGACAATGTTTCCCGCTGGGTCTGAACCATCATGAATCCCAGGGTAACGGAAACCATAAGGACAACCCCCAGTACCAGGGACGAGGTAAAGAATGCCATACGGTATTTCAGGCTGGCACCACGTTTCATGACGCTTTTTGCTTGTTCTTTCTTCAGTTGGGGCATAACGTCTCCTGTCATAAGGGATTGTACTTCTGCTTTTATCAGCTGGGATTCCCGGGCAACCTGCACAATGCCCCGCACGGAAGCCAGAAGGCAGCCGGCTACGAAAACAAAAAGGGCAAGGAAAATCAGATAGCTGAAATCAGCAGTATATTTTGCACTGGAAATAATGCGTTCAAAGGACGGCACGTAACGGTAGGTATAATCACCCAGCTTGACGGTGCCGGATTCTACGATTTTTACGGTCTGGGTAGCCCAGTACAGGCCGCGCTTGCTGTGGAGCAGACCTACTTTATAGGTACCGCCATCCAGATTGGCAAGTTCAATGCTGCCGATGCGCCGGTCAGAAGTAACCGAATACTGCAGGGAATCCGCCGTAAGGATAAGGGCGTCTTCCAGCCCGTCTTTAGTCAGGTAAATGGCCGTAATCTGACCTTCTGAATCAAAGCCGCGGCCGATGATGTTCATGGTCACCGTACCGAACTGGTCCTGTGTTGCGTTGATGGCAGAAACGGCAGTGTACGGAATGAATTTATTCAGCTGCAGGTATGTAACCGCAGCAGGACCGATGTTTCCTGCCTGGTCAATGGCGGCAACGGAAAAGGCATACAGACCGTTTTCCCGGTTGTTGTAACGGAAGCTGCTGCCGCGGGTAAGAATACGGCGGGGCGGCTGGGAGATGCGGGAGTTCCGGGATGCCACGTATTCCAGGGCATAGGTATAGCCGGCAATATCAGAATCAGACTCCGGATCTGCAGCCTGCCATGACATGGTAAAGGTATTGGATGTCAGGTAGCCGTCTCGGCCAGAAGGAGGCAGTATCAGTGCCGGTGCCTGCGGAGGCGTTGTATCGCGGACAAACTGCGTGCCCTGAACTGCAGAGGCGTTGCCGGCATAGTCTATGGCACGGGCCTTGAAATACCAGATACCGTCAGTATCTGCCGTCAGGTTCAGGCGGGTATCTGATGAAAGCTGCATCAGGTATTCCGGCGGTACAGCCGATGGATCCTGTGACCAGCTGTAGGAAAACCCTGCAACGCCGGAAGAATCCTGGGGCATTACCAGGGAAACGGCAACACTGGAAGCCGCCGTCGGGTTCCCAGCCTTAAAGGACTGGGGTTTTATGACAGGCATTGCACAGGTCAGGTCCGGAGAAAGCCGTGTTACCCGGTTATTTGATTTAGCGTCTGACTGCTGCCACACCAGATGGAACTGCCGGTCGCCGGTAATGAGGGGAGAACCGAAGGTTGCTGCATAGTTACCGGACGCAAGGGCTTCTTCTTCCCAGTAGCTGTTACCAAGCAGCTGCCCCAGCCAGACACTGGCAATACCGGTACGGAAGTCTACCCAGACAAGGGATACCTGCCCGTTCAGATTCACAAACTGGGGCTGGTACTGAATACCGGTACCGGTACTCAGCTCATAGGGAGTCTGGAGAATCTGTCCGTCTTCTGAAAGCTGGCAGACAAAAATACGGGAACTTTCTGAAGAATAGAACGTCCGTTCAAAGGCACACCAGACCGTTCCATCCGCATACAGGAGGGATGCCCGCTGGTTGGTGTAGTTGGCAAACGGCTGGGTTGCCGTATCCTGATTGGTGATGATACGGGCAGGACTCCAGCGGTCTGAACCGGTGGCAGCAGAAGTAGCATACAGCTGATAGGTATTCCGCTGGCCATAGGTATAGGAACTCTGGAAAACGACCAGATCCCCGGTACCCGTTGCAACCAGTGTGGGAACGAAGGGATTCTGCAGGTTTTCTGACGGACCGAAATCTTCAAACGGCGTCCATGCAATGCCGTCTTTTGATGAACTGGTGGTAAGGACGAAGGTTTCGTCACGGGTACAGGTAGCAAATATGATGAAGGAACCGTCTTTCCGCGCAAAGATACGGGGGGCAACGGAACTTGATGAAGTCTGGGTAATGCTGCTGGAAGTAAAGCTGGCACCACCGTCCGTACTGGTGTAGACGGTAACGGTGTGAGGATCTGTCAGGGCAGCTACGGCAAGAGTACCATCAGCTCTGACTGCCATGGAGAATACCGAAGGCACATCACCGGTATACTCAATGGGGCCGGCAAAATGACGGGAAGTCTGCCAGCGGGAATCACTGCCGGCAAACTGGCCGGAAAGCCAGACTGTTCCCTGCCGCTTGTTTTTGGGAACCACATCCTGCCAGACAACGGCAGACAGGCTGCCGTCCGGCAGATACGCTGTCTGGGGATAGCGGCTTTCTTCCGATGACAGAGCTGCCGGCTCTTCCCAGTACCAGGCAGCGGCAGCCAGATTTCCGGCAGCAGCAAGGATGAGGAATAGTAACACTGTCAGGTGGCGTAAAGCGCGGCGCATCATAACAGGGAATCTACCTTTTTCTGTAAGTCAAGAATCTTTGCAGACTTGGCGTACTCAGGATTCTGCATCAGCTGCATGACGATGGCTGCAGCCTGGATGGTGTTTCCTTTCTGCAGTTCCTGGACAGCTTTCTGATACAGGTTTTCTGCCTCTGACGGAAGAACAACGGAACCGCTGCCACCAAGGGCAATATTGATGCGGTCTTTCAGAGTCTGTGCTTCTTCATTGTCAGGGTTCTTTGTCAGCGCTTCATCAACCTTTGCCAGTGCACTGCGCAGGTTGATTTCATCACGACTGTTTTTATTGTACAGGGCAACGGCTTCCTTGTAGAGTGCTGCCGACTGATTCTGTGCCGTCCGGTCAATGGGCTTCTGCCGGATTCCCAGCTCAATTTCTACGGTGTAGATGAAGTCCTTGAGTCCCGGATATGACGGATTGATTTCATACAGGTCCAGCAGGTCTGCATATACCTGCCGCTGTTTTTCCTTTTCGCGGTACTCTGCTTTTGCAGACTGAACTTTCTGGGCAAAGTACACTTCAAAAGCAGCAGGATCAATGAGCTTATCAATCTGCAGCGACATAAGGCTGGCTTCCTGGTTCAGCGGGTATACCAGCTGCAGTTCGCGGATTTTCTGCTGGGCATTCTGCAGGGCGGCAACACCGGCTTCCCGCTGCCCTTTTTTCAGGAGTGCCTCACCTTCTGCGTAAAAACTGTGGGCAATGTTCAGGGTCTGGCTCATTTCAGGATACAGGGCAGCAGACGGTGACAGGGTGCGGCCGGTCTTCATGCTCAGCGCCGTACCTACCAGTGCCAGAAGCTGCACGATTTCCGGGTCATCATCCACGTTGGTTACCAGCCAGCGGGCTTTTGCCTGCTGCAGAAGGCTGTCGGCCAGTTCAAAGTTTCCGGCGTAATACTCCGTTTTTGCCTGTTTTTTCAGGCGGCGTACTTCAAGTACGATACGCTCGTTTTCAAGACGGTTGATTTCTTCTCCCAATGCCACCAGTTTGGCGTCGCAATGGGCACGGAGCGCCGCATCTTCACGGTACAGGAACGATTCTGCATATTTTGATCCAGCCCGCTGCAGACTGGTACGGGCACTGGAGTAATCATCACGGGTAATGGCCTTTCTGGCTTCTGAATACCGCAGTTCCCCTTCTGCATAAATACGCTGAGCCTGAAGAATCCGGTCATCGGCCTTTGCCTGTAAGGCAGTGGTCTGTGCCGTAAGGTCTGCAAGGGTTTCCACGGTCCGGGTAATCAGGTCCGTATTGCAGCCGGATGATGCAAGCGAAGCCAGCGACAGGAGCTGTTCAGAAGAGCGGGCATACCGGGGCAGCAGCAGCGCAGTCTGCTCCCCTACCTTCTGGGGATATGAGCTGACTTCCGGATCCAGCGCATCATTCAGGAGCTCATAAGCTTCTGTATATGACGCACCGGCTGACTCTGCAATGGCAACAGCTGCGGCATTGATGTACTGCTGCATCCACTGCTGCAGCATATTCCGGTAGCTGCTGGATTCAGTCTGCAGGGACAGCCCCAGATTCAACGCGTAATCGAGGAACTGCCGGCTGGTAACCTGACCGTCCAGATCCTGCAGCCTTCCGGTAACACTCATAATGCCTCCGCTGTACTCAACGGCGGCATCGTACAGGACGCCCATACGCTGGGCACTTTCCGTCATCAGGGTAAACCAGGAAAAATCTCCGGCAGCAATCTGACTGCCGGCAGCAGATGCCACCTGTTCATAGGGGCGTACCGCTACCTGCTGCACGGTTTTCTGGAATGTTCCGTCATGAATGATCAGTCCCTGAATCCAGTTACCCACATTCCGCATATCCGACAGTACCAGGTCATACTGGGGATCAGGAGAAACATCCAGTGTATCGGCACCGGTTTTCCGGAGGGCATAGAAGCCATCAAGGGCTTCACCGATATTCAGGTACAATTGGGCGTCTGACAGCTGTTTTTCTGCTTCAGGCGCAACCGCAACCAGACTTGCCGTATCGGTTCCGGCAGAAAGGGGAATAAAGGCATCAAAATGTGACAGGGCTGCCTGCAGGGCATAGGGTTTGGCACTTTCAAGCATGGAGTTCCACAGCAGGTCCATGGCACCGGTCATGCCGGAATCCGGCTCACTGGAAGTGCCGAGAATGAAACGCCAGGCAAAGGGCAGATAGCTGGCATCAGTTTCCGCTTCCTGCTCATCTGCCGTCTGCTCGTACTGCTCCTGGAAACGGTAGCCTGTTTCGGCAATGTCATTACGGAGCCGGGCGTACGCCGTCATGGCGGATTCCACCCGGGTCAGGGCACGAAGGGATGCAGCAGTTTCATCACGCTCAAGGCAGCCTTTCAACGCAGCAATGGCGTTTTCGGCTTCAGTACTGATTGCATCAAACCGTGAAACCTGCTCCTTTACTCCGGCAATCTGGCGGTCTACACCGGCGACGGTTTCCGCATCATTCTCGCGGACAAAGGTGTCATAGTATACCGAAAAACCTGCAATCTGGCTTTGTACCGCCGCCGTGTAGTCACTGGCATGGGCAAGGCGTGAACCTTCCGTAATGATGTTCTGGAATTTTATGCGGTTAACGGCAAACTCAGCAGCCCGCCTGGTTGATGCCAGAAATGCCGACATCTGGGGCGACGGGTTGATTTCGATATTTTCAATCCGGTCAATCAGATCCAGTTTCAGTTCATCGTTTTCCGGATCCGTTTCAATGACGTTTACCAGTTCTTCTGCCAGCTGGGTAAGGTGTTCCCGGCTATCCATTATGCGGTCGATACGCTTCTGTGCCTGGTCAAACCGGTCCGGATTGGTGCGGACAAATTCCGACAGCATTTTCAGGGCTTCGTTGTAATCGCGGTTATCAATGTGACGGTCAATTTCCTGCAGCTGCAGCTGTTCTGCCCCGCTTTTTGCATACACTACTCCCGCCGGAGAAAGCAGCAGAATTGAGGAGATAAGGGATACAGAAAATCTTTTTGAAAACGTCACCACAGTAAGTATACCATTGAGCGTGCGCAAAAACAGTTTCACTCTTCTACTATTTCGGATTTTCTTACTACTTTATGCAATGTCTGTCTGCCCAATTTGTACTTTTCAAGTGTTTTTTGATACTATGAAAATGCAATGGGTCTGTTTTCTGCACGGAACATACGAAAAATCCTCAGTTTTGGAGCCGCACTGGTTCTTGGTACCACACTGGCATTCAGTGATATGTATCAGGAACAGGACAACGAAGGTCTGACCGTTTTCAGATCACTGCTGATTCCGTCGGGTGGCCGTTCAGAATCACTGGGAACCGCCTTTACCGGACTCAGTGACGACATCAGTTTCTTTGAATACAACCCGGCCGCATCCAGTCTGCTGAAAGAAACGGAAGCCGCCGCATTCCACAACCGGTGGATTGCCGATTCTGCAGTTGAGACCCTGGCCTTTACCCAGCGGAACAACGATTTTGGGTACGGCGTCATGGCAAAATGCTTTTACGTGCCCTTTACTGAATATGACTATTTTGGCCAGGAACTGAACACCTCGTACTACACGGAATCTGTTGCCATCCTCAATCTGTCGTATAACTTCCTGCACGGATACTCTTTCAAGGGCATTGCACTGGGAACAAACCTGAAGGCTGCCCTGCGGACCGTTCCTGATTACGCTGATGACACTACCGGCATCATAACCGAAGGCTCAGGCCGGTCCCAGTCTGCCGTTGCGCTGCTGGCTGATGCCGGCATGCTGCTGCGGTTTAACTTCCTGAAATTCTATAACAGCCGGGAACCGAATTTTTCCATGGGCATTGCAGCAGTCAATTTCGGCACGGATACCATCAATGACGAACCCCTTCCCAGCCGTATTGCCGTAGGAGCAGCATATCGCGTGATACAGCCGGCAGTGCTGACCTTTGAGTTCCAGCAGCCGGTCAATCTGAAAAACATGGCAGAAAGCGAACACTGGGCAGCAGGCACCGGTATTGAAGTTCAGGTAACTGATTTTTTCTCTGTGCAGGGAGGATTCCTGCTGAAAGGAGCAAATCCACGGTTCAGTCTTGGTGCCCAGTATGACATAACCAGCCGGGTAACCATGAACGTAAACTACACCTATGACATTACCAGCTCACTGAATCCGCTGAACCGGGTAAGTCTGGCACTGAAAACCCACCTGGGAGACCGGGGACGGGCAAAAGTACAGGAAGAAGTTGACACCTACTACCTTCTGGGCATTGATTACTATACCCGGGGAGACCTGAACATGGCCATTGAACTGTGGCAGAAGGCGCTGATGCTGAACAAGCGGTATGATCCGGTAAAGATTGCACTGCAGGCCGCGGAAGACACCAAGCGGGTTGAACAGATGATGCTGGACCTGCAGCGGATTGACTGAATCAGTCCTTCCGTTTGAAAACGTGATAGTTGATGTCTTCAAACAGAGTATGGCGTTTTTCCATGCGGGTCAGCCATTCGGTACTGATGTTGTTTGAACCAAGGGATTCATATACCGTGCTGAAAGCGCCGACGCTTTCCTTAAAGCGGTATTCTGCATAATCAGGATGCTGCTGGTCATCAATCATGGCCGGCCAGGAACTGTCCATTGCCATAAGCACTTCTTTTGCAGCCAGGTTCAGGTACCGGGATTTCAATCCGGTATCATCGGTAAAGCGGCCGGCCAGGTCAATCATCCGTTCACAGGCTTTGCGTACATAGCGGAGCATCCAGCCATTGCTGTGGCTCAGCAGGTTTTCACCATACCCTTCTCCACAGGCGGCACAGGGGAACGGTTCAATTTTCTGCAGGTTGAACTGGTTTTCCAGCAGGTCAGTACAGCAGCTTACATCAAATGATTCAGTAAAGGCGATGTTTCTGAGCAGTTCGTCCAGGAAGTCGATACCTTCAAACCATTTGCCGCCAAACATATTGATGTCAAATACACAGGTATCAACGACCATTTCAGTGGTACACAGCTCTGCAGCCTTATCCAGCAGGGCACATTTTTCTGCATAGAATGCACAGGCATCTTTCTTAGCCTGATCCAGTGCCATTTCTTCATCGTAGAATACCCGTTCAGAAGACGTGGTTCCCTGGGCATAGTATTTGTACCCGGTGGCAACACGGCTGTCAAAAGCACCAAAGTGTTCGGTCAGATATGATTCATCAGCATCAAAACCAATGTCATATTCCTGACTGCGGTATACGGGATGAGTGTGGTATTCCAGGGTATTGCTGGAATCCCGGGCAAACAGAGCCAGGGAGTTTCTTGTCCGTACGGGATAGAAAATTCCCTGTTCCGGCTGAGGATCAGCAAAAAGGATACCGTGGGTATCCAGAATGGTATAGTTAAAGCCATAGGGACGGATAATCCATTCAAGGGCAGGACCATAGGCCATATACGGCATATAGAATCCGTCCGGAGCAACGCCGAAATAGCGTTTGTGGGACTGCAGGCCAACTTCAATCTGAGCCTGCACTGCTTCAGGAATATCAGCAAAATGGGGCAGGAAACACTGGGTAGCAGTGGTTGCCAGAAGCTCGATATTTCCACGTTTTGCGTAGTATACGATTTTTGACAGAATGTCCTGATTCAGGATTTCAGTAAAATCATGGAGATTCTGTTTTGCATCGGCAAGATAGCGGTTTGCCAGGGTATACTGCACTGATCCGGCTTCATACTGCTTGATTTCTGCTTCACCCAGGGTAATCTTGCGGTTCAGCCATTCAATGTACAACAGCTGCAGCCGTGGATCTGCGAACATGTCACACAGGGTTGGTGACATAACCAGATTCAATTTAAAGGGAATACCTTCGGCTTCAAGGTTTGCAAACATATTGAGCAGTGGCAGCCAGGTATCCGAGATGGCAGCAAACAGTGCTTCGTTTCTGGAAAAATGAGGATCATCATTGTCCAGGTGACGTACAAACTGCTGATCTGCAACAAGTGTTAATACCAGTTTTTTATTAGACATAGAGAGATCCTGTATTAAGAAAATGACTGACGGTGATTCTGATACTGAGTCTTGATCAGGGCTGGAAGGCCCGAAATCTTCATGATATCAGAAATATCAGAATCATTGATGATAGACGAAATCTCAGGGCATCCCTGAGGAATGGTAATCATGCGGGAATGAGCAAGAACCTGTGCCGGCAGTTCTTCAACCAGAGCAACCAGGTCAATGCGTACATACAGTTCGTTAGCCGGGACGAGGATAAACTGTTCACGGTTTTCATCGGTTACCGGAATATCATAGGACTCACGGGCTTTTGCAGAAGCGCGGTTTTCAAAGAAAGAAACACGCAGAACCAGAGAATCAAAGTTCTCTGCTGCAAGAATGTTTGCCCTGTCAGCATCACTGATATCCCAGTATACATAGCACCATACCGGGTTACGCATAATGGCGGTAATGGAAGTTTCGTTATAGTGATCCGGTAAGGCGTTTTCTTCAGGCAGACCAGGATTTATCCCTTCCTGCACCGGTTCTTCTTCATATTCGTTTTCTTCTGCAGCGGCTTCCAGAAGTTCACCGATTATTAACTGTCTGTTTAATTCTTCCGGAATATCAATTCCGTAATCATCTGCCAGCGCCAGAAGATCTGCGGTAGACAGGGTCTCCAGATGTGCGCGGGTTACAAGTGTCGTATCCATAATTATTTGTTATATTACCAAAAAGTGGGGAGGCTGTTCAACAGTGAACGTTTCCATCTTTCCGCCGACCGGAATGGTCAGCTGACAGGCAGCCAGCTGCAGGCGCTTTACCTTCAGCTGTTTCTGCAGGATTTTATTGGCCTTGAAGTTACCGTATTTATCATCAGCACAGATGGGAAATCCAGCCTGAGCCAGATGTATGCGGATCTGATGCATCCGTCCGGTTTCCAGGGTCAGCTGCAGCAGGCTCAGTTCCAGCATGCTGCCATCTTCCAGCGTAACCGTTTCTGATTTCAGCACCTGATAATGGGTTACTGCATTCTGGCTTTTATCCTTATGCTGCACCTTTTCCGTAAAGGTACCCTTTTTTGCCTTGGGACATCCCAGACACCAGGCCTGGTACACTTTCCGTACCTTTCCGGCATTCAGTTCCCGGGTCCATCTGCCCGCAGCGGCACTGCTTTTTGCAACGACCAGCAGGCCTGCCGTTTCCTTATCAAGACGGTGCACCAGATACACCGGATACCCCACCTGTTCAGGCAGTACCCGGTCAACACTGGCCGTTACCCCCTGTCCGCCCTGCACGGCAAGGCCACAAGGCTTGTTAATTACCAGAATTTCATCGTTTTCATATACAACAGGAAGGGCATTCATGCCGAAAATTGTACAGAAGACCAAACGCTTTTACAAGTTGGAGAGTTCTATGTTCAAAAAAGTCTGCATTGCTGTGGTCCTGCTGCTGCTTCTTATTCCGGCAGCCCTTTCTGCTGACGTCATTTATTCCAGCACCTGGGATTTTTCCGTTGACCTGCCGGAAGGCTTTGAAATGGCTGACGCCCAGGACGACAACCGTTTTCTGTTTGTCCACCAGGCTCTGCCGGTACAGGTGCTGCTCCGGTGCTATCCTGCAGATGCCTTTGAGACCCCGCGTGAAGCCCTGACTGATGTTTTTTCAAAACTGCATGCAGAAGGCGATATTGATGACGTTGACTGGCGCAATGCGGACACGGTACTTGGCAGCTTTGAGATGACCCTTGGTTCTGATGATTATTACGGCTGGGCCGTGGCAGCCCGGTTAAGCGGCGGAAAGGGAACCGTCTGCGCATTAAGCTATATTGACGAAAGCTACGGTAACCTTGGGGGTGTAGACCAGTTTCTCATCAGCTGTGCCGACAGCCTGAACATCGACCGGGGAAGCTATCGGGAAGCAGGTCCGGTGACCAGTTATGCCTATCCGAAAACGAAAAAGGTACCAGTATCCCTGGATATCAACGGAACGAAAGTGACAGTACAGCTGGATGCCGATGACGTGGAGGCCGACCGGTTCGTGGTGGAACGGGAATACGCCGTCCTTGTCATGTATGCTGACAGTCCCCTGTGGCAGGAAGCATGGCAGCGGTACTACCGGCAGATTTTCAGGAACAGCTGCGGCCGGCTGAAGAATGCTGCCTTTATGATTCAGAACGCCTTGCAGAGCACTGACCGTGATGTTGCCCAGCAGCTGTTAACCTGGACCCAGAATTTTACCTACCAGCGGGATTACACCACCAGTGACTTTACGCCGGTAACGGCAGCACTGACCGGCAGCGGCTGCGACTGCGACAGCCGGGCCATGCTCATTACCTGCCTGCTGATGAATATGGGTATACCCAGTTCCATTTTTGTATCACGGGAATACAGCCATGCGGTTGTAGGCGTGCAGGTAGATGGCCGGGGTGCCCGGCTTGATACGGAAGACGGCAGTTTTGTCCTGGGGGAAACTACGGCAAAGGTAGACCTGGGAATGATGGCGAAAAACATGACGGACAGCAGCAAGTGGCTGTACGTGCCGTTAGTACC
>JAKSTT010000043.1 GCA_024413635.1 Treponemataceae bacterium | reverse complement strand
TGGGATATTGTACTGACCACCGATAAAAGCCAGGATGAGATCAAAGACGTCTTCATCTTTGTTGATGATACCAGCACCGTTGAAATTATCCGCCTGACTGATTCTGACCAGAATGAGAACGCTCCACCCAAAAAACTGGGTGAAATTCTTCTGGAGAAAAAACTGGTTACCCAGGCAGAAATTGATGCCGCGCTGGGCGGACAGAAACATCTTGGTGCCATCCTTACTGAACAGAAAATTGTTGATAAGGAAGAGGTATCGGCAGCCCTTACTGAACAGAAACACCTTAAGGCGGTATCTGACAAACATAACCAGGAATCTGCCCAGTCTACCATCAAGGTAAACTCAGAAAAACTGGATAAACTCATAGACCTGGTAGGAGAGCTGGTTACCTTTAATGCACGTCTGACCCAGCTTTCAAGCCAGCTGGAATCACCGGTATTAAGCACCCTGGGAGAACAGGGTGAACGGCTGATTCTTGAACTGCGTGACACCACCATGGATATGCGTATGCTGCCTATCGGTACCATTTTCAGCCGTTTCCGCCGGCTGGTACGTGACCTATCCGGTGAAATGCATAAAGACATTGACCTGATTACTGAAGGTGCAGAAACTGAGCTGGACAAAACCGTCATTGAAAAACTCAATGACCCGCTGGTTCACCTGATCCGCAATTCCGTTGACCACGGTATTGAACTGCCTGCTGACCGTGAAGCTGCCGGCAAGCCACGGAAAGGAACCGTAACCTTAAGTGCCCAGCATGCCGGAGCCTTTGTACTCATTACCATTGAAGACGATGGTGCAGGACTCAACTTTGAAAAGATTAAGGCCAAGGCCGTAGAAAAAGGTCTGTGTCAGGCCAGCGATGAACTGTCTGAAAGCGAAATTGCAGACCTGATTTTCCAGCCGGGATTCTCAACAGCTGATAAAGTCACCAGCGTTTCAGGCCGCGGCGTCGGCATGGACGTTGTAAAACGCGACATCATCTCCCTGGGTGGAACCGTCAATACCACCAGTAAACCGGGTGCAGGAACCAAGTTCGTCCTGAAACTGCCGCTGACCCTGGCTATTATTGAAGGTATCCTCATCCAGCTGGGAGACAATCATTACGTCATTCCACTGTCAAACGTTTCAGAATGTCTGGAATTTGAAAACCTGAATATCCGCAAGGGTAAATTCTGTTCTGCCATGAAGATCCGTGATGACATGATTCCTTACATTGACCTGCGGACCTTCTTTGGCGTTGAAAGCGAAGTTCCGTCAATCCGCCAGATGGTTATTGTATCTGACCAGTCATCAAAAATCGGTCTGGTGGTAGACAAGGTTATCGGTAACTATCAGACCGTAATCAAGCCGCTGGGACGTCTGTACCAGAATGTAGAAGGTATTTCCGGTGCAACCATTCTTGGAGACGGTTCCGTGGCGCTGATTATTGATGTATTCAAGCTGTCTGATATTGTTCGTGAACTGGATGTGAATTCATAAGCCATGATTGAAGCGCTGAACAACATAAAAGGTCTGACTGACAAAGAATTTGAAACCATCTCACACTTTATGGAATCCAATGTGGGCATAAAAATGCCTCCATCCAAACGGATTATGGTACAGTCACGTCTCATGCACCGGCTCCGGAAACTGCAGTTTACTGATTTCACCCAGTATCTGGATTATGTATTCAACCAGGACCGGACCGGTGAAGAGCTGATTATCATGATTGATAACCTGACCACCAATAAGACCGAATTCTTTCGTGAAGCAGACCACTTTGCCTATATGACGGGAACCGTATTGCCGCAAAAAGCAGCCGAAGGCAAACGTTCCCTGAAAATCTGGTCGGCAGGTTGTTCCAGTGGTGAAGAACCCTATACCCTTTCCATCGTCATGTCTGAATACATTCGGCAGCATCCCGGCCAGTTCAGTGAATTTTCAATCCTTGCAACGGATATTTCTACAAAAGTGCTAGACCAGGCATGTAACGCCGTCTATCCGGCAGAAGAAATTGCAGCCATCAGCGACGACCTGAAGAAGCGGTATTTCTTACGGAGCAAGGATCCCCAGCAAAAGCAGGTACGGGTAAAGCAGGAATTACGGAGTAAGGTACATTTCAAGCGCCTTAACTTCATGGACCATGCCTACCCCATTAAGGATACCTTCAATATCATTTTCTGCCGCAATGTGCTGATTTACTTTGATAAGCCGACACAGGAAGCAATTATCGGGAAATTTGTCCAGCATCTGGAACCAGGGGGATACCTGTTTCTTGGCCATTCTGAGACTATTTTTGCCATGGATCTGCCGCTGAAAACAGTGGCTCCGACGGTATATCAGAAAACAGGAACAGTCAACAGCTTATGATTAAAGTTTTAGTGGTTGATGATTCAGCCGTTGTACGCGAAACACTAAAAACAGTTCTCTCTTCTGACCCTGAAATTGAGGTTATGGGTACCGCACAGGATGGTCTGATGGCATTAAGCAAAATGAAGGCAGAAATGCCGGATGTCCTCCTGACTGACCTGGAAATGCCCAGAATGGATGGTCTGACCTTTCTACAGCAGGTTATGGCAGAATCCCCAATGCCGGTCATCATCTGTTCCAGTATGGCAGAAGAAGGCTCATCCAATGCTGTACGTGCACTGGAATACGGAGCCCTGGATATTATCCAGAAGCCCAAAGTAGGAACAAAGGCATTCCTGGAAGAAAGCCGCATTACCATCTGTGATGCCGTGCACGCTGCATTTGCCGCCCGCAAACGCATTACCCAGAAAACAGTGCGCACGACCCTTTCTGTTGAACCCAAACTGACC
Organism: Treponemataceae bacterium; assembly: GCA_024413635.1. Classification (GTDB taxonomy): domain Bacteria; phylum Spirochaetota; class Spirochaetia; order Treponematales; family Treponemataceae; genus Treponema_I. Next base: position 13,160 of record JAKSTT010000043.1, on the reverse strand, counting down.
GCCGATGCGGTATTGGATAAGGGAACCACACCGGTTCTGGAAACCACCGAGCGGGTTGTTGTCATGGGTGCCAGTACCGGCGGTACGGAAGCATTAAAGGCAGTCCTTGAAAAAATGCCGGCCGACGCCCCTGGTATCGTCATTGTACAGCATATGCCGGAAAACTTTACCCGCAGTTTTGCAGAACGGCTGGACGGCCTTTGTAAAATCCGGGTTAAAGAAGCTGCCGACGGTGACAGTGTTGTCCGCGGCCAGGCACTGATTGCCCCGGGAAACAAACACACCCTCTTAAAACGGAGCGGTGCCCGGTATTTTGTTGAAGTTCGCGACGGGCCGCTGGTAACCAGACACCGGCCGTCCGTTGATGTACTGTTCCGGTCTGCGGCACGATATGCGGGGAAAAACGCCATCGGTGTTATAATGACCGGTATGGGAGATGATGGAGCAAGAGGCATGAAAGAGCTCCACGACACCGGCGCCTATACCATTGCCCAGGATGAGCAGTCCTGCGTAGTGTTCGGCATGCCGGCGGTAGCCATTGAACAGGGCGGTATTGATACCGTTCTGCCACTTACGGAAATCTGCGCTGATGTTATCAGCCATGCAAACAGATAAAATCTGCCACTACATGAGAGGAGAAAAATCATGGCAAAGAAAATCTTGATTGTTGACGATTCAGTATCAATCAGAAAAAGCGTTCAATTCGTTCTGGGACAGGAAGGTTACGAAGTAACTGAAGCAGAGGACGGTCTGGATGGTCTGAAAAAGGCCGAAGCAGACACCTTTAACCTGATTATCACTGATATCAACATGCCAAACATGAACGGTATCGAACTGACTAAAGCACTCAGATCAAATGCAGCTTATAAATTTACCCCCATTATTGCTCTGACTACTGAAAGCCAGGATGATAAAATGCAGGAAGGTAAAGCTGCCGGTGCCACCGGATGGATTGTAAAACCATTCACCACCGAAAAACTGATTGCCATCACAAAAAAAATCCTCGGCTGATATAGCCAAGGATTTTCATCATTCATCAACTGCGGCATTCAGCAATGAACTGCTGCAGTTTTTTTATCTGCTCCTTTGTCCGCTCCGGAGCCGGTCCACCGGTAGTCAGTCGTGCTTTTACGCAACAGTCTGCAGGAAGTACTTCATACACATCATTTTCGATAAGATCGCTGATTTTGCGGTACTCTTCCAGCGGCATGTCTTCAAGATTGCACTGGTGTTCAATGCAGTAACGTACAGAGCGGGCAGACACTTCATGTGCCACGCGGAACGGCATACCCTTGCGGACCAGATAGTCAGCAAGATCAGTAGCATTGGCATGCCCACCGGTACAGCTGGCAGCCATACGGTCAGTATTCCAGCGGGCAGTTCCTATCATGGCATTGAAAATCTGCAGTGAATTGAACACGGTATCATAGGCATCAAACAGGTTTTCACGGTCTTCCTGCAGGTCACGGTCATAACTGAGGGGCAGTCCTTTCATAATGGTCAGCAGGGCCATTAAGTCACCGTATACACGGCCGGTTTTTCCACGAATCAATTCAGCAAAGTCAGGATTCTTTTTCTGCGGCATAATACTGGAACCGGTAGACCATTTTTCAGAAAGATCAATGAACTTAAACTCTTCTGTGGACCAGATGACAACTTCTTCACAGAAGCGCGAAAGATGCATCATAAGGATTGAAAGGTCAGATGCCAGTTCAATGCAGTAATCACGGTCAGCAACACTGTCCAGTGAGTTCTGGGTAACACCGGCAAAACCAAGGCTTTCGGCTACCATTTCACGGTTCAGCGGGAGTCCGCTGCCGGCAAGTGCACCGCTTCCCAGGGGTGAAAGATTTATACGCTCTACCATATCAGAAAGCCGTTCATAATCCCGTTTCAGCATCCAGCTCCAGCTGAGTACATGCTGGGCAAGAGTAACCGGCTGTGCGCGCTGCATGTGGGTATAACCGGATACCAGGGTTTCTGTATGCTTTTCTGCTATGGACGCCAGAGTTTCAATCAGCTTCAGGATCTCAGCCTGCAGTTCAGGAACGGCATGCCGCAGATACAGACGTTCATCCAGAGCAATCTGGTCATTACGGCTTCTTCCGGTATGTACTTTTTTACCGGTGTTACCCAAACGGTCTGTAAGGACACCTTCTACAAAGGAATGAATATCTTCTGCACTGGTATCAATAGCCAGTTTTCCACTTTTGATTTCGTCTGCAATCTTTGCAAGTTCAGCAGCAATGGCAGCTGACTCATCTGCGGGAATAATACCTGTTTTACCCAGCATGCCGGCATGGGCAATACTGCCGGTAATGTCATCCTGGGCAAGACGCATGTCTGCGTAAATGGAAGTTTCAAACTCTACGGCAGCTGCATCAGGTCCTTCCTGAAACCGTCCGTGCCACAGTGCTGCATGGTTTCCGCCGTCAATGGCTGTTTTTTTGTTCTCGATACTCATATCAGTTTCCTTTTTATTCTATGGTGAAATATCCCAGATATTCCAGCTGACTGTAATGCTGTACGCTGTCGGTTCCTTCTCCGTAGGTTACGGCAAATAACGGTACATACCATTTAGATACATCAGAAGTTACTTTTGCATCAATGTCATCAACAGCGGGTTTATACTGGCTGGTAAAGGTAAAGGTACCGATACCACCGGTCCGTCTGGGAGAAGAAAGACTTGTGGGGCTTGCATTTGAAGAATCCGTATAATACGCGCCGGCACTATAAACCGATTCTGTTGATAACCGGATGGTTACCGTTTTATCTTCAGTACCAAAGGGTATACGGGGAATCATTTCCTTATAGCCGTAGTTCTGCATACGGTTATAGCCGCTTTCGGTATATTCAGTATTTACGGACCGGATAGACTCTACCTCACTCCGCATGGTTTCTATACTGCCGTATATCCGGTAAAAAATGGCAGTGCCATATATCCGTATATCGGTATACTGTGCATTTTTTTTGTCTTTTGTGATAAATACACTCACATGGGACTGATAGTCTGATGATTCTGCAGGTTCAGAAACGATAACCGGCGGCTCAATAAGGTAAAAATGCTCCATACCACAGGAGCATAAAAAAAGACAGCCTGCGGTCAGGAAAGTACACAACAGATGGGTTCCTTTTCTGAATGGCTGTCTTTTCATTGCGATACGTTTTCTGGAATAAATCAGTTCTTGCCTTCAGCGTCCAGTGAAATCAGACGTGATTTAGCAAGGTTAGCCCAGTTATCGTTTACATATTTGTCATTTACTCTGTTGTACCAGGTTTTTGCAGCAGCATAGTTACCGCGCTGTTCTTCCATACGGCCGGCATTGAACATGGCACGTGGAGCAGTAACAAAGTCTGCACGGGCAACTGCTTTTTCAATGTTTGCAATGGCACCGTCAACATCACCCAGTTCTTCTGCACAGATTGCTGCATTGTACCAGCACAGTGGAGCAGTATATGCCTTTTCATTTGCTGCTGCAGCATTCAGGTATGCATCACGTGCCTTAGCATATTCAGCATTCTTGAATTCCAGTGCGGCAGCCAGCAGGTAGGCACGGGATCCTACAGCATTCTTGCTGTTTGCATCAGCCAGGGCATATACAGCAGAAAGGGTTTCTGCTTCTTTAGCTTTTACAGATTCTTCAGTTGCGTCAGTTTTATTCTGTGCAACAGTCAGCTGATAATACAGATTGTCCAGTTCAGTAAAACCTTTTTCAGCTTTGCTGGTGTTTACGGTAGAAACAACACCAAGAACAACGGCAACAACAACTACTACGGCAATAATACCGATAAGAATAACGCTGTTTTTAGCGATCCAGTTGGCCAGAACGCCTGAAGCTGTTTTTTTCTCTTCTTTTTCCATTTGAAGAACTCCTTTGAATCAGAACTCCTGTAGGGTTCCTTCTTTTTTTATCTGATATTTAATTCATTCATCAGGCGGGATACATAGGTCCGCTGAATGCCCAGAATCTTTCCGGCTTCTGTCTGGTTCCAGGAAGTTTCTTCCAGAACTTTGGTCACATAGGCTTTCTTAAAGCGGTTCAGGGCAGATTTTAATGTCTTGTCCTCATCAGACATGACATCAGTTCCAACATCGTAGTTTAACGGTTTTACATGCAGACGTAAATCGGAAAACTGGATGTATGGAGGATTTCCCAGTACACAGGCACGTTCAATGGTATTTTCCAGTTCGCGAACATTACCCGGCCAGAAATAGTTATATAATGCATCCATTGCTTCTACTGAAAAACCAAGAAAGTTTTTCTTTGTTTCAGCACTGAATTTATTCATGAAGAATGTAGCCAGTGGTTCAATATCTTCCTTACGCTGCCGTAGCGGTGGAATATACAGGGGGAGAACATTCAGGCGGTAATAAAGATCACTGCGGAAAGATCCTTCCTGTACCATGGCTTCAATATCCCGGTTGGTAGCAGCAATAATTCTTACATCTACCATCTGGGTTTCACTGGAACCTACTTTTTCAAACTGACGTGACTGAATGACACGGAGCAGTTTTACCTGCAGGTCCAAGGGTAATTCACCAATCTCATCAAGGAAAATGGTACCACCGTCTGCCATTTCAAAACGACCCTTGCGGGTAGAAACAGCATCAGTAAAAGCCCCTTTTACGTGGCCGAACAGTTCACTTTCCAGAAGCAGTGGTGAAAGTGCAGCACAGTTTACACGGATAAACGGCTTTTTTGCACGGTTGCTTTTTAAGTGAAGCTGTTCTGCAAAAAGTTCCTTACCTACACCGCTTTCTCCAAGAATGAGGACTGAAGAATTGGTACGGGCCACCTGGTTTACTACGTTTACCAGATCAAGAACAGCGGAACTGTTTGCAATGAATGAGTGGAACTCACTTCCCTGCTCAATGGTATTCTGCAATGCCGCAATTTCATTACGTGCAATGCGGAATGTCTGTGCATTCTGATATGCAATACTAGCCTGAACCCCAAGACTTTCAATGGTTTCAAGATCCCGGCGGGTAAAATCTCCATCTTTGTTCAGCAGCTCGATAACACCGATACATTTGCTTTTTACCGTAAGCGGTACGGCAATCATATTGCGGGTAGCATAACCTGTTTTATCCTGTACCCCTGAGAAAAAGCGGGGGTCGTTGGGAACATCGTTGACAACAAGACTTTCACGGTGTTCATAAACCCAACCGGCAATACTTCCCTTGGCAACGGGAACAGACTTTGCTTCGGTGCCCTTTGGACCAAGCGCAACTTCAAAATGTAACAGATTATCGGCTTTATTAACCAGAAGAATGGAAGATGATTCACATGCAACAAGACGCATTGCTGATTCAAGGATTCGTACCAGCAATGCGTTTACGTCGCAATACTCTGAATTGATCAGAGCGTTGATTTCAATGAGTGCATTAATAGTTTCAGCATCTAATGAAGTTGTCGTCATACTAATGCACCCACCCTGAAATCATGGTTTATTTGTTCAGAAGATCTGCAAATGGGTTGTAACCATCGCTTTCTGAATCATTGTTTGAAGACATGTACTGTGAGATTTCGTCACGCTGCTGTTTGCGTTTGAATTCTTTTACAGAGAATGCAGCCTTCTGTTTTTCGGGGTTAACGTCTACAACGAATACGTTGATTTTGTCACCTACGTTGTATTTTTTAACAGCTTCTTCAAATGGTTCATCACGGTTGTCGCTCAGGTTAGCTTTGTTAACCAGACCTTCAATTCCGAATGGAGCACGTACGAAGATACCGAAATCAGTAATAGAAACGATTTCACCTTCCAGGGTAGAACCGGTTTTGTACTGATCCATGAACTGTGCCCATGGGTCTTCGGTCAGCTGTTTAACACCAAGGCGGATGCGGTGTTTTTCAACTTCAACGTCGATAACAACAGTTTCAATTTCCTGTCCAACTTCCAGTTCACTACCTGGATGACGAACTTTTTTGGTCCATGACAGGTCATCTGCGTGGAGGAAACCGTCAATACCGTCTTCCAGTTCAATGAAAGCACCGGCGTTGGTCAGTTTTACAACTTTGCGGGTCAGTTTGGTTCCAACAGGATATTTTTCAGCAAGAGTATCCCATGGATTATCCTGAACCTGTTTCAGACCGAGAGATACACGGCCATCCTGGATGTCATAACCCAGTACCATGCATTCTACTTCGTCACCAATGGCAACCATGTCTGATGGTTTGTTGATTTTTTTGGTCCAGCTGAATTCGCTGATGTGGGCAAGACCTTCAATACCTTCTTCCAGTTCAATGAATGCACCGAAATCGGTCAGTTTGGTAACTTTACCTTTTACAACCTGGTTTACGTTGTATTTTTCTTCAAAGTGCAGCCATGGATCTTCTGAGAAGTGTTTCAGAGACAGGTTGATGCGTTTTTCTTCCGGGTCAAGACGGATAACTTTCAGTTCAATTTCCTGACCTTTTTTAACGAAGTCTTTTGGACGGGTAACGTGGCCCCAGCTCATGTCATTGATGTGGAGAAGACCATCGAAACCACCCAGGTCAATAAATGCACCGAAAGAGGTGAAGCTTTTTACAGCACCCTTAACAGTGTCACCAACCTGAACGTTGTTGAAGAATTCATCGCGGTTTTTCTCGATTGATTCTTCAAGATATTTTCTGCGGTTTACAACTACGTTTGCTTTATTGTCTGAGTACAGTCTTTCAATGTAGAACATTGATTTGGTACCCACCAGTTTTTCTGCTTTTTCTACTTTCTGGCTGTCAGCCTGGCTGATAGGAAGGAAAGCGTGGATATCTGCACCGAGTGAAACATCGTAACCACCTTTAACAACCTTTGCGATGGTTCCTTCAACAGGGGTCTTTTCTGCAGCTGCTTCACGAAGGTTCTTCCAGATAACCTTCAGATCTGCTTTCTGTTTAGAAACGATAACTTCACCGTGTCTGTTTTCTTTCTGAATAAGAACAACACTTACAACATCGCCAACTTTTGGCAATTCCGAAAACTCCGATGTCGGAATTTTTCCCTCTGATTTATAACCTACGTCGATGTATACGTAATCGTTTGTTACCTGGATAACATCACCATCAACGAGCTGACCTTCTTCGAGGGCCCCAAGACTTTTAAGATACTCTTCCTGCAATTGTGTCTGAATGTTCCCCTTGGAGTTTGAGGTTTCATTCATTGCCACTTCCATCTGATCCATATAATATTCCCTTATAAGTGAATTTTGTTGATTATTATCCCACAAACCTCTTCTATGGTCAAGTCAGAGGTATCGATATAGACTGCGTCCTCAGCCACTTTCAGTGCGCCTTCGGCCTTGTTGCGGTCAATTTCATCGCGCCGGATAATATCAGCTTTAATCTGTTCCAAGGTCAGGGTACTGCATCCCTGATCAAACCGTCTCTGAGCCTGAACGTCAACGCTGGCATCCAGGAAGAACTTGTACTCAGCCTGCGGAAATACCACCGTGGTCATATCCCGGCCTTCGCAGACGATGCTCATTTTGGCAGTCAGTTCACGCATGCGTCTGTTTGCCAGATGGCGTACGGGTACGATTGACGAAATGGCAGCTACACTACCGTCAACTGCATCACTGTGCAGCAGGTCTTCCACATCTTTTCCGTTCAGGATGAAGTGGCCGATGGCATCGTCATAATCCAGAGACTGCTGTTCTGCAAAAGCAAGAATTTCTTCTTCCCGTGCCAGGGCTTCCTCTTTTGACAGTTTTACGCTGCCATCAAGTTTTCCTGCCTGAATCAATGCCAGGGTAATAGCCCGGTAAAAACTTCCAGAGTTCAGGAATACAATGTTCAGTTCTTTTGCTACCCGTTTTGCTACGGTACTTTTACCAGTACCGGCAGGTCCATCAATTGCAATTACCATTTTTTATCTCCTGTTCAATACTCAACTTCAATCAGTGACTGCACTTCTGAGGCAGTCAGTTCACGGAATTCACCCGGCTTCATGTCACCAATCCCGATGGTTCCGATACGGACACGTTTCAGGCTTCTGATGCCCATTTCAAACTCGGTGAATACCCGGCGGATTTCCCGGTTCTTGCCTTCAATAAGCACAACCCGCATACGGCGGGGATTCAGTTCTTCTGCCAGTTTTGCCTTGTAGAATACACCCTCAATGCGGAGTCCTTTCATGAACTTAGCCGCCAGATCCCGGGGCATGGGTGTTGACGTTTCTACAATATATTCTTTTTCAATCTGGGATGACGGATGGGAAACATGGCGGGCAAACTCGCCGTCATTGGTATAGATGACCAGTCCCTGCGAGAACATATCAAGCCGGCCCACGTTATACAGCCGCTCTGAAAAATGAGGTTTTAAAAGCTCAGTTGCCGTCTGCCGGCCTTTTTCATCAGACTGGGTACACACATATCCGGCTGGTTTATAGAGCAGTACATACCGCTTGGTTTCTTCAAGGGATACCGGTTTGCCGTCAACGCACACCACATCAGTTGCCTTTACCTTTTCGCCGGTAGTCGTTACCACTACCCCATTCACGGAAACACGGCCGGCGGCAATGATTTCCTCACTGGCACGACGGCTGGCAACACCGCTATGCGCCAGATATACCTGCAGGCGCATGGTTTCTACATCATCGTTCTTATCGTTAGCGGGCAAGTTCAAAGCGTTCGCTCTCTGTTTCATCAAGTTTCGGCAGATCAGCAATACTGCTGAGACCAAAGAATTTCAGGAATTCCTTGGTGGTTCCGTACTGTACGGGTTTTCCGGGAATGTCTTTCCGGCCTTTTTCACAGATCAGGTTCCGTTCAATAAGCAGACGGACCATGTTGTCTGCCGATACGCCGCGGATTGCTTCAATTTCTGCGCGGGTAATGGGCTGCTGGTAGGCAATGATGGAAAGGGTTTCCATTGCAGATTTTGACAGTTTTCCACCGTTCTGCTTTCCATAGCGTTCCTTCAGAACACTCCACAGTTCTTTTTTGGGAGAAAGTGCCCAGCCACCGGTAATCTGAACCAGTTCCAGTCCACAGGTGGGATCGGTATACCGTTCTTTCAATGCTTCCAGAGCGGCTTCAACCACATCTTCTGAAAGCTGGGAAATCTGAATAAGGTTCTCGGTGGTAACCGGTTCGTTTTCCAAAAAGAGAATCGCTTCAATAACGGCGATTTCAGTTTCTATCTGATACTCCATAGCGTCCTTTCGTTAATAAATTTTATGCTGCCTGATAGGGACGTATCTTTATATCACCAAACATGCGGTTTTGGTAGATGCAGGCCATTTTAAACTTTACTGCTTCCAGAATGGCCATAAATGCGCAGACAATGTCCATCAGGTTATCCTTGCGGATGACCAGATCCGTAAAATAACATTCCCCGCGGTCTTCAAGGATTTCATCCATCAGGGTAATTTTTTCGGCTACGCTGATTTCTTCATACATATCCAGGATTTTTTCCGTGCCATAGGAAGAAACGATTTTGGAAAAGGTCTTCATCAGTTCCCAGGTATCAACCTTTTCCCACATTTCTTCTTCTTCAAACGGCAGGACACGCTGACCTTTCTTGCGTTCCAGGGACCATTCGTTTTCGTCTTCCTTCTGTTCCATCAGGTTGGAAAGTTTCTTGAATTTCTGGTATTCAATCAGTTTGTCTACCAGTTCCTGACGGGGGTCTTCCAGTTCTTCACCGTCAAAGGTGGTTTCAACGGGCAGAAGCATGCGGCTTTTAATATACAGCAGGTCAGAAGCCATGGCATAAAACTCTGTCAGGCTGTCCAGATCGGTAGAGACTGCGTAGTCCAGATATTCCAGAAACTGTTCGGTAACTTCAGAAATAGGAATATCGTAAATATTCAGTTCGTTTTTCTTGATGAGGAATAACAGCAGATCAAGGGGCCCCTGAAAGGTTCCTAACGTGAATTCTTTTTTTGCTTCAGATACTTCTGTAATGACATTTTCCATAAAACCGTACTCCTTGATCAGGTAACTGTTCCAGAAACAGTGCGAACTGATCTCTTATTCGTGTATCGGAAGGTTCTGAAAGAATCTCAAGCATTGGCTCCAGAATAAAACGACGTTCATGAAGCCGTGGATGGGGAATCTGCAACCGGTCGGTAGTATGGGTTTCTTCGCCGAAGACTTCGATGTCGATGTCCAGGGAGCGTGGGCCGTTACGGAATTCTCTGGTCCGGTCACGACCATAGCGGGCTTCGATGGCTTGGGTAGCGTCAAGCAGGCTTTCTGCACTGCCGGTATACCAGCCCGCTGCAGCCATGTTGTAAAAGTCATCCTGATCGGTGACATACATGGCTTTTGTCCGGTATACCGAAGACACGGTAAGGCCTGAAAGTACCTGCTCCAGTGCAGCACAGGCCTTTTCCAGGACCTGCACCGGCTCAAGGACTTCCCCGTTTTCAAGGGTCAGGGTACGGTTGGAACCAAGTCCCAGCACAACCCGTACAGATACTTCAGACATTCAGGAATCCCCTATGATTAAAAGAGCTCATCAGGAAGCTTTTTCTGTTCCGGTTCTGCAGCAGTTGCAGCAGCAGCTTTGGCGGCAGTTTTCTTTGCAGCTTCACCTTTTGGAGCATCTTCCTTGGTTTTGATAGCCTGACCGGGGAACATTTTTTCACGGAGTTTCCGTTCCAGTTCCTTGCGGTAGTCTTCATTCTGGGTCAGGAAGGCAATGGCATTTTCACGGCCCTGACCGATTTTATCGTCGCCGGCAGTAAACCAGGCACCACGTTTGTCAATGAAGCCATGTTTAACGGCGGCATCAAGGAGGGATGCGATGCTTGAAATACCTTTTCCGAACATGATGTCCAGTTCAGTCTTTCTGAATGGCGGTGCAACCTTGTTCTTTACAACCTTTACGCGTACCCGGTTACCGACAACATCATCTTCACCTTTGGCATCAATGGATTCAATACGGCGGATTTCCAGGCGCATTGATGAGTAGAATTTCAGCGCATTACCACCGGTAGTGGTTTCAGGGTTACCGAACATAACACCGATCTTCATACGGATCTGGTTGATGAAGATGATGATACAGTTTGACTTACCGATGATGGCTGTCAGTTTGCGGAGCGCCTGGCTCATGAGGCGGGCCTGCAGACCCATGTGGCTGTCACCCATGTCGCCTTCAATTTCTGCCTGGGGCGTAAGGGCAGCAACAGAGTCAACAACGATAATGTCAACGGCACCGCTGCGTACCAGACTTTCAGCAATATCAAGGGCCTGTTCACCGCTGTCCGGCTGGGTAACCCACAGTTCATCAATATTTACGCCCAGGTTCTTGGCATATACCGGGTCAAGGGCATGTTCTGCATCGATAAACGCTGCAATACCGCCCAGTTTCTGACATTCAGCAATGGCATGGAGGGCCAGAGTAGTCTTACCGGAAGATTCAGGACCGTACATTTCAATGATACGTCCGCGTGGATAACCGCCAACACCCAGTGCTTCATCAAGCATAATGGAACCGGATGGAACAACATCCATACCGGCGGCATCCGCATGGGTACCCAGTTTCATGATGGCACCCTGACCATACTGTTTTTCAATCTGCAAGCGTGCTGCTTCCAGAGCTTTTAATTTTTCTGACATTTCTGCCTGTGCTTCTAATTCTGTAGACACTTTTGCCACCTTTTTATCCTCCCACACATATGTATATATATGTCTACTCACCGTTTTGTGCCATTTCCGCAAAAAAAAGTGATATATTTACCGTTTTTTTATTTCAGAACCGGCTGGTATACTGATTTTCCCTTCAGCAGTACCTTTCCGTCCTGAATATCTATCTGTGCCAGTATCTGCACCGTCCGGCCGGTTTCAACGTTTACCGGCTGCGGAATAGTCACGGCGACAAAACCTTCCATGTGCTTGAAGTCCTCATCGCCGACAAACAGGTCACAGTTATAGTAGTCATCACCTGGTTTTGCGTTGGCGATGAACCCCTGCCAGATAACCCAGCAGTCTTTATACAGCCAGGGATCTTCTGCAACCTGTGTATATGAGTATGGCACACTAAGGGTGTCAAAAGATGGCACCTCTAAATAATCCATGAGCCGGTATGCTTTATATTTTACGCCCGATGACGCATTTGAGTTGAGGATACGGTTAATTTCCACCTGGGCAGCATTATCGCGGTGCAGCTGAAAGTTCCGCTGGGCTTTTTCATAGGCAGCAGTTACCTGGGCCTGTGACATGAGATACCGGTACACGCCGCCGGAAATATCCGTTTCTATGGCAGTACGTTTTTCATCGGTGGTCAGTTCAAGGGCCGTTAAGTCTGCACGGGCACCATTGAGGCCAAGAACCCGGGCAGAGTTCCGGTACAGCAGAAGGCCGGCCGCTGCCAGAACGCATACCGTCAGAACCGTTGGAACAATTGCCGGATGCATGCCGAATTTCGGATAAAACTTCTTTACGGCAGATTCAGGAATGCCTACCCGTGATACATTCTGCTCCCGGCTGTACTGGCGGATAAAGGCGAGGGCTTTTTTTGCCGTACGGTTTCCGGGATCAGCATCCTTTACATCAAGATAATAGGACACGGCGGTCCGTAACTCCCCTTTCCGGAGGAACACGGCAGCCTGGGCAAGAATCAGGTCAGTGTTGGTAGCAGTAAACCGCCGGGCTTTATTGAAGTACAACTCTGCTCCCCCCAGGTCCCCCACATACATGTAGGCAACACCTAAGAGATAGTAAAAGCGGAAGGTATCCCGATATTCCAGAATCAGGGGTTCCAAGAGAGAGATGCATTGCGAATAGTGACGGGCCCTCAGGAGCCGCTCTGCCTGTACTAAAGGATTCTTCTTTGCCATTATCCGGCGGACCGTCCCAATTTGGCAAAGATTGCATCAAGTTCGGCGTTCAGCTTACGGATTTCATCGCGGGTTGCATTATCTGAATCTTTTTCCAGTTCCTTGATGCGGTCAAGCAGTTCGTTGATGTAAACCGGATCCAGCTGCTCTTCCGTGATGGCCCCCATGGTATAGGTTGTGCCATAGGAATCGGTATACGTTGGAAGATCAGAATCTGCTGCCGTAATCCTTGATGTTTCTTCAAGACCGAGGGAGCGGACAGTACCTGGTTTTCCACCGGAAGTAGCAGTGGTGATGTAAAAGCACAGGTTGCTTCTGGTCTGAGGCGACAGGGAAACCTGATGCCAGTTTACCCCGACGGCAGAATTGTTGTAGGTTTCTATCGAATCAAAAAT
>JAKSTT010000042.1 GCA_024413635.1 Treponemataceae bacterium | reverse complement strand
ATGGGTGCCACCCGTTTTGCCCTGCACACCATGGTTGCCAGCAACGAGCTGGATCCTGACTACTTTGTAGAAACAGCCCGCATTCTGTACGAGCTGGTTATCGAACTGAAAGAAAAAATCGGCATTCAGATTGAATTCATCAACATTGGCGGTGGTATCGGTATCCCGTACAAACCGGGTCAGAAACCGGTAGATTATGAGTATGTAGCTCAGAAAACCCGCGCCGTATACGATGAAATCATTCTGGGCGCTGCAAAGAAAGATCCGGCCACCTTCGGCTGCTTTGAAAAAGACGGTGTCGGTTTCCGCATGGAATGCAGCCGCGTTATTACCGGTCCCTACGGATGGCTGGTTACCAATGCCATCCATGAAAAACACATTTACCGTGACTACATCGGTGTAAACAGCTGTATGTCAGACCTGATGCGCCCCGGTATGTACGGTGCCTATCACCATGTATCGGTTCCCGGCAAAGAAGATGTTACTGACAGCGAAACCGGAGCCGTTCTGCCGGGTGCAGATGCCCACGTATACGATGTGGTAGGTTCGCTGTGTGAAAACTGTGACAAGTTTGCCGTTCAGCGTCCGCTGCCGGCTATTGAAAAAGGTGACTACGTGGTTATCCACGATGCCGGAGCCCACGGCCGCGCCATGGGGTTCAACTACAATGCAAAACTGCGCTGTGGAGAACTGCTGCTCCGTGAAGACGGTTCCGTACAGCAGATCCGCCGTTCAGAAACCATTGATGACTATTTTGCAACGCTGGACTTTACCGGCCTGAATGCATTCCAGGCATAAGGTTCAGTACAGGACCTTTGCCAGGTCCACTTCAAGAAATCCGGCTTTGCCTGTGTTGTAGAAATCAAGCTCTTCCCATGCGGCGTAGAGTTTGCTGCCACACAGGGCAAAGTCGGTATATTCCATTCCTTCCGGCAGGGCAGGCAGCCTGAAATACACCGGCTTTCCATTATTCAGAATATGCAGTTTCGGCAGGCTTCCGGTAAAATAGCAGGTACCGTCAGAAAACAGCACCATGGTCCATGAACTGCCGGTCTGTCCCGTAGCCTGCAGTACTTCCACATCATCTTCTGCCATATCCTGACCCTGAAAATACAGGGTTGGAGTATTGACCCGCGAGGATTGGCTGTAATCGCTTGCAGAAAGGGTAAATGAGATTGTATCCGGGATGACGGATAAGAGCTGTTTATAGCGGTCTGGTGCCTCTCTAAAGGGCTTCTGGTCCCACAGTGAACGGAAAAATTCATCAGAAACAGGGGTCACGTTCCTGGTGTCAAAGAAAGCACCGGATGGCACACTCAGGTAAGTAAAGGATGTCTGCCGGTCATCGGTCTGCTTGGCACTGAAATACCAGGTGTCGTTGACGGAGGCCATGGCTGTTATCTGGGTTTCTTCCGGCAGCTTCAGGTCTGCCTTGCTGATCAGCGGATAGTACAGGTTGGTGGCAGGATTGTACTGCACCATGACCGGCACCTTGCCGTTGAAGGCCGCAGACTGGTCTACTTTTTCTTCAAACAGGGTATTGATGTACAGCTTGAACACCGGATTTCCCTCGGCAGTTAAAAGGGTATCTGCCGTAGTGCCGGAAAACAGCCGGGAGTCTGGTACCAGACGTGGTTCTGCAGCAGCTGAAAGCTGGACAAGACCACGGCGGTTTACCAGAAGGTAGGCGGTGTCGCTGCCTGAAAGGGTGCCGCTGATGCGGGGAGCCTGGGTCCAGGGGCGCAGCGGGTAGTCAGGAGAACGGGCTGGAATGGTAGTTTCTTCAAAACCGGATTTGGTAAAGTAAAACCAGCGGTGGGTTTCAGGTTCAACTTCCTGCATGGGGATAAATACAACCTGGTCCGGTACCGGCTGCTGACTCTGTTTTTTACATGCTGTATTGAAAAGTGCCAGCGCCGTAAGGCCCAGCAACAGAACTCTTTTGGAAATATGCATACAGTTTAAGAATACCGCCTGAATCATACAGACGCAAGGGTTTTGAGCCGTACCTGCCGATATGATATAGTGGAGGCATGAACGTGAAAAAAATCATCCTGACTGCATTCTGCTTGATGTGCGCTGTTTCACTTTCCGCACAGCAGTCAGTTCCCAATGCTGCGTATGAAAAACTGTTTGCCACAGCACAGAAATATGAATCAGAAGGCCGGTGGTTTTATGCGCTGGCTGCCTGGTATGACTGCATGGAATCAGACCTGTCCGGTAGTGATGAAGCTGTCATCCGCTATGAAAAACTGAAGGCCCGCATAGAATCAGGAGATCCTGTGGTCTGGCAGAATCTTGATGCAGAAGCCGGACGGTACTGGGAAGACCATTTTTCAACGGTATTTATAGAAACGTGTCAGGGCGTGCAGAATGATGAATACGTCATTCAGTACGATATCGGTAAAACAGAACGGTATCAGGAACTGGAAGCTGTCCTGCAGAAAGGCCGGAAGATGCCGGCAAAACCGGACGGAAAAAACATCTATGATTGTGTACTGCAGCTGTCTGTCGTGTATGAAGATGGCACGGTACTGGTAGTGGGTACTCCGCAGATAGCCGGTGGTCGGTATGCCTTCAGTTCGTTTCCCCGTCAGCTGATACCTGTTCTTGCGTCGGGCAGGGCGGTTGTACAGCCGGCTGTTGTGGCTGTCCGTAACAAAGACGGAAAACTGGTGCGGGTACCCGGTGGAGAACAGTTCTACCGGGTTCAGGAACCGGTGGCAGTAGCAGTGGCAGAAGAGCCTGTACCGGCCGTACCAGAAATTGCACCCGTTGTGGAAGTTCCGGTGGTGTATGAAGAAGAACTGCAGGAAGAAGAGGTATTTGTTCCTGTTCAGGAAGAAATGACGGAAGCTGTGGCTCTGGCAGAAGAAGAACCGGAACCGGAAGACACTCCGGAAGAAACCGAAGAAATATCGGAAGAACCTGAGCAAGAACCTGAGGAAGAAGCGCCTGAAACAGAAGAACCGGTAGAAGAGGAACCGGAAGAGACTCTTGAAAAGGCAGAAAAGAAAAAATCGCCGGTTATTCAGTTCATGAAACAGCGGGAACAGGACATGATACGGAGGCTGGATGAAACTCCGGAGCGTACGCTGCAGCTGATGTATGTGGGTATTTCCCATGATGTACGGCCCCAGCTGGGAACCTACGTCAGCGCGCCGGTTCTGGGCAACGCGTTCATCGGCTTAAACTGGGCTGTTGGCATGAAAAAACTGTCATTCAGTTTTGATGCCATGATTCGCGGCGGACTTTCCCAGACATTTGGAAAAGTGTTTACCGTTGGTGTGTTTGGTATTGCAGGCGTCTATGATTATCATGTAACAGGGGCTGCAGGCGGTACTCCTCCGGTAACGGCCGGTGTTGGCGTTTTGGGAGAAGTGGTCATCCTGAAAATGGCAGCCGATGTTTCGGCCTGGACCGGTTACTCTCTGGACGGAAAACTGGCAACCAATGTATCAGTCGGTTTCGGCTGGAAACTTGATAAATAAGCAGATACAAAAAAAGGCGGTCACCTTCCGGCGACTGCCTTTTTTATGCCGGAATCCCTTGGTTATCAAAGGATTCCGAGATGTAAGCGTCTGTATCAGCCTACAATATCCTGCTGCAGTGAAAGTACTTTAGTAGGACAACCGGCAACACAGGTACCGCATGAAACGCATTTGGTGTAGTCAACAACAGGAATTCCGTTGGTTACCACGATGGCACCCTGAGCACAGCCTTTTTCACATTTACCGCACTTGATACAGGCGTTTTTGCACTGTTTCAGGATAACCGGTTTGTTCGGGTTACGGTTTGAACACTGGGCAAAGGAACCTTTGCGGTCTGCATCTACGCGTGCAATCAGATTCTGAGGACAGGCGCGGGCACAGGCACCACAACCGGTACATTTGGTGTAGTCAAACTTTGGCAGTCCGTCTTCACCCATGGTCAGTGCACCAAAATTACAGGAAGCAACACAGTCACCAAAACCAACACATCCCCAGGCACACATTTTGGTACCGTTGATGCCCAGAGTTTTGGCAGCAGCACAGGTGTGAACACCGTTGTAAATACCTTTCAGTTCAGCCTTGTCTTTGCAGCCGCGGCATGCAAGAACTGCAACGTAACGGGTAGAACTTGCTTCTACACCCATAACGGCACCTACTTTCTGTGCAACGGCAGCACCACCAGCGGTACAGCCATTTACGGGAGCTTCCCCACGGGCACAGGCAGCAGCAAAACCGTCGCAACCAGGATATCCACAGCCACCACAGTTTGCACCGGGCAGACATTCACGGATTTTTTCCTGGGTAGGATCAGTTGGAACGTAGAAAATCTTTTTGAAGAAGCCCAGCAGAACACCCAGAATAAAGGCAGTCAGTGCTGAAACACACAGTGTTAAAAGAATAGTTTTCATACTTGCGACTTCTCCTTATTTAATCAGTCCGCTGAAACCACCGAATGCCATGGAAAGCAGGCCGGCAGCGATAAACAGAACCGGAGTTCCCTTTACGCAGGCTGGAATCGGGGCGCTGGCAATTCTCTTGCGGATACCGGACATGAGAACCATCGACATGATGAAACCACAGGCAGAACCCAGTGCATATACGATGGATTCAAGGAAGTTGAATCCGTTTGAAATGCTGTTCAGGGTTACGGCAAGGATTGCACAGTTGGTGGTAATCAGGGCCAGGTATACACCCATTGAGCTGTACAGGGCTGGAGATGATTTTTTCAGGTAGAATTCTACCAGCTGAACCAGGGAAGCAATTACCAGAATGAAGATCAGGGTCTGGAGGAAGGTCAGTCCCAGTGGTTCAAGGATGAAAGTATACAGAGGCCAGGTTACTGCAGTAGCCAGAACCATTACGAAGGATGTTGCAACACCCATACCAAAGGCTTTGCCGGTGTCATTGGTCATACCGATGAACGGGCAGAGAGCCAGGAACTGGATCAGGATTACGTTGTCAACAAGCATTGATTTTAAGAAAATTGACATCATTTTTTGCCTCCTTTAGCGGCGGCGTTGCGGATGGCACGGGTAATGGCAATCATACAGCCAAATACAAAGAATCCGCCTGGTGCACGACTGAAGAATACGATGCAGTTTGCTTCAGGAATAACCGGCATACCAAAGAAGGTGCCGCTTCCCAAAAGTTCGCGGATGATTGAAATGGTGCAGAGTACCCACAGGTACCCGAAGCCCATACCGAATGCATCACAGATAGATTCACCAACTGAGCGTTTTGAAGCGAAAGATTCAACACGACCCATGATGATACAGTTAACTACGATAAGCGGAATGAATACACCCATGCTCTCTGAAAGGGCAGGCAGGTATGCTTTCATTACCAGGTCTACGATAGTAGTGAATGATGCAATTACGATGATGAATACCGGAATACGGATTGATTCAGGAATCCATTTGCGGAACAGGGAGATGATGATTTCCGACATAACCAGTACGAAAGTCATTGCCATACCCATACCGAAACCGTTTGAAACACTTGTGGTAACAGCCAGTGATGAACAGAGACCGATCATGATTACCAGAAGTGGGTTTTCTTTTAATAAACCGTTTGTAAAAATCTGCCAGTATTTTTTCATGACTGTCTCCTTAGTTGGCGTTTGCCATTGCTTCAAGAGCTGCTTTTGTTGCAGTCTGCAGCAGGGCTCCAACACCTTTAGAGGTAATGGTTGCACCACTGATACCGTCAAAATCAGTTCCTACAGTAAAGCTGAGTTCTGCAGATTTACCGGCAAACTGTTCATAGAAGGCTGGTTCAGAAGCTTTCTGTCCAAATCCCGGTGAATCGCTGTTAGCCAGGATTTTTACACCGGTAATGGTCTTGTCAGCGGTTACACCAACCAGAATGGTCATGCGGTCGTAGGTAGGACCAGAAACCTGTACTACACAACCGATAACACCGTTTGCTGCATCGCGTGCAACATTACAGCTTTCTACGGTTGCTGCAGTTGCGCTTGGGGTATATACACCGTCAGTGTAGCTTTTTGCAGAAGGCATAACTTCTGCAAGAGCTGCAGTCAGTTTAGCGTTTTCGTTTGCTGCAATTACCGGAGCGGTCAGGTTGTTTACACCAGCCAGTGCTACACAGGCAACAGCTGCAAATGCTGCTAAAACGAAGCCTAATTTAAGCATTTCTTTCATTTGGCACTTCCTTTTTTAGCAGATTTTTTTGCGTAACCGTATTTGCGGCCAACAATTTTGTTCAGGAATGGAGTTACAGAGTTCATGATCAGAATACTGAACATAACACCTTCCGGATATGAACCGAAATGACGGATCAGGAAGGTAATAAGACCACAGCCGATACCGAAAATCAGGCGTCCCCAAGGGGTAACCGGAGTAGTAGCATAGTCAGTAGCCATGAATACGGCACCAAAGAGGAGACCACCGGCCATCAGTGACATGAGGACGTCCCCGCCGGAAATGAAGGTTGCAACGGCAACAGTACAAACCATTCCGACAGTAGCACGCCAGTCTACAACTTTAATGGCAACCAGAACGATGAATGCAAGGAGAATCAGCAGGATTGAAGATTCACCGATACATCCGTTACGGTTACCCAGGAAGTAACCCATGTACCAGTCATCCGGAATGAATACTGATCCGGCTTTCATTTTTGAAAGCATGGTAGCACCGGTTGCACCGTCACAGGTGATTGAAGGACGTACCCAGTGGTTACCCATTTCGCCGCTGAATGATACGAACATGAATGCACGTCCTGCCAGGGCCGGGTTGAATACGTTGGCACCAATACCACCAAAGAACTGCTTTGCAACAACAATGGCAAATACGGCACCAAGAACTACCATCCATACCGGAGTACGTGGAGGACAAACCAGTGCCAGAAGCAGACCGGTTACAACAGCAGAAAGGTCAAGAATGCGCAGCGGCTGTTTGTTCAGCAGCTGGAATGCCAGTTCTGATACTACACAGGTAACAACCGAGGTCAGGATAATAACCAGGGCTTTTACACCGTACAGAACAACACCGTATACAGCCAGTGGCAGAAGTCCGCAGATTACGGCCAGCATGGTTTTGGTGGTTGAACTGGTTTTAGAAAAATGTGGGCTTGAAGAAATGTAAATTTCGTTCTTGTCAGATGGTGCTGCCATTATTTGGCCTCCTTAGCTTTTGCGGCGTCGGCTTTTGCCTTTGCGGCTGCCATTTCAGCACGAACAATGTTTTTACCGGCTCTGAATCTCTGAACCAGTTTTACTTTTGCAGGACATACATATGCACATGAACCGCATTCAACACAGTCCATCAGACCGTATTTCTTTGCTTCTTCAATGTTGCCTTCTTTCAGGGAACGGGCCATCATAACCGGGGTCAGGTGGCTCGGACATGCTTTAAGACAGCGTCCGCAGCTGATACATGGGGTTTCTTCATAGATTGGAGCTTCTTTTTTGTCCATGAAGAGTACACCGCTGGTGTTTTTGGCAACAGGGAAGTTGGCGCTCATCATGGAGAAGCCCATCATAGGACCACCAGAAATGATTTTTACAACGTTTTCCTTCAGCTGGATAACTTCAGGAATAAGGTCGCCTACCAGGGTACCAACCGGTACAACCAGGTTCATCGGTTTTTCAACAGCGTGACCTGAAACGGTGAACGGACGGTCGATAAGCGGTTTACCTTCGCGGAATGCGTCAGAAATGGCACACAGGGTACCAACGTTATCAATGACACAACCGATGTCTGCTGGCAGTCCGCCGGCTGGAATTTCGCGTCCAACAGCAGCCTGAACCAGGTTCTTTTCACCACCCTGTGGATATTTGGTTTTACACAGGCAGATACTCAGTTTTTCATCAAGGTTGGCTTTTGAAATTGCTTCAGCAAGAACAGGAACCAGATCTGCCTTATTGTCCTCAAGAACAATAATACCGGTCTGGGCTCCGGTAATGTGAACGGTAATGTTCAGACCGTCTACCAGTTTGTCTGCATGTTCTTTCATGGTGCGGTAGTCGATGGTCAGGTACGGTTCACATTCAGCTGCGTTACACAGAACGCAATCTATAACTTTACCGGCTGGAGGATTCAGTTTTACGTGAGTAGGGAATGATGCACCACCCATACCAACGATACCTGCTTCCTTTACGCGTTTGATGGCTTCATCATGTGAACAGGTAAAGGGGTCAAGTACGGGCATGAACTCAGTACGGTCTGAATCGTCTGCCTGAATGACGATACATGGGGCGTCAACGTTTGGGGTTACCAGACGTGATTCAACTTTTTTGACTGTTCCGGCAATAGAGGCATGAACAGGAGCAGACATGAATGCATCACTGCGGGCAATAACCTGACCGCGTGCTACAACGTCGCCAACCTGTACAACGGGCTGGTTTGGTGCACCGCCCATGGTAACCGGAATGCTGACGGTTTTTGTTGAAGGGAACGCTGCAACGATTTCGCAATCCTTTGAGAGTTCCTTCATTTCCGGTGGATGGATTCCACCTTTAAAGGTATGCGTTTTCATACCCTACATTTTATTGATGGATAAAAAAATATTCAATGAAGAATGGGCCGGATTATACCATTAAACTAAAAATTTATCGATAAAAATTTACAACTTTTCTATTGACACGATTTTTTTCGTGATTAGTCGAGAGTAATGCGAAGCTGCTGCTCTTTTTTACCGCGGATAATGGTCAGGACTATGGCATCGCCCGGTTTTTTATCTTCCAGCAGACTGTAGTAATCTGCCAGGGTTGCAACGGATACGCCGTCAATGGCAGTGATGACATCGCCGCCCAGATAAATGGTGGTCCGGTTATATCTGCTGCCGTACTGGACAGCTTCTGTGCCGGCAAGAAGTCCTTCCTGCAGTGCCTTGCTTTTCCGTGAAAGTTCAGAAACCAGCAGTCCCTGGCTTACCGGAATGCCGGCATAACGTGAAATGGAACTGGTCAGCTGTACCAGGTTGCCGTCGATGGAACCGCGGAGCACCTCTCCGTAGGTAATCAGATCCTGAACCACCCGTTTTGCCGTATTGATGGGAACGGCAAATCCGACACCGGCACTGGAACCGCTGGTGGAGTAAATCATGGTATTGATACCGATCATACGGCCGGAGGTATCCAGCAGCGGGCCGCCGCTGTTACCCGGGTTAATGGCAGTATCAGTCTGGATCATGTTCCGGATGATGGTATTGTTGCTGTTTTTGATAGGGCGTCCTAAACCGGAAACAATACCGGTGGTCAGTGTACGTTCAAAACCGAAGGGGTTTCCGATGGCCAGGACTTTCTGTCCTACTTTCAGGGTGTCACTGTTGCCGAACGGAATGGTTTTCAGCTGGACTCCCGCAGGCGGATCAAATTTGATGACGGCAATATCGCTGGCGGCGTCGGTACCGATGACCTTTCCTTCATACTGGGTGCCGTCACTCAGGCTGATATAGATTTTGTAGGCGTTCTCGATAACGTGGACATTGGTTACCACATACCCACGGTCATCAATGATGCTGCCGGATCCGGAGCCGCCGTCCTGTGGCACCGGTTCAAGAAACCAGTTTACGGCCATAACCTGGGTATTGATGTTGACTACGGCGTCATTATAGGTCTGGTATACGCTGATATTCTGGGTTTCATCCTGGGTATACCCCTGCTGGGCAAGGGCTGCCGCAGTCTGCAGAACGGCAGTATCCACCGGGGTGATGACAGGCTCTGTACTCTGGGGGGCTTTTGATGACACTGCTGTTTGTGCAGTTTGCTCTGAAGCTGCCGGAGTGTAGCCAAGAAACAGCAGGGCAGAAATAACAAGAACAGCTACGAGGATTGCGACAAGGGCGCCGCCAATGGCAGCAAAAACCAGATGATGTTTTGAGTACAGCTTCATGTGTATAAAAATACGGCTGATTCGGGTTTAAGGCAAGAATTAAAAAAGGCTGCGTTTTGTACGCAGCCTTTAAGAATTGATTCTGATTCAGGGAGAATTAGAATTTGTAAGAAACTCCTACGTGTGGAGCCAGGTGAGTCAGGTTGACAGTGTTTGTATCGCCATTAAAAGTTTCCCTGAAATATCTGATGGCAGTAACACCAGCACGCAGACTCAGTGCGTTATAAATGGGGTATGCTGCAGCAAGGTCGGTACCTAAGCCGATTACGGTGCCTTTTTCGCCTAACAGGTTTTCCATACCGTATGCAAGACCAACGGTAGCATCCAGGGCGAGTTTGCCGTAGTTTTCTACTGTTTTCAGTCCGAATACCAAGTGAGTCATACTGGTGTCATCAACATCACTTTCTACTGACTGACCGTTTACAGTTACTTTTACAGAGCTTGCCGGATTGTAAGAAGCAACAATGCCAACTCCCAGGTTGTTATCAAACAGATAAGAAGCAGCACCGGTAAATCCGACACCTTTCAGGGAAACGGTCTGGGTGTAGGTTTTTCCGTAAACGGTGACAGACTCAGAGGTTACGTCAAGGTTATACGATACACCACCAGCAACATCAAATCCTGCTGCAAAAGCAGAAACTGCAATACAAAGTACTGCAACAAGAGCAACGATTTTCTTCATGAGAAACTCCTTTGGGTTAATTGAAAGTCTTTATAAAATCTATAAAAACCATCTTAAAATAACACGGGGGGGGGTAGTGTCAATACTTGAAAACTGACTTCAGCATCTGCTCAAGACTACGGGAGTCAAGCGGCGCATCGGTTCCTTCAAAAGTGCAGAGCAGCCGGTGCCCGGGATAATAGCCGCTCCGTTGGTAGGCCGCCAGTTTCTCAAAGGCAGTGGTCCGGTATTTCTCATCATTCATGAGTCCAAAGTGTTCAAAGTACATTTCCTGACGTGTTGCAACATTCAGTATGGTAAAATCCGGATGAATGATGATGCTTCGTCCCTGACGGTCCTTTAGCCTGAGGGGCACTTCATAGCGGTAGGGGATGTGCAGCTGATTCAGTTTGTCAGCGATGATTTTTTCTGATTTTGACCGTACCCGTTGTCCCTGGTCTGTGTAGATTACTGGAGCTCCAGCGTGAAAGGGAAGGTTCCCGGCCGGTTTTGACAGCCAGTTCCGGATATACTCTTCGTCTGTCATTTCAAAAGCTATTGGTTGAACGAGAGCTCGTCGCGCGGGATTGTCAGCGCTTATATCTTTTATGAGTATATCCGGCGCATCATGGAGAAACCGGGTAATGGCGCGGTCCCACTGGCGGCTGAGTCTGTATATTTGTTTCAGGTAATCACGGTGCGCCAGGGATTCTGCCAGTTTCCGGTCTGCCGGTGAAGAAGCAACGCGCAGATACCGTCCCTTGGTATCTCCAATACGCGTCACATGGAAATATTTGGGCCCATCAGGGGTATTATTGGCCCGTAAATGACCTGCAACAGTAAGCCCTTTCAGCTGCTCTTCTGCTTTTGCAGCGTATTTCCGGCAGGTATTCCGGTACGTTTTCAGTATGTTTTTCATACTGTATATATATGGGCCGTTTGGGAAAAATCTGCCGTTTTTTCGGGGGGGCGGTTCGATTTTTTGGTGATAAATGATTGATTTCCGGTGTTTTATAACCAAGGGACATTACATGACATGGCTGCAGCCGCAGTAAAATAACGTCATCCGGAGTGATTTTATAGGAAAAGCGTCCACCCGGTAAAACAGTTCGAGTTATAAGCTTGGGAACGCGGCTTGTTTATAACCAGGACACGCCGTGTCCCTTAGTGATAAGCCGGCCAAAAACAGCTGTTTATCACCAAATTCCTGAACCAACCGCCCCGTGGGTCTTGTAATTCATTTTATAACCACCATAATAGGTAGACATGAGTGCATCTGAAAAACTGATTATCCGGGGCGCCCGGGAACACAATCTGAAGAATATTGACCTGGAACTGCCGCGTGATAAGCTGGTTGTCATTTCAGGACTTTCCGGCTCCGGCAAAAGTTCGCTGGCCTTTGATACCATTTACGCAGAAGGGCAGCGCCGCTATATGGAAAGCCTTTCGTCCTACGCCCGCCAGTTCCTAGGCAGCATGGATAAGCCTGACCTGGATCTGATTGAAGGTCTTTCTCCCGCCATTTCCATTGAGCAGAAAACCACTCATAGAAACCCCCGTTCAACCGTGGGAACCGTTACTGAAATCTACGACTACTACCGTCTGCTCTACGCCCGCATCGGCAAGGCTCATTGTCCAAATTGCGGACGCGAGATCCGCGAGCAGCCTACAGATGTCATCATCAATACCATCCTCAGCTGGCCGGCCGGAACCAAAGTTCAGCTGCTTGCTCCCGTCATCCACGGAAAAAAAGGTGAACATCAGAAGATTATCGATGACGCCATTGCTTCCAGCTTTCAGCGTGCCCGCATTGACGGCCTGATGGTAGAACTGGACAGCGGCATTAAGCTTGATAAACAGAAAAAACACAATATTGACCTGGTGGTAGACCGCATCAAACTTGGTGGCGATGTACGCAAGCGTCTGGCAGACTCCGTAGAAACGGCACTGAATTATGCCAATGGTGTGCTGCTGGTTCTGCGCCAGCTGCCGGCTGAAGCTCCTGCGGCAGAGCCCGGACAGGCTGAAAGTGCCAGAACAGAACCAAATAAAGAGGAAGAAATCTTCTTCAGCCAGAAAAACAGCTGTCCTGACTGCGGTATCAGTGTTCCGGAACTGGAACCCCGGGTATTCTCGTTCAATAATCCCTTTGGTGCCTGCCCGGAGTGTACCGGTCTTGGCGAAAAGATGGACTTTGAAGAAAGCCTCATTATTCCGGACAAAAACCTTTCCATTGAAGAAGGCGCCATCCAGTGGTTTAACCCCAGTTCAAACTGGAACCACTGCCGTTTTGACTCTCTGGCCCGTAAATACGGCTTTAAGCTGGACCAGCCTCTGAACACTCTTACGGACACACAGTACGATGCCCTGATGAACGGTTCCGGTGATGAAGACATTGAATTCAAGTACACCAGAACTGATGGTACGGGAACCAGCAATTACAAGCAGCCCTGGCCGGGCATCATGAAGGAAATCCGCCGCCGCTATGCAGAAAGCTGGTCAGAAAGCCAGAAGGAAAGTCTTGAAAAACTGATGGTGCACCGGGAGTGTACCGAATGTGGCGGACGCCGCCTGAAAAAAGAAATCCTGGGTGTTACGGTTGGCGGAAAGAACATTTTTGAACTGACCCAGCTTTCGGTAAACGATACGCTGGAATTCTTTGAAAAACTGGAACTGACTGAAACGGAGCAGGAAATTGCACGTCAGGTGTTGAAGGAAATCACCAGCCGCCTGAACTTCCTGAAAAACGTCGGCCTTGATTATCTGACACTGGAACGGCAGGCAGCCACCCTTTCCGGCGGCGAAGCCCAGCGTATCCGCCTTGCAACCCAGATTGGTTCCAGTCTTGTAGGCGTTCTTTATATCCTTGATGAGCCCAGTATCGGTCTGCACCAGCGCGATAACCAGCGCCTGATTGATACCCTGACATACCTCCGTGACCTGGGTAACACCCTGATCGTTGTTGAACATGACGAACAGACCCTGCGCACTGCCGACTGGATTGTTGATATGGGGCCCGGAGCCGGTATCCACGGCGGAAACGTTGTAGCCAGCGGCACTCCTGAAGAAGTCATGAAGGTAAAGGAAAGCGTTACCGGCCAGTATCTTGCCGGAACCCTGCGCATTGAAGTGCCTGAAACCCGCCGCCCCGGTAACGGGAATTTTATCGGGCTGCACGGCGTAACCGAACACAACCTGAAAAATGTCAGCATTGATATTCCGCTGGGGGCATTTACCTGTATCACCGGTGTTTCCGGCTCCGGTAAATCAACCCTGCTGTCTGACGTATTCTGGCCGGCTGTTTCAAACCGCATCATGAAAAGCAAACTGCCGGAAGGAACCTATAAAGAAATTACCGGCCTTGAGCACATTGATAAAGTCATCAACATTGACCAGTCACCCATCGGCCGTACGCCGCGCTCAAATCCGGCAACCTACGTCGGTGTATTCAACGATATCCGCGACCTGTATGCCGGGCTTCCTGAGGCAAAAATGCGCGGGTATAAAAGCGGCCGGTTCAGCTTTAACGTAAAGGGTGGCCGCTGTGAGCACTGTATGGGTGCCGGTACCAACACCATTGAAATGAACTTCCTGCCCGACGTATACGTAGTCTGCGAAGTCTGCAAAGGCCGCCGCTTTAACCAGGAAACTCTGGAAGTACGGTACAAGGGCAAGAGTATTGATGAAGTCCTGAACATGTCCATTGAAGAAGCTGCAACCTTCTTCAGTAACATTCCGTCCATTGCCCGTAAGCTGGACACCCTGGTTTCTGTAGGTCTTGGCTACATTACCCTGGGCCAGAATGCC
The DNA here is from genome assembly GCA_024413635.1 of Treponemataceae bacterium. Taxonomy (GTDB): domain Bacteria; phylum Spirochaetota; class Spirochaetia; order Treponematales; family Treponemataceae; genus Treponema_I. The sequence continues at coordinate 1,910 of JAKSTT010000042.1, read as the reverse complement.
CTTACGTTAAGTGGAGGCGAGGCTCAGCGCGTAAAGCTTGCCAATGAGTTAAGCCGCCGTTCCACCGGAAAGACCCTGTACATTCTTGATGAACCTACTACCGGTCTGCACTTTGCTGACGTAAAGCAGCTGATGGAAGTTATCCAGCGGCTGGTAGACCAGGGCAACACCGTTGTCATGATTGAGCACAATCTGGATGTTATCAAGCAGGCAGACTGGATTATTGATTTGGGACCTGAAGGCGGTATCCGGGGCGGACAGATTATTGCTACCGGAACGCCGGAAGACGTTGCCAAAGTGAAAAAATCCTACACCGGCCAGTACATTAAAGATATGCTGTAAGGCATGGTATAATCGGATTCGGGATGATTTCAAAAAAGTGGTTACAACGCAGCTGCCTCACGGTGTTCTGTCTGCTGGTTTTCAGCGGATGGAGTGGACGTTTGTGGGCGGGTGCTGCCGATACGGTTACGGTAACCATTGAGCAGGCTGAAAAAACCGAATACCTGAAAGATGCTGATTCTGGTGAAGAAGTTATCCGTTTTACCGGCGACGTCAGCCTGACGGTAGATAACCAGGGCACAAAGACCGTTATCCAGGCAGAAACGGTAACCTTTAACCGGGCCCGCGCCACCGTCTATGCCAGCGGAAACGTGCAGTTTACCCAGACCGGAGACGGCCGGAATACGGAAACGCTTACGGCCCAGTCACTGCTGTTCAATACCCGTACCCTTGAAGGTGTTTTTGACAACGGCCGCGTTGTACAGGAATCATCAGGAAACATCAATCTCCCCACCGGCTCGGTGCTGGTTGTATTTGCAGAATCTTTCGGGCGGGAAAACAGCGGAACCGTAACATTCCGCAGCGGTTCCCTCACGTTCTGTGACGACCCGGATCCCCACTGGAAAATAGACGCTTCCCGCATCTGGCTGTTACCGGGCAATGAGTTTGCCATTTTCAGCGGTTTTCTGTATGTGGGCCATTTTCCGGTATTGTATATTCCATTTTTTTACTATCCCAAAGATGAGATGATTTTCAATCCTTCTTTTGGCTATGATGGCCGCAAGGGATATTTTACCCAGACCACCACGTATATCATCGGCCGCAAAGGGCTCTCGGACTCGTCTTCCAGTGAAGAGGATGAAGGTCTTTTCAGCTTTATGAAGACTACAACGCTGAAGGAGCAGGAACGGGAAGGACTCTTCCTGCATAATCTGGATGCAGATGCCGTCATGCCGGATAACTCACTGAAAATACTGGTTGACGGCTACTCCAATCTGGGGTACATGGCCGGGGTGGAAGGCTCTTTCAAGACCGCCGGCAATTTCAGTGATATCGCTTTCGGTTCGTACATCGGCATGAGCCGTACGTTGTTTCCCGTAAACAGTTTTTATGGCAGCTATACTACCTTATCTCCTACAGACCAGCAGTATTGGGATTCCGGCTGGTTCCTGGGAATGCGGACGCCATTCCGTTTTGGCGCCAGCGTAAAGACGTCGTACAACAATAAGCCTTTCTCCTTTACCCTTTCGCTGCCCGTGTATTCTGACCCGTACTTTACCAGTGACTTTCTTGCCGACCGCAGTGAAAGCATGGACTGGATAAACTTCCTGATGAACAATGTTGCTACCGGCGGTAATCTGGCTTCCCTGGCAGATGCCGGCACCAGCTCTACGCTGTCCAGTTATGCCTGGTCCCTCAACGGCTCTGTTTCTACTCCGCAGTTTATTTCTCACCTCAATCCCTGGGTAACGGAATTTTCCGTCAGCAATACGTCATCCATAAACTTTGCATCAAAAGTAAACGACAGCCTTTCCGGCGAAACCGCATCCTATGATCCCAACCGGTATTTCTATTATCCTTCTGCCGTTTTACCCCTGAAGGCTTCCATGCGTATTGGCGGTAAGCTG
>JAKSTT010000041.1 GCA_024413635.1 Treponemataceae bacterium | reverse complement strand
TCTGCAGCCCTTCAAGAATACTACTCACTGAGGGTCTGCCGTATCCGCACCGTAATGTCTGAAAGCGGTGCAACCAGCCGGCGGCAGTCAGGAATACTGTTCATGAAAAGGGAACCGTACTGTTTACGGATGAGGCGGGCATCAAGAACCGTAACCGCACCATGGTCAGTAGACCGGCGTATAAGGCGCCCTACTCCCTGCCTGAAATGTACGACAGCATCCGGAAGGCTCAGTTCCATGAAGGGATTGCCACCACGGGCTTCTATGGCTTCTGAGCGGGCCTGGAATACCGGATCATTGGGAACGGCAAAGGGCAGTTTTACGATAATGACATGGGAAAGTGACGTTCCCGGAACATCAACGCCCTCCCAGAAAGAATCCGTTGCAAACAGCACGCTTTTTTCATCGTCCCTGAAGGTTTCCAGCAACTTAAACCGGTCATCATCGCCCTGCATCAGGATGGTTATTCCCGTTGCATCCAGGCTGTTTCTGGCGGCCGTACAGGCATATTTCAGGGAATCATAGGACGTAAAAAGCACCAGGGCACGGCCATCTGAGGCCTGAATCAGCCGCACGACGGCATCTTCCATCCAGCTCTGGAAATTCCGGTCAGAGGGCATGGGGGCATCCTGCGGAATGGAAAGGAGCATATTGGTACGGTAGGGAAAAGGAGAATCAAATTCACCGGTTACAACCCGTTCCGGATCGGCAAAATGGACGCCGGTACGACGCAGCCAGTATCCGAAATCCCGGTTAACCGTTAAGGTTGCGCTGGTGCAGACCACGGTTTCCATGGGTTCAAATACCCCGGTATTCATTTTTCCGGCAATTTCCAGCGGTGTCTGTACGATAGTTGCAAGCCAGGAACCATTGTTCAGCCGCCGTTTACTCATCCAGAATACCGTATCATTTTTTTCTTCCCACTGTCCGAAGTTATTGCACAGTTGTCCGACTGATTCTATCCGGCGGAGTACCTGCTTTGCTTCCCAGACAACCTGGGCTTCTTGATCTTCTTCAGATATTCCGGCAATGACATTCCGTACCAGACCGCAGAAATCGGTAATGGCAACGGCCAGCAGGTGCATGGCATACAGAAAAGGTTCTGCCATGGCTGCAGTTCCCTGATGCAGACGCCAGGTATAGTCATTTTCCATAAGGTCAAGGGCAGCATCTTCTACGTGAATCAGCTTGGTTTTCAATTCTTCACTCAACGCAATACACTGGGCCATATCAATATCTGATGATGACAAGGCTTCCAGCGTAAAGAGCAGCCCCTGGGCGGCCCCCTTCCTGTGCCGGTACAGGTAATTCAGCTGCTTGATGATCTTAAACCGGCTGATGGTTTCTGAGAAAAAACTGGTGGCGGCGTTTTCAATGCCGTGGGCTTCATCAAAAAGCACGTGGTGATAGGGAGGAAGGACTGCAACGTCATCATATCCGGCTCCACCCATACGGGTTTCAATATCTGCAAAAAGCAGGTGATGGTTTACGATAAGTATCTGGGCATCTGCAGCCTGCTTCCGCAGTTTCATGACGAAACACTTCTCGCAATAGGGGCATTTCCGCCCCATACAGGCGTCAGATTCACTGTTAATGCGCTGCCACAAGGATTCTGTCGGCATAAAGGATAAATCGCTTCTGGAGCCATCCTCAGTGGTCTCTACCCAGTCAGCAATCCGCTCCAGTTCTTCCGTTTCTTCAGAAAACAGATCCTGTTCTTCCAGGGTATCAGCAAGCCGCCGCCGGCAGACATAATTCTGACGGCCTTTCAGCAGAAGGCATTTCAACTGCTTTCCCGTAATCTTCAAAGCAGCAGGTACGTCTTTCTGGGCCAGCTGCTGCTGCAGGTTGATGGTACCGGTAGAAATGACAACCCGTTTGCCTTCTGTAGCCGCAAACAGAATGGCAGGTATCAGATAGGCATAGGATTTTCCGACACCAGTTCCTGCTTCAAAAATGCCGATTTTTCCTTCATTAAAGGCTTCGGTAATATGTTTCAGCAACGCCATCTGGGAAGGGCGTTCTTCATAAAAGGGAGATTCTTTGGCCAGCGGTCCGTCATTGGATATGAGGGATACGGCATATTCAGGGTTAATCTGTTCTTCAAACAACTCTTCCATGCACAGCACCGGCCCCCACCCGCGTCAGACAGAAAAAAGCAAAAAAAAAGGACTGATTCAAGAACCAGTCCTTTGTTAGCATCTCCCGGGGGAATTGAACCCCCGTTGTCGGGATGAAAACCCGATGTCCTAACCACTAGACGAGGGAGACATACTCAACGAAAAGAACTATATAGATTACGAAAAAAAATGTCAACCGGTAACGATAATTTTTATCATCAGAATTGCAGTTCAATTTTAGCTGATAAGGTATCGTACAGGCGTTTGACATCGGCATCATCAAGGCCCAGATCCATGGCGCTCTTTACATCTTCCATGGCCTCTGCAAAATGGCACAGGTTATATTGTGCCAGGGCACGGCGGTAGAATACATGGGACTGATACGGGTTCAGTTCGATGGACCGGTTATAGGCCAGTACAGCGTCTTCATCGCGGTTCTGAACGGCACAGACAATGCCGTTATAGTAATAGGCGCTGGAATTGTTTGAATCTTTTTCGATACTGGTGTTGAAATCCGACAGGGCTTCTGCATACAGATTCTTTGCAAAATATGCCATACCACGGTGTTTATAAATGACTGAAAGCACGATGTTGTTTGGCTCAGGTCTGGAGTTGACGATAACGGTATAAATCTGGATGGCTTTATCAAGATCTCCGGTATTATGGGCATGAATAGCATCAAGAATCATGTCATCGATGGTACCGCGGACATAGGGAGATGAAGGCGGTGTATGTTCAGGAAGTACATTGGCAGTGCCATAACTCAGGTCTGCCATATGTTCCCGTGCCAGGAAATCTGCCTGTTCATAGAAAGACTCACGGCGGTAATCAAGCTCGGAATTCAGCTTATTCTGGTAATCACGGATTTCCTGGAAAATAATGTCTGCCAGACTTAACGTGGCATTGATGGAAGCAAGCTTGCGGCGCAGCGGCAAGTCAAAGGGAGAAAACTCGCTTTTGTACACCAGTTCATGTTCTACTTCTGCCCAGGCATCCTGCAGGATGGTACGGATCTGGATTTCACATACCAGACCTTCCGGCATACGCAGACAGTCACCATTGCCGCTGAATTCCGTTAATTTTTCAGGTATTTCTATAAGGATATGGAGCGATTCATAGCCGAATTCTGAAAACGACTTATCGGCCCCTTTCCGTTCAATTTCAACAATCTTGAAATTCTGTACCAGCTGTTTTTCTACTTCCTGCAGGTCTTCCAGAAACGCGCAGATAACACGTATCCCGATAAGATCTGTCAGTACGGGTAATTCCTGTTTTCCTAAAGAAGCAGGCTTAATACGAAGCAGTTTTTTATAGTAACTGTCAAATGATTTTACGCGTGATTTATATAACGGTGTTGAAGCAAGATGCAGACTGTTTTTTACCTGGTTCTGCACACCATTAAGAATTGCAGTCAAAAGCGGTTTGTTCTTATCGTAAGAGCGCTGCAGTGCATCACGATTAACTTTATTCGGGCTAAGCTTAGAATCCATACGGATAGTATACCACGCATAAGTAACCAGGACAAATAAAAAAGCCGTTCCCAACGGAACGGCTTTATATGTTATCAGCTAAGAATTACTGTTCGTCAGAAACCAGACTTGAAGTGAAGTCAGCTTCTCTTGCAGACTTAGCTCTTTCGAGATAACGGTCTACCTGTTTGTTACCAAAACGTGTCATTTCGAGAGTCTGTTTAGCAGATTCACGGTCAGATACGATGTGCCACAGGTCTTCGTCAGCGATATCGCGTTCGGTAATCAGCTGTGCTTTGTCGTAAATGATTTTTACGTCTTTGAAGTAACCTACGAAATCTCCACCAACATCTGCTGCATCGCGTGCAATTTCAAAACCTACGAATTTAACGAATGGGAGTCCACGTGGATAAATCGGGTAGATTCTGATTTCGCGGGTGCGGATATCAGTAATGTAGTTAGGGTTGTTCCATTTCAGTTCTTTCCAGCCGTCGAATTTCAGGTTACCCATCAGGTAGCGGCGTTCAACACCATCGGTGTCCTTCAGGCGAACGTACAGTTTGTGTGGGTAGTCCATACCAAGGGTGGTAACTGACAGGGATTTAATGGTTCCTACGTTTTTAACAACACCGTAACCACCTTCAAAACGGGTAGTAGTTACATCTGAAGTGTTAACGTAGTTTCCGTATTCGTCTACTACATAAGTACCGTCGTCATTGATATCAACCATTGCTTCGTAAGCTGGGATTTCATATGGAGGTACGATTTTTGCACTTGCGTTAACTGCAGTGGTAGGGAATACAATGCGTACACCCATTACTTCCTTACCAGCGAATGGTACGGTAACTGCAATTTCTTCACCATCAAGAGTGTGTTTTGAGGTGTTAACCGGTGCAGCAATAACCTGTGAGTTAGACAGACTTGCAACGTTTCTTGCAGAAGCGTTCAGCTGTACTTCCCAGTTAGCCAGAGCCAGCGAGGTTTTCATCAGGCTTTTCTGGTCTTCGGTGTAAGTTGAACCTGCTGAGCGGCTGTAGTCCATAACAGTTCTTCTGTTCTGGTCGTTAACAGCATTGCCGTCGCGGTCAGTGGTTTCTACAGAAATATCTGCAGACAGCAGAGTAAAGTCAATAATTGCTGCTTCATCTGCTACAGCAAATGTTCCAACGAGGAATACAGCAAGCAAAACAACTACTAAAGTCTTCTTCATTCAAAGCTCCTTTATATCCTATTTTTGATGTAGCCTTGTTACTTTAATAATTATAGTAGGCTTACACCATTTGTCAACATTATTCAGGTTGCCCTACACCCTCATAAACAGGGTATCCGTTAATAAAAACGTAAACTTTTCTTACAGAACTGAAATTAATGAGAATGTTCTTTTTCAGCATCTCACAGGCCTTTTCAGTCGTGCTGGAAGTTGCGGTGGCAAGCAGTGCTTCTTCTGACAGATCAACATACAGTGCACCGTCACGGAACATACAGGCAGTAACTCTGGTTGCCGTATCAAAGAGCGGGCGGTACCGGTCGGTAACTGCCCCGCCGAGCAGTTCCTGAATATACTGTGTATACACACTGACATTGTCTTCTTTCCGGTAGGATGGTACCGTACGGCTTTCCATGTACTCCCGGTTATCATCAAAAGATTCAAAGATGAATACCCGGCGCACACCCGGTTTGCTGCAGATGAAAAGAACAATGGAAACGGCAAGTACCAGCAGGAAAAGAAAGCAGGAAATGATTGCTGGAAGGAACTTTTTTCTGGATGACATCATAACCCCGTAAACCCTCTTGATTCCTCAAAATGGGTAACAAAAGAAGTGAGGCCATTATATATACCGCCAACATACTTATTCAAGTATTCGTTATCCATCATGGCAGCAGCCTCCTTCTGGTTGGTCAGGAATCCCAGTTCAATAAGGACTGACGGCATATTGGCATTGCGTACGACAAACCATTCTTCCTGACGGATGCCGCGGCTGGTAAAATCGCTGCCCAGTGAATTCTTCATGCCTTCAAGAATGTATTTGGCAATGAGGATACTTTCCGTAGTGTACTCTTCTTCCATCATGGAATTAAGGATAGGGAACAGTTCTGCATCCTTCTGCTGTTCTGCAGTCAGAACGGTTCGTCTGTATCCTGGACTCAGATACCACACTTCATATCCGTTGGCTTCCGGCTTGAAGTTTGAGTTGACATGAATGGAAACAAAGAGGATTGCTTCGTTTTCCTTCAGTTTTACGGAATTCGCGATTTCTACCCGTTCTTCAAGGGAAAGATACCGGTCATCACTTCGTGTCAGCTGGATGTTTTTTTCCGGATACCGGGTTTTCAGCAGTTCATACAGGCGTTTTGCAGCATTCAGGGTAATATCCTTTTCCTGCACCTTTACTTTTTTGCCATTGATTACCTGTTCCTTAATTGCCCCCGGATCCTTTCCGCCATGACCGGCATCAATAAGGATGGCACCGACGCGGAAAAAGCTTCCCTGTACGGCAGGGGCATCCCACAGTTCAGACAGGCGGTCTGCAAAGGACTGGCTTACGTACACTACTCCCTCTTTTTTATAGGGAGGTTCGCAGATGGTCAGCTGTGAATAATCGATGATCATCAGCTGGTCATTAAGCTGAAATCCGGCACTGTGGCCGTTTTTCTGAACCAGACCGGAATTGGTCATGGTATCCCAATATAAGACAGCACCGTTCTCTCTGGCAAAATCTGACAGTACGATATCACCGGCAGACAGTACCGCCGGCAGCAGGACTGCCATAACAAGACAGAGAAGAAGGGTGCGGATTTTATGCTTCATTTAAGGTCTCCACCTACAGAATCGGCAGCATAGAGCAATCCCTGAATACCTCCGCGGACAAGAAGTTTCCAGAATGCCCGTACCGGCAGCTGTACGTTACCTTTTTCAAACCGGTTGAACAGGATAAGGGAAGTCTTCATGGTGCGGTGATTCCAGTCGGTAAGGGAATCCAGGAATGGCAGCAGTTCAGAAGGAGCAGTGGATTCCGGGGAATCTGATACGGAAATGTACTGATCCTCCGGCAGCCGTTCAATGGCTTTGAGAACCTGTTCCGGCAGCTGATATGCTGATGGCGGGAACACGGTATCAAGAGGCTGGGAAAGGAATTCATCGGTATCATGATCAGCAGTCTGCAGACGGAGAACGATTTTTGCTACTGCTTTTTCAGCAGCATGAATGGCATCCTCACGACCCGGCTTAACGGCAATGATGTTACCGCACTTTTCCACATTGTTTACCGGAAATCTGACCCGGTCTCCCGGCTGAACACGGGGAAGAACATCACGTACCCCTTCAACGTCAGCAGCATCATCATAGCCAAGGGTTTCCTTCACCAAACCGGGAATAGATACCCAGGCCCGCTCTGCACTGGTGCGGACTGCCGGCAGTTCAAAAATGCCGGGGATACCGGTGGGAACCTTCCGGGACAGAACGTTCTGGTCCGGCGTACTGCAGGCAATACTGAAAGCCAGGTCCGTCAGGTTACAGTCACTGGCATAGGGATAGGTCCACCCGGACATGTAGCCACCTGAAAGGCGTGCTGCAATCTCACCAATCATGGGACCTTTTGATGTCAGTTTGATATCGGCCTTTGCTACCCCAGTGGTAAGGCCCAAAGATTTGATGCCGTCAAAGAAAGTCTGCAGCAGGGCATTCCGCTGTTCTTCTGATATACCGGAAACCGGCAGGGTATGACCCATTTCAATGAAGTACGGCGGATAGAAAATGTGACGGTTGGCAAAACCGGTAACAATCAGTTCTCCGTTGAGCACGATTGAGTCAATGGAGAATTCCATGCCGTCCATATATTCTTCCAGGATGGCGCGGCTGGTACGTGAATACTGTACGGCTTCGCGGGAAGCAGGACCTAATTCTTCAAGACTGTTGATAATGCGGCAGCCGCGGGCCCCCATGTTGTCACAGGGCTTGATTACCAGCGGAAATCCGGTAAAGCCTGACTGGGCAAGGATAGATACTGAATCCAGCTGCGAGATTTCTTCAGTGATTTCAAAAAATGCCGGGGAAGCGACACCTGCCTTTGCAAAACAGGTGCGCATGCGGATTTTATCGCTGGCATTACGTGCAGCTTCATAAGAATGACCGGGTAACCCCAGTTTTTCTGCAACATAGGCAACAGATGCCGAAAAATCGGTTCCGGCAGTAAATAACGCAGCCAGTCCCATGGCATCACGGAGCTCTTCTGCAAGTTTTAAAAGGCCCTCAATGTCTTTCAGGTCTACCGGCTCAAACCGGTCTGCTTCCGGTACTCCGACAGCTCCCGGATTACCGTCTGCAACAACGGCATAATATCCGGCTTTTTTTGCGGCTTTGATAGCCGGAATCTGCATCAGGCCTGCGCCTAAAATAAGAGCTGCTTTCATTTCTCAATTCCTCTGGTTTTTACACAATATATCTGGCAGGTATCTCCCAGATTTCTTTTTTTACTTTTCCACATCAAGTACCGGTATTTCAGGCTTCCCTTTCTGACATGCTGCGTGCCGGGAAACCGTTCCGGGTGATGACCGGTAGATACAACCTGCACCACGGTAAAACCGAACCTTTCCAATACTGTAGCGCAATTACGGCTGTCCCACAGGCTCAGATGATCAATGGGACTCTGGGTATAGAATTTTTCCGGAAAACAGGTGCCGGTTACACCGCTCAGGTCCGGTGTTGAAAAGGCAAAAACGCCGCCGTTTACCAGCAGCCGGTTACACAGTTCCAGTGATTTTTCCAGGTCAGCCATATGTTCAATAACATACCACATGGTAACCGCATCATAAGAACCTTCGGCAAAGTGCCCCCACTGGGTAAAGGGAAACGGCTGTGCAACTGCTGCAAATCCCAGGGTACCGGTAACGTACTCCACCGCTTCCTTATTGATGTCCAGACCTTCCGGATCACATCCCTGTTCTGCTGCAGCTGCAAGAAATGGTCCGAAGGCACAGCCGATATCAAGAATCCGCGGTTTTACGGCAGGTGACAGTTTTTTTATGATGGCAGCCCGTTCAATACCCTGAGCCTTTATGGCATCAAAGTCTTCAAGATAGGTTTTGCCATACTGCTTTTTATAGTCTTCAAAGAAGTAATCTACTGCATACTCAGATTCCCTGTTCTGACTCCAGGAAAGATACGTAATGCCGCAGGATGAACAGCGGCGGAAGGTACGGTCTGTGCCACGGAATACCACCGGATCAGCAGTCCATTCGTGATTTTTTCCGCATACGGGACAGGAACGGTTTACTCCTTCTGACAGTGTCCGTATAACCTGTGACAGGAGTTGTTCTTTTGAAAGGTAACGGGCAGCAAATGCATCATTGCAAAGTTTTTCCGGTGTCTGTATCCATGCTGCCAGTTTTTTTACGGCAGCAGGTTCATTCCGCAACGCTGCAGCAGTTAAACAGGCAAATCCATACCGGGAAGCAAGCTGCTCATGCAATGGCGTGGTTCCAACCAGAATAACGGCACAGCCGGCAGCAAGGGCTTCAAAGGCGGTAAAACCATAGTGTGTCACTACCAGGTCGTACCGGTGAAGGTGTTCACGTAAACCTGGAATGGGATTATCACGGGTAACTGATGTAACCTTCAGACCGCAGGAAGTACAGATGCGTGTAGCAGATTCCGTAAGTCCTGCCGGGTCCTGACCGCCGATACATACTAAAGCAGACCGGATTTCTGCGGGCTTTACGGTTTTCCGCTGCTGCGGTAAGGGAATGCACTGGGGGTAACTGTCATTTACCTGGCGGACTTCATCGGCAGACGGGATGACATCAAGCAGATACTGCGCCCACTGGGTTTCTTCGGAACCTTCATCAATGGAAATCACCGGCCCAAGGAGTGCAGCGTGTTCTGCTAGTTTTATGCTGCTGACAAACTGGTCCAATACGACCAGACGGTACAGTTTTCCCGGCTCGTAGTGCAGAAGCTGCACATCCGGCAGTTGAGTCAGCAGCTGCCACGGAGACAGCTGGTATTCATCCAGGACATTCTGGAATTCTTTAGGCAGCTGCTGACTTCCGGTATACAGGTCAGCCTGCAGTTCTTTTGCCAGCTGGGCACACCGGCGGAAATGGCCGGTGCCATGTTCTTCAGTAACAGACGGAATCAGCAGGATGGGACCGGCGATATAGGACTCATCAAAGGCAGCAACAATGGACTGGTCTTCAAAGGGACCTTCAGATTCCAGTTTCTGTGAAAGATACGCATATAACCGTTTTGCCTTCTGATAGTCCCCGGCTGTATCAATGGTGGTACGGAGTTCCGGATGATTCCAGCAGGCAGGAGCGGGCTTGAAAATGCAGGTAAACATATCCTGATGGCGGTACAATGCAGGTCCCACATGTTCATGATCGTACGGGTCATCAGTACATTCCCGGGCCTTCAGCAGACTTTCAACATGGAGGATTTCGATTCCGGATCCATGGGGTAATCCGGTAAGGGTAAAATAGGCCGGCAGGGAACCGGCAGCTTCTGCATCGGTATAATACTGGTCCACGGAGGCACAGGCGGCGGTTCCAAAAAGGAATGGATTATCACCGGTGGCACGGACAATGAGTTCAGGCAGATAGCCATGGTCCTGACGGAATTTTTCAACTACCGCACAAAAGCGGCCCAGAACATCTTCTGCAGATCCGGCAAAGGGTTCAAAACCGCAGGATTCTGCAACAACTTTAAGCCTTGGATAGGAAGCGTCATCAGTTGCCAGATACCAGGCAGCAGCAGGAACCTGATGCATGGTATTGAGGACGTGGGCAATAACCGGTTTTGAACCAAGCGGCAGCAGACCTTTTTCCGGCAGACGGGTTGATCCCAGTCTGCTCTGGACAATTACGATAACTTTACTGTCCCTGCTCATTGTTCAGATTCTCCCATTCCTGTACCAGCGTGATGGCATCCCGCTTAAACAGATATTTATTCTGAGTGACCCACTTTCTGGCATCCTGAAAGTCTGCAACGGCGTCACCCACGGTTTTTCCCGACCGGAAAATATATGAAAACAGCAGTTTTCCGGGGATATATGCGTGGTCAACAACATATTTCGGTGCCAGGTTTTTCAGGAAAAACCTGAGTTGTGAATAGTCAACGGTGGTATCTTCCGGCTGAACCGGAACATCATATTTCAAGCGGAGCTGCTGGCTGATAGTAATCTTTTCTCCCATAAGCCATCCCCTGATACCAAAATCAAGAAGCTGCCAGTAGGGAGAAGAAATGGTCCAGTCAAAACCGCCGATACGTTCAAATTTTTTGCGGTTGTAAATCCCCATGAAATCATAGGGATAGGCAGTATGGATACCGTCCGGCATCAGGTTTTCCAGCTGCAGGGCCAGAGTATTTCTGGCAATGTAAGGAATAAAACGGAGATTCAGCATCTGTCCCCGTTCATCTGCCATACTGGGAACTACTACCAGGTGATTGCGGTCATTCACCTTATCCACTACCCGGTCTGAAAACAGTTTGGTAGAAATGGATACCGTATCCCAAAGAACCAGAACGTTACCGTCATCAATTTCCGTCATGGCAAGATTTATCATTTCGCCGGGGGTAACGGTGCTGTGCGGAACGATGAAGCAAACTTCCGGATACCGGCGGGATAAATCTTCCAGGTTGTAGTTATCAATGGACGTTTCAACTGACACAATACGGCGGAATCCCAGATTCCGTAAGGTATCAAGATTGTTGGTGCGGTATGTGGTACCACTGCGGCTTAACAGAATGACGGAAAGGTTAAACCGGGTATTTTGAGGGGCAATCTTGCCACCCAGAATCGTATGTTCTACATGATGATCGTTAAAAGTTGTAGGTATAGTATTCATCGCAGTTCCCGCAGGCGTCGCAGAACGTTCCTGCCATATGATCTTTCAGTACTGATTCAGTTTTTTTCCAGATGGTTTGCAGGTCATCGGTAAAGATGTTCCCTACAATATCATGTTCCCGGCGTTCACGGCAAAGGGGTACACTGCCATCAGCAAGAATGGCAATATCACGGCGCAGATGCCAGCAGGGAAAACGGAGCACCGGAGAAAGATCTGCCGGTTTCCGGTCAGGCAGACTGCCGCAGAAACTGTCGTACTTCTGGATAAGCCGGTTCTCATGGCTGCGGTAAAAAGCTTCCAGTTCCTGTTCATTTTCATTCATGCGGATAAACTGGGTATAAGTATGACCGGGGAACAGCGAATTGATGGAAGCTGCCCGCGATTCTGCTTCTGCAAGGGTATATGCAGCATGGGGATGTACCACATTCCAGGTTTCTTCCGTGGCAGCATCAAGACTGCATATCCAGGTAACCCTGGTTGCAGCACCGGGGATTGCTGAAATGGCAGTGACCGTATCCTGACTGAATCCGGCAAGGGATGTTTCTATAAGGACATCAAAACCGTCATGAGAGAGTACTGCTGCCACAAAATCCGGGAGCTGAGGGTGTGTAAAGGGTTCACCCCAGAGGCTGAGGGAAACGGTGGCTTTTTCTGATACAGCTGCCATTTTTTCAACCGCAACCGTAAAGTTTTCAAGGCTCATGGTGCAGTCCTTTGATTCATAGGGACAGTACAGGCAGCTGTGACCGCCACAGCCACCGGCAATCTGAACGTTATAGAAGGCTGGTACCGGATGCAGCACTTCTACATCACTGACAGCAGTTTCGCACAGTTCCAGGGCTGCAGGAGTGGATTTACCGGCAGATTCTGTCAACTGCCGCAGCCGGTTACAGATGCAGCGTCCTTCCTGGGTTGAAACCGTAAAGTCGAGGCGCCAGCTGCGGTAATCTTTGGGAGATAAAAGGGTTTCTATTTCAAAGGAGTTGATGTCGGTTTTCAGAAGGTTAAAAAGGCTTTCGCGGGTTACCGGTGCACTGGCAGCGGCAGTAATGGCAGGACTGTTCTTACCTGCAGCCAGGGACTGCAGGATCTTTACGGTGCCGGCGCAGAGGATTTCCGGTACCAGTCCCTGAGGATACCCGTCAGCAAAACTGTATTCAGCTGCGTAAGTACAGTGCTGGGTATACAGTTTTGCGGTCAGTTCTGCATCATAAAAGGGGCTGTCGCCAAAAGCAAATACTACGTTATCGGCACCTGCTGCTTCAGCAGTTTCGGCAAGGGCAGCAAGAAGGCTGGCGGTATCAATGACTGATGTTTTTGCAGTTCCGGCGTCACGAACCAGGGAAGCAGCATCTGAAGCTGCAGGGCCACAGAAAGAAATGGTGGCACAATCAGGAATGGTACGGGCCCAGTCAGAAACCTTACGGATGCACCAGTCATCACAGTAACCGGTGTAAAAAAGAACAGCTGTTTTCATACCTTCTGTATCGGCATACGCAACTGCTTACTGTATGAAAAATCGAGAGGTGGACAGGGACAGTGCAAAAATTGGTGAAGCCCGGAACCGATAGTTTCCATGCCGGGCTTCACCAATAGCGACATTATTTAGCGTTTTTGCACTGTTCCAGTACGCCGGTAGATTTTTCGTTCAGTAATCAATCTCATCAATAGGCGCTGCAGAGTCCGCCTGGTTTTACCTGGAAGTGGCTGAAGGACATGCTGAATGAGGCACGGCCCTGGGTTACGGAACGCAGGTTGGTTGAGAACCCGAACATCTTTGCCATTGGGGCCTGAGCATGCACTACTTCTTCAGTAGGTTTGCTTTCAAGACTCTGAATCAGACCACCACGCTGGGTTACCTGGCTCATGGCATCCCCTACAAATTCTTTTGGAGAGAAGATATCAACGTTCATAACCGGTTCCAGCAGTTCAGGACAGGCTTTGCGGCAGCCTTCGTCAAAGGCCTGTACGGCACAGGCTTCAAAGGCAAAGGTGGTACTGGTAAGTTCGTTGTAATTGATGTCAGTAACGGTAACGGCAATGTCCGTACAGGGATATCCGTACTGGATACCGCTGCCGAAGGAGTTGGTGATACCGGCCTGGATGGCATCAAAGATTTCGCCTGGAATATTGGATTTCTTGACGTTACAGGTATAGGTATTACCGGCGCCGTTGTTCGGTTCAATGTGCAGGGTAAGACCGGCAGTATTTTCCTTACCGCCGATGGTCCGCTCATAGTTTTCTGTATGATCGCAGCTGGCAGTTACGCTTTCACGGTAAGTAACCTGTGGAGCACCTACGCGGGCTGCAACCTTAAAGTCATCCTTCATGCGGGTTACCAGAACGTCCAGGTGCAGTTCACCCATACCGCTGATAATCAGCTGACCGGTTTCTGCATCATCTTTTGAGGTAAAGGTCGGATCTTCCTTGGACAGAATTTCCAGAGTTTCCTTCAGCTTATCGCGGTCAGAAATGGTATCAGGTTCAATGGCAACAGAAATAACCGGTTCCGGGAAGGTTACGTTTTCAAGAAGAATCGGCATGCCTTCTGAACCCAGGGTATCACCGGTCTGAGATACTTTCAGACCGATAAGTACGGCAATGTCACCGGCTTCTACGCTGTCCATGGGTTCAGTTTTGTTGGCATGCATACGGAGGATGCGGTTAACGCGTTCACGCTTTTTCTTACCTACGTTGAGTACCTGTTCTCCGGCCTTGATTTTTCCGGAGTACATGCGTACATAACAAAGGGATCCCATATCCTTATCCCACTGGATTTTGAATACGAGTCCTGAAGCAACGCCATTGGGATTACAGGGAACTTCCACATCCTGTTCCTTTTTGGTGTGGAATCCCACAGCTGCAGGGACATCGGTAGGACAGGGCAGATAATCAATAACAGCATCAATTACCGGCTGGATAGCACAGTTTTTGCGGGCGGAACCGCAGAAGAACGGTACGATTTCACGGGCAATGGTACGGCGGCGGATTTCTTTTTTCAGCATGTCAGCCGGTACTTCTTCCCCACCCAGGTACAGTTCCATGATGTCATCGTTGGCGCTGGCAATTTCATCAACCAGTTTTTCGTGCCATTCATCGGCCTGTGCCCGGCGTGAATCAGCAATGTCGCTGACAGTAATGGTTTCGCCTTCATCGGCAGGGTCAAAGCGGTATTCCTTCATGGTAATCAGGTCGATGACGCCTTCAAAACTGCTTTCAGCTCCGATAGGAAGCTGGAGGGCTACCGGATTGGCCCCGAATTTAGCCTTTACATCTTCCATGGCGCCAAAGAAATCAGCACCGATACGGTCCATTTTGTTTACGAAACAGATGCGGGGAACTTTGTATTCATCAGCCTGCTTCCAGACGGTTTCAGTCTGAGGCTGTACACCGCCAACGGCACAGAGAACGGCTACAGCGCCATCAAGGACGCGGAGGGAGCGTTCTACTTCTGCAGTAAAGTCAACGTGGCCGGGAGTATCGATAATGTTGATCTGATGATCTTTCCAATAGGTTGTGGTTGCGGCTGAACAGATGGTAATACCGCGTTCCTGCTCCTGGGCCATCCAGTCCATGGTTGCAGCACCGTCATCAATTTCTCCGATGCGGTGGATTTTTCCGGTGTAAAAAAGAATACGTTCGGTGGTAGTAGTTTTACCGGCGTCAATGTGCGCCATGATACCGATGTTTCGCATTTTCTCTAATGACATATGCTTATCCTTGATTCTGTCTTTGGCGCTTATACTATCAATTTTCAACACGCTTTGCAATGAAGGGGGCTTTTATGGTATGGTGTTTCTATGAGCGGAAACACATTTGGAACCATTTTCAGAGTAACTACTTTTGGAGAAAGCCATGGCGTTGGTCTTGGCTGCGTAATCGACGGCTGTCCTGCAGGCGTACCCATTAATCAGGCGGAAATCCAGGCTGCCATGGAACGCCGCCGGCCCGGTAAGAAAGACGGAAACCCGGCTGTAACTGCACGCAGCGAAGCAGACCAGGTAGAAATCCTTTCCGGCGTTTTTGAAGGCTACTCTACCGGCACTCCCATTGCCCTTGTTATCCGCAATACCAGCCAGCACTCTTCTGACTATAACAACCTGAAAGATACCTTCCGTCCCGGTCACGCAGACTTTACCTACTGGGAAAAATACGACGGCTTCCGCGATTACCGTGGGGGTGGACGCGCTTCAGGACGCGAAACGGCAGCCCGTGTAGCAGCCGGTGATGTAGCCCGTCAGGTCCTGGTTGCCCTGGCAAAGGAATATGAACTGGAACCCATGAAAGCCACGGCTTACACCGTAGAAGCCGCAGGTATTGCTGCCAGTGAATGTGACTTTTCTGTCATCGAAAAGAATGCCATGCGCTGCTGTGACGAACAGGCTGCCCGCGATATGGAAAAAGAGATTGCTGAACTTGCCAAGGAAGGCGACAGCTGTGGCGGTATGATTGAATGTACCGTTCAGAACATGATGGCAGGTCTTGGCGAGCCGGTATTCGATAAACTTGATGCCGAACTTGCAAAAGCCATGCTGTCCATCGGAGCTGTAAAGGGTTTTGAAATTGGCGAAGGATTTGCCAGCGCACTGATGAACGGAGCCGAATGGAACGACGAAATGGTAGCTTCCGATGATGAAGGCTATGAATTCCTGAGCAATCACGCAGGCGGCGTTCTTGGCGGCATATCCAACGGAGAAGACCTGGTATTCCGTATCGGTATCAAGCCTGTCCCCAGCATCTTCAAGCCCCAGCGCACCGTAAATACTGACTTTGAAAACGTAGAACTGATGATCAAAGGCCGCCACGACGTATGTCTGTG
>JAKSTT010000040.1 GCA_024413635.1 Treponemataceae bacterium | reverse complement strand
CTTCTGGCTACGTTTCTTGATGCAGGCGGAAGAAAATACAATACCTTCAAAGTAATTTGGTTTTTGCCGTACCTTATGAGTTCGGTTGCAGTAGCATTTCTTTTTGTTTATGCCCTTGCCACAAATGGCGGTCTGGTTTCTTCAATTGCAACTTTTATTATGGGCAAAAAAACAAACATCGATCTTTTAGGTATTTCGCCAAATGCCCTTTTTACAATAATTGTGGTTATAGCATGGCAGTTTACGCCTTTTTATATGGTCTATTTTATTGCAGGATATGGAAATATTGATCCGCATATTTACGAAGCAGCTGTAATAGACGGCACAACCAGAGGTCAGTATTTGTTTCATATTGCAATACCAATGCTCGGCCCGATTATCAAGACGGCCTGTACAATGTCGCTCATAGGTTCGCTGAAATATTTTGACATGATATGGAATATGACACAGGGCGGCCCTGCCGGCGGAACGGAACTTATGGCAACATACATGTACAAGCTTTCGTTCCAGCAGTTCAAAATGGGATACGGTTCAACAGTTGCAGCCGGTATGTTCATTTTGATAACAACAATAGCACTTCTCTTTAATAAAGTATTTAAAGTTAAGGAAGATTATTAATATGATAGAAAGAACAGATACAGCAAAATCTTACCGTTTATCAAGAATAAAATCGAAAATTGCATGGAACATTGCACTTTTTTTTGCAGTTCTTCAGCTCATCATAACGCTGACCCCGTTTGCCTTCATGATATTGAATTCTTTCCGCAAGCAGTTTGATATGCTTCAGCAGGGTGTTTTTCATCTTCCAGATCCATGGTATTTCAAAAACTACGTTGAGGTTATTACCCATGGATTTTTCGGATTTTTCTTCAGAAGCGTAATTGTCGTATTGATTTCTCTGGTCTTAATGCTTGCCGTTTCTTCTTTTGCGTCTTATCCGCTTGCAAGAATGAAATTTAAGTTCAATGCCCTGATTTACGCAGCAATTGTTGCAATGATGTCAGTTCCTATGCATGTAACCTTAATTCCAATATTCAAGCTTACCACTGCAGTAGGTTTTTACGATTCGCTTAAGTCACTTATTGGCCCTTATGTAGCATTTGCCCTGCCAATGTCAATTTTTATTTTGACGGCATTTATGAAGACCATTCCGAAAGAAATTGAAGAATCTGCGGAAATGGACGGATGCAATCGTTATCAGACGTTCTTCTGGATGTTTCTTCCACTTTCAAAATCAGGGCTGTCAACACTTGCCATTTATAATGGTGTAGCAATGTGGAACGAATTTGCCTTTGCAAATACATTCCTTATTTCACCGGAAAACAAAACGCTTCCTCTGGCGCTTGGTCAGTTTAAGGGTGAACATGCACTGAATATTCCGATTAATATGGCGGTCCTGACCCTTTCAGTTCTTCCAATGATAATTCTGTTCATTTTCTTTCAGGAAAAATTAGTGAAAGGAATGATAGCTGGAGCTGTTAAAGGCTGAATCTGTATCTCAGGAGTTTTTTATGGTTATTTATGTAGATGTAAATGCTTCAAATGACGGTAACGGTACAAAGAATTTACCTTATAGAAAAATCAACGAAGCAGCTGCCGTGGCAATGCCTGGTGACGAAATTATTGTTGCTCCCGGCATATACCGCGAATATGTTAACCCTGTAAATGCCGGTACTGAAGAAAAACGTATCGTGTATAAGAGTGAAAAACCGCTGGCAGCTGTTATAACCGGTGCAGAAACCGTCAGTACCTGGACACGGTATAAAGACGATGTTTGGGTTGCAACAATAAAGAACAGTGTATTTGGCGGGTATAATCCGTATACAACACTTGTGTACGGTGACTGGTATTTTGCAATACCAAACAAACATACCGGCTGTGTCTGGCTGAATGATACGGCACTTTACGAAGCTTCAGATATTGAAGAATGTCTTGAAGCACAGATGTATGAATGTTCATGGGATCCTGATAAATCACGGACCAAATGGTATGCAGAACAGGATGTTCAGAACGATGAAACTGTTATTTATGCTAATTTTGGTGGAAAAGACCCTAACAAAGAATGCGTTGAAATTACTGTAAGACGTGAATGCTTCATGCCCAGCAAGGAAGGTGTGGGGTATATCACCGTTAGCGGTTTTAACATCAATAAGGCTGCTACAACATGGGCACCACCCGCCGCTTATCAGGACGGAATGATCAGTCCCCACTGGAGTAAAGGCTGGATAATTGAAGACTGTGAAATCTGGGGAAGTAAATGCGCCGGAATTTGCGTTGGACGCTATTCTGATCCGGAGAACGACAACTTCTATACCACAGAGCACGTAAAAAGTCCTACCCAGATGGAAAGAGATTCAGTATGCCGCGGACAGTATTATGGCTGGCTTAAGGAAAAAATCGGAAGCCACATAATACGCCGGAATAATATCCATCACTGTGAGCAGGGTGGAATTATCGGCCGTATGGGCGGCGTTTTCAGTGTTATTGAAGATAATCACATTCATCATATCAACAACATGATGGAACTTGGCGGTGCAGAAATAGCAGGAATAAAAATGCACGCTGCAATTGATGTTGTCATGCGAAGGAATCATATTCATCACTGTACAATGGGGATCTGGTGCGACTGGGAAGCACAGGGAACAAGAATTACGCAGAACCTTTTGCATGATAATGAACGCCCGGCTTTTGCGAAGTTTCTGAAAGGCGGGATGACTTGTCAGGATATTTTCGTAGAAGTTGGTCACGGGCCAACACTCATTGATAATAATATCCTGCTTTCTGATGTTTCCCTTCGCATTGCTACTCAGGGCGTTGCAATGGTTCACAATCTGTGTGCAGGATCCTTTACCATGGTTGGCGAAGGTACCACATGGCGGTACACACCATATCACATTCCTCACCGCACGGAAGTCATGGGCTTTATGACAATTCTTCATGGCGATGACCGCATTTACAATAATATCTTTATTCAAAAGTGGCCTTCTGAAGATTTTGTATTGATTGATGAATCAAATCCTGACGGAAAGCAGGTTGAAAACAGAAAAGTCGGTACTGATTGTTTTGATGAATATCCTGCTTTTGACGAATGGCTTGCCCAGTTTGACATGGAAGAAAAATTTCCAGATATGATGAAGCACGATCCTTATCATTTCGGGCATCTGCCTGTCTGGATTAACGGAAATGCCTATTTTGAAGGTGCTAAGTCCTGGAAAAATGAGAAAAACGCTTTTACAGACAAGTCAGGTAAAGTACACGTTGATGTTGTAGAAAAAAATGGCAGTTACTATCTTGATACGAATATATATGAGGTATTGAAAGGCTTTACTGTAAATATGATTTCAACAGCTACGTTAGGTAAAGCTTTTGAGCCGCAGCAGCCCTATGAAAACAGTGATGGAACGCCTATTACCTTTGATTCTGATTATTTGGGGAATCATCGCGGCGTTAAGGTGATTCCGGGTCCCTTTGCTTCCGGAAAAGATTCCAGAGAAAAACTTTTTGGCAAACTTTCTATTGAGTAAATAACCTGATACCTGAAAAGAATAGAGGCCAACTGCAGCGATCTGCAGTTGGCAACTCTGTTTTTTTTATCCTTGTGAGATAAAATACTCATAGGATAGTAAAAACCGGAGAGTGTCATGAAAAAAAATGTTCTCTTACTTATTGTCAGTCTTTCCTTCATCGGAAATCTGTTTGTCTCCTGCAGTACGCCTGCCTCAGAAGAAGAAAAGACCTACAGTGGAAGTGCTGAAGACATAATCAAAAGTTTTGTTTCCGACAATTCCACCTGTCTTGCCGGAGTAAGTATTTCCTGTTTCACTGATACCGATTATACATTCACGTATAACAGCGGTTTTGAAGACATGGAAAACCAGATTCCGGTTACTGATGACACGGTTATGGACTGGGGTTCCTGCTCAAAACTTCTGGTATGGGTAAGCGCCATGCAGCTTTGGGAACAGGGAAAGCTGGATCTGGATTGCGACATACAGACATATCTTCCGGATGCCTTTCTTAAAAAACTAACATACAACACTCCCATTACCTTCAAAAATCTTATGAACCACAATGCCGGTTTTGAAGAATCAATTTCCGGTATCATGACAACCCATGAAAACAGGATAGAAACGCTGGAAGAATACCTTACAAACCACCAGCCAGCCCAAATCTGGGAGCCGGGAACTACCTGTGCGTACAGCAACTGGTCTACCACGCTTGCAGCCTATATTATCCAGCGCATTACCGGAATTGATTACGCTGAGTATGTACGCCAGCATATCTTTGAACCTCTCGGCATGAAAAAATCGGCAATAAAGCCAGATCTTTCCGATAACCTTTGGGTACGGGAACGTCGCTTTGAACTGAAATCCTACACCAGTGAAGGAACCCGCAACAGCATTGATTTTCTGTATATTCCGGCATACGCCGCAGGTTCCTGTGCATCAACCATCGGTGATATGGCAATTTTTGGAAAAGCCCTGCTTATGGATGACTCACCGCTTTTCAAAAAGCCTTCCACCAGGGAAGAAATGCTTTCACCTACCCTGTACTATGCTGACGGTATTCACGGAAGAAACTTTCACGGACTGTGGGATCAGGGAAATTATGCAAGTCTTGTTGTAGGCCACGGCGGAAATACCATAAGCTGTTCAAGTTCCATCTATCTTGATCTGGAACACAAAAAAGGCCTTGTTATCCTGACAAACCAGAAATATGAAGAGACCATGAACAACGGACTTGCTGATGTTATTTTTGGAAGCTATTCAGGACCAGAAGTTGATGCTTCCGGCCTGTACAGAACACAAAGAACGGTTTTTAAAGGGCCTCTTTCTCTGTACAAAATAACCGGACTTGGCGTTTTTCCACAAGGTACAACAGCTCCGTCCTACATGAAAAAAGACGGCAGATTACTGTACCCGTATGGCGATTTTCTGGAGTTTTCCATAAAAGATGTCTTTGTTGATTATCTTTTCCTGCTTCTTTACATCATTGCCCTTTGTGCTTCAGTATTTGTACTTTTAAAAAACCTTGTCCGCCGTATTGCCGGAGCAGCCTCTGATGCATGGACAAATCTGAGCTGTTTTTCAATCCTGCTGCCCTTTGTATTACTTGTCGTAATGATTCCATCGCTTTTGAGCGGTGACCAGTGGGCCATGTGGCACTATAAAGCACTGCTTATTTTACAGTGGCCTCTTTTCTTCTGCAGTATTCTTCTTGCAGCAGTAAAACATGACAAAGATGGAATGACAAAAAAACAGCGCCGTTGTATCACAAGAACCCGCATATATCTTATCTTTTCTATACTGAACGTAATCTACTGGGGTTTCCTGGAGTTCTGGCGCTTTTAGTGGCGGTATTCAGTATACCGGATAGCACTCAAATCCGGCGTTTTTCAGGTTCTGGCCCATGGTTCCTTCCTTGTTTTCAGGAACGGTAACAGTGAAATAGGTGGTTCCGCTGGGCCGACGGTCCTCTTTTATGACGGCAGAAAACCCTGCCTTTGCCAGGCGGTTTACCAGGTCCTGTGCGTTTTCCTTATTTCTGAAGAATCCCAGCTGCCAGTGGACGGCGGATTCAGAAGCTGTTTCTGCGGCGGGGGCTGCCGGGGGAGCTGTGCTGATGACCGGAGCAGCCGGTGCTGGTGGAGTTACCGTTACAGTGTCTGCCGTACGGGCCGTTGCCGGCAGAAAATACCAGAATGCGTTGGGCATAACCTGGGCTTCTCCCTGCACTACGGCACATTCGGTGCTGGAAGGAAATTCCTTCTGGAGCATTCCGGCGTATTCAGCAGAACCGGTAATATACCAGAGGGTTAACAGCACTGATGGCTTTACGGACTTCATGGACGAAAGATTCAGGAAACTCTTTAATGCGCTGACCGGCTGCTGGATTTCTGCTTCAGTTTCAACCTTGCAAAGCCAGCTCCAGACGGCATACAGTTTTACCTGCGCAATAACGTCCGGATTCTGAATGTCAAAAAACGCCGTGCTGAGTACGTAATCTGCCGTAGCGGTATCACCGGTGGCCAGTGCACAGCGGACCGCTCCCAGGAGATATTCCGGAGCTGCCACAGCACCTCGGCCGGCAGCATTATTAACGGTTGCAGAGGCATTGGCTGCCAGGCTGTACTGATGGCGGGCTTCCTGATACTGGCCGGTCTGTTCCAGAAGACTTGCCAGGAAAGCTAAAAGGTGGGTTTTCTGAGTGGCACTGGGGGCAGGAGATGCGGCCAGCGCCTTACGGAGGATAGCAACAGCTTCGTCAGAGGTTGCAGCCTTTTCTACCTGTTCCTGCACCGGAGCCGGCAGGGTACCGGATTGGGCAGAAATCACTGCCATGGCAGTAACAGCGCAGAACAGCAGGATGAAAAGGCGTCTGGTCAAAGCGTTTCCCCCTGAACTTCGGTAGAAACATCAGTACTGGTACTGCCGGCTGATTTCCGGGTACGGCGTGACGGTTTTGATTCACGAGGGGCCTTTGGTTCCCGCGGCTGCCGGCGTTTGAAGGTAAACGGCAGCATGATGATCATGCCGATGGCAATAGAGATAAAGATGATGATGAATACCGGAATGTCGGTGTATGTCTTGAATACCAGCGAAACAGTGGCAACGTTACCAATATTGAATCCGATAAACACAACAATAAGAACCAGCAGGATAATGAAACCGATTAATCTCCAGGGCATACTAATCTCCTTATTTCATGGTACCGCGGAAGGTATTTCCGGTCAATTCAAGAAGTTCAACCTGTACAAACTGACCGATAAGGCTTTTGTCTGCAGGGAAAACAACGTGTTCATCCTGCTCGGTGCGGGCCAGCATTTCATCTTCGTTATTGTGGGATACACATTCCACCAGGGCCGTTACGGTTGTTCCTACCCGTTTTGCCATTTCCCGCCGGTTGATTTCCAGCTGCAGGTCAATGACTTTCTGCAGCCGCTCTTTCTTCACTTCTACCGGAATCTGATCCGGCATTGAACAGGCTTTGGTACCTTCACGGGGGTTATAGTAATACATGAAGGCTGCTTCATATTTTACTTCTTCCAGTAACGTCATGCAGTCATTGAAGTCTTCTTCCGTTTCACCGGGGAATCCCAGCATGATGTCAGTAGTAAGGGAAGCATCCGGCAGTTTTTCGCGGATCATGGCAACTTTTGCCAGGTAATCTTCACGGGTGTAGCGGCGGTTCATCTCTTTAAGGACTTTGGTAGAGCCGTGCTGAACCGGCAGATGGATGTGGCGGCAGAGAACGCGCTCTTTTGCCATGACATCGATAAGGGCCGGTGAAATATCCTTTGGATGGCTGGACATGAAGCGGACCCAGCCGATGGAAGAACCGGTTTCACGCAGGTGGGTTGCAATCATCTGCATCAGCTGGGGAAAGTCCATGACGCTGCCATCTTCAAATTCCCAGTGATATGAGTTTACGTTCTGGCCAAGGAGGGTGATTTCCCGAACTTTGCGCAGGTTCAGCTGGTCAAGCTCAGTAATGATGTCTTTGGGATTACGGCTGATTTCGCGGCCGCGTACATAGGGCACGATACAGTAGGTACAGAAGTTGTTGCAGCCGTGCATAATCGGAACAAAGGCCTGGAAGGCACCTTTTTCATAGGAAAGGGGTGCAAAGGTATATACCGGGTCTTCTTCAATTTTTTCCAGTTTACGGCCAGCTTCCAGGGCATCAATAATGTCCATGAAATGCTGCTTCTGGAATGTTCCCACAACATAATCTACGACAGGGAACTGTTTTTTCATGTCATCCTTTAAGCGTTCGGCCATACAGCCGGTTACAATCAGGGTAAAGGGATCAAGTTTTGCCTTCCTGCGGCGTTTCTGTTCTGATACAAACCAGCCGAACCGGCCGTGAATGCGGGTTTCGGCAGTTTCACGTACCGAACAGGTGTTGATGACAATACAGTCGGCGGTTTCTGCGTCGGCGGATTCAGTCCAGCCGCGATCAATAAAAAGCTGTTCAATAGAGGCAGATTCGGCCTTGTTCATCTGGCAGCCATAGGTTTCAAAAAAATAGCGTTTTTCCACAGGTAACCTCTCCTCTGCTACAGAAAGCAGTATGTTTCGATTTCTTCACCAATAGTGGTGGTGCTTCCGTGTCCGGGGTACACACGGGTATCTGCCGGCAGCTGTAACAGGCGCTGCAGGCTCAGTTTCATGTCATGGCTGTCAGAAGCCGGTAAATCGGTGCGGCCACAGGTTCCCCGGAACATGGTGTCGCCGGAAATCAGCAGGTGTTCTGCTTCATTATACAGGCAGATGCAGCCGCGGGTATGCCCCGGGGTATGCAGGATTTTCCACGCCGGCGCAAAGGGAAGGACGTCACCGTCGTGCAGAATGCCGTCAGGTTCCGGCAGGACTCCCGTATCCTGCTCCGTCACCACAACCCAGGGAATCAGTCCCTTGTTTTCAAAGGTCTGGTGGTGATAGTCGTAACCGGCTGGTCCCAGAGCCAGGGCATCGTCTTCATGGATATATACCGGCATGTCAGGATATTTCTGTTTTAAGGCCGGCAGCAGCGAAAGATGGTCCAGGTGGCCGTGGGTCAGTACAAAACCGCAGGGAGCAGTTGCCAGCCGGTCTGTCAGGGCAGTCAGGTCGGCAGAAGAACCGCCGGCATCAACAATGAACAGAGTAGTATGCCCGTCTGCTGTTTCTTCAGAAACAATCCAGGTATTGGTTTCAAAAGGGCCGGCAACAACCGAATCCAGATGCGTCACTACGACCTCCTGCTGCCACTCAGTATTACACGGATGATGTGCCGTGTACCTGAGTGCTGATGATAAAAAAAGGCGGCTACAAGAACCGCCTGTTGTTCAGTAGTTATGACTGATACTCACCCATTACACCAGGTAGTTTGAAGAACCATTGGTTTCCGGCTGGATTTCATCATATACTGATTTTTCGTCTTCGTTTTCCGGTGGGAAGAAAGCGGTCTGGCCGTCATCTTCTACAGGAGTTTCAGCAACTGCATCAGCAGAAGCTTCTTCATCTTTTTTGTGAGAGTAGCTTACATTCAGTTTGCGGCCGCGGAAACTGGTTCCGTTCAGGGAATCAATAACGGTAGCACAGTCGTCAGCATACAGCTGTACGAATGAGTAGTTGTCCAGTACACGGATGTCTCCGATGCGGGCACGGTCGATATTTGAATGGGTTACGATAAGTCCGATGAGGTCACGGGGGAATACACGGCGGTTGCGGCCAATGCTGATGAAAATGGTAGCAGCCTGGTCTTCTGGAATTTCAACCCGTGGAGTTGGTTCACGGTTTTCACGTGGTTCACGTTCTACCCGTTCAGTGCGCACTGCTTTTTCTTCGCGGTTACGGCGGTTTTCGTTGCGGTCGCGGCGGTTACGGAAAGAATCACGTCCACCGGCAGCATTTTTAGCCAGGTACGCAGCAACATACATACGGAGTGCAAAAGGTACATTTTTCTTGAATAATTTTCTGTACTGGTTCAGTTCAACCGGATCTTCTTCGGTCTTTACTTTTTCTACTGCCTGCTGCAGTAATTCAACAAAGCGGTCTTCTGTCATCAGAAGTCTCCTAAAAAAAGTTTTTATAAATTTGCAATCAGTCCTGTTCCCAGGGAAGTAAAACCGCAGGCTTCAAGCATTGCTTTTCCTGCTGTTGAAAGTGGGGTAGCTCCAGCTACAATCCACTTGATGCCACGTTTCTGCAAATTTGAACGGCACTGCTCAAGAAGCTCGCGCCCTACACCCAGGCCACGATACCGCGGTACAACATACAGCGCAGTAAGGATGACAGTGTGTGTGTTTTCACCGTAACCGGAATCTGGCATCGTAGCCACGGTGATACATCCGGCGAAATCGCCTTCTACGGTTTCTCCGATCAGGGTAAAATCAGAGCTTTCATTGCATGAACAGCGCAATTCCTGCCATAATCCGCTCAGTACCTTGCCCGGCTCAAACTCATGCATTGACTGCAATTCCTGAGCTACAGCATCGGCACTCATAAAGACAAGTTCTTCATCAGATTCATCACGCAGAGTCCGGAATACGAAATCATCATGTAACAGGTCATCGCTTTCTTCCGGTTCTTCACCCAGCGATTCAAGGCCCCACTGATCACATAATGCTGCATGCCAGCGGGTAATGACTGATTTCATCTCATGGTCCTTGAAAGTGAACCAGAGCCGCTCTACTTCCGGATAATCCTTCAGAACAAGCTTAAAATTGCGGAAAACACCCCTACCCGATGCCAGAACTGCCCGTAATGATTCCCGTGCCATAGGATTCCGTAAGGAAGAAACAAAACGCTCCATAAGCTGGAATCCCTGCAGGGAGTCCCATACAGGAAGGCTGTAATACCGGTCGTCATCAACGACGGTATTTTCAGTACAAAGCACCGGTTTTCCTGAAACCGCATCAAAAACGTATGAATTACCCTGGTCTTCCATTGAGAAGATAATCTGATTACGAATCTCATTAGTCAATCCAAAGTTCATACGGCAATGAGTATACAAAAAAAGCGGTGGTTTTTCCATCACTTTTTTTGCTCTGTGACAGAGAAAACACCGCTTTTATGAGATTCCGAATCAAGTTCGGAATGACGTCTGGACTACAGGTCTTTACGGGTGGCAGCGATTTTGCTGATCAGGCCGTAGGCAATGGCTTCTTCTGCGTTCAGCCAGTAATCACGGTCCGTATCTTTGGTTACCTGGTCCAGGTTCTTGCCGGTTTCTTCTGCAATAAGTGCATTGATTTTGGCACGGGTCTTTTCCAGTTCCTGGGCGTGGATTTCAATTTCGGTAGCAGTACCCTGCATCTGGCTTAAGGGCTGATGAATCAGGTAGTGGCTGTTGGGAAGCCCGATGCGGCGTTCTTTTGGAGCGGCCAGCAGGATCAGGGCGCCGGCAGAAGCTACCAGACCCATACCGATGGTATATACCGGTGCATTTACAAAACGGATCATATCAAAGATGGCATAACCGGCATCAACGTCACCACCGGGGGAATCGATATATACGTAAATCGGTTCATCTGATTCTGCTTCAAGCATGAGCAGCTGACGGGCGATTTTTTCAGACAGTTCTTTGTTTACTTCACCGGTTAAAAGAATCTGCCGTGTTTTCAGGAATTTTGCGGCAAGGCCGTCTGCTCCGGCATCCGGTGTTTTTTTCTGCTCGTCTTCACAGTCAAGGCGGAAAGATTTATTCATGTAATACCTCTGATTGGTTGGTACAAAAAATATACTCATTATAGGCAAAAATGGCAAATGAAAGTATACTGGGCGCCATGCAGAAGAAAGCACCATACACCGTTATTTACGCCGATGACCATCTTGTAGTTTTTAATAAGGCATCCGGCATTCTGGTTGCAAAAGACCGGTATGATGAAACCGCACCCCGTCTTGATGTACTGGCTGAGCCTGAATTTGGCAAGCTGCTGGCGGTACACCGCATTGATAAAGATACTTCCGGGCTCATTATGTATGCCCGCACTCCAGAAGCACACCGCGAATTAAGCATGCAGTTTGAAAAACGCCAGGTTCATAAAACGTATCACGCCCTGGTGCACGGACGTCCCGCCTGGGAAACATTCCGCTGTGACAAACGGCTGCAGGTTGACGGCGATGCCCGCCACCGCACCGTAGTAAACAAACGGTTCGGTAAGGATGCCGTTACAGATTTTGAACTTTTGGGAACAGCAGGTCCTTTCAGCTGGATTGCCGCACATCCGGTAACCGGCCGTACCCACCAGATTCGCGCCCACCTGCAGGAACTGGGAATCAGCATTGTGTGTGACCCGTTGTACAGCGGAAACCAGAAAGCCATTAAGCTGTCAGACATAAAACGCAGCTGGAGAGGCGATGTATACGAAGAACGCCCACTGCTGGCACGTCTGGGACTGCACGCCTATCAGATTGAGTTTACCCATCCGGTAACGGAAGAAGCCTTGCAGCTGACCGCCCCGTACCAGAAAGACATGGATTCACTGCGCAAACAGCTGGCAAAACTGTTCAAGACTGATCCTCTGGCTGAAGATGCAGAATAAGGCACTGAAAGCCCTGGTTCTGCTGCTGGCGCTGCTTCCGGCAATGAGCACACTGTGGGCAGAAGGACTGACATTTTCAGTTTCTCCCATGATCGGACAGACAGAAGGTCTGCTGCAGGAATACGTGTTATGGGACCTGGATTCAGACGGAATTCCTGAATATGATATGAGCCGTCTTGACTGGGATATTACCAGAAGACCTTTTTTCGGTTTTTCTCTGGGGCTCAATTACCAGACCTCATTACAGCACCGTTTTTCTGTAAGCTGGATGTATGCCACGACAAAAAACAGTGCTTCCGGCTATATGCAGGACTACGACTGGCAGATGCTCGACGGGATATTAACTGACTATTCCAAGCACAATAATACCATCACCGATTCATATTTTTATTCGGTAGAGGGCGAATGGCAGACACCGCTGGGCTTAGGCTTCTCTGTCGGCTGGGATATCTGCAGCATCAGTTTTGAAGGAACCGGTGGATATGCCCAGCATGGTTATGCTCATGCCGGGGAACCAGGGCATTCCGCGCAGCCAGGGTATTGGTATGAAAGCATGGCCTATACGGAACTATATCCGGATACCCAGGCAGTAATTGTGTATACCCTTGCAACCAATTATCTGCGTACGGGAATAACGTTTACCACTACTCTGCTACATCCTCTTGATTTTACCTTTGGCGTCTGGGCCATCCCGCTTGATGCAGCAGTCGGAACCGACGGCCACTATAAATTCGGGAAACCACATGACTGGTATAGAGACAGCCTGTACTCCACATTTGCCGGGTACATCGGAAAAGCCAGAATGGATTTTCATCTGGACAGCCACATTATTCTCTTTATGAATCTCCGTCTTGTCAGAATCAACAAAATGCACGGTACCACAGAAAGCCGTACAGAACCCAGTAAACAGTGGGATGCGGTCGGGTACGGCGGGGCTGAATACGCAACCCAGGAGTATGTCCTGGGAGTTACCTATACTTTCTAACCCTGCCGCGGCAGGAATCTGATGCGGATGCTCTGGATGCGGCGCTGATGTACTGATTCAGCCAGATACAGGATGTTGCCCTGGATGGCTTTTTCGCCGGCTTCCGGCAGATAGCCCATGACATCAAGCAGCCAGCCGCCCATGGTATCGTACTCCTCAGAACTCAGTTTCTGCTTGAAGTACTGGTTAAAGTCCTCAATCAGCATATCACCGGGGATTACGAATTCCCGTTTTCCTACGACCCGCACCCGGTCCACAGAATCATTACCCGTCTGATTATATTCATCAGTTATGCGGCCAAATACTGCCTGCAGAATATCATCCATGGTAACAATACCGCTGACAGATCCGTGTTCCGACATGACAACGGCAAAGTTCCGCCTTTCGCTGCGGAACTGTTTCAGGAGCGTTTCTACCAGTACCGTTTCCGGAACATACATGATGCCCCGCATAATATCGCTGGCCGTAAAGGTTTCCTTGTTTCCCCGGTAATAAAGCACATCCTTGTAGTGCACCAGTCCCACAATGTTTTCTGCCGTTTCCTTATAAACCGGAATACGGGAATAGCCCGATGCCGTAATTGCCGTTACCGTTTCCTTCCAGCCGGCGTTTTCATCAAGGGCAATAACCAGTGAGCGGTGTTTCTGGATATCGCGGACACGCAGATCCGTAAATTCAAAGATCTTGTACAGCATGTCCTTTTCATCGGTTTCCAGGGTACCTTCTTCGTTTCCCACATCAATCAGGGTTTTCAGTTCTTCTTCCGTTACCGTGGGGGCATCATCGTGCCACAATACATTGACCAGTTTTTCAATGCCGCTGTTGATTTTTTCAAAAGTCCAGACCAGCGGAAACAGCACTTTCTGCACCACGTACAGCGGCAGGGCTGCATTACGGGCTGTTTTTTCCGGCATGAAGGACGCCGTATTTTTGGGAAGAATCTCGCCAAAAAGAATGATGACCAGAGATACGGCAACCGTTGCAATACCGACGGCACTCTGTCCTGCAATACTGATGGCAAGGGCTGCCGCTACTGAAGATGAAAGGTTTACGACAACATTGGTGCCGATGAGAATTGTGGTTAACAGCCGGCCCTGATTCTGCTTGAGATTTGCCGCCAGCCGGACCAGCCGGTTGGAATCCTTTTTCATCTGGCGGAGGCGCACCGATGATATGGAAAGGTACGCGGTTTCTGAGGATGCAAAAAAAGCCGCAAGGATAACCAGAATCAAAAGGAAAACAAGGGTAAGGATAGTGTTCATTACTGGGCCTCCCCTGCTGTTTCAAGGCTGCCGGCGGCTTCAGTGTACAGTCTGCTCAGGGTTACTTTCTGCACAATGGTGGCTGTTGACTGCTCTACGGTAATCATCCAGTCCTGATGCGTTACACTCTGGCCTTTTTCCGGAATGCAGTCCAGTTTTTCTGCCAGGAATCCGCCGATTGTTTCGGCTTCTGTTTCACCAAAGGTGATGCCGCAGGTTTCTTCCAGTTCGTTCAGGCGGCACTGGCCGCTTACTGAAATTTCACCGCTTTCTATGGCTTCCATGGCCGCAGTCTGTACCCGGCTGGTTTCTCCGCCAAAGGTACCGAATATACGCTGGGAAATATCTTCTACCGTAATAAGCCCAGCAGTACCGCCGTATTCATCCAGCACGATGCAGATGGAGTTGTTTGATTCAGCCAGGGCGTCCTGAATGTCGGACATGCTTTTTGAGCCCGGAATGAACAGGGGCGGCTTCATCAGGTTCTTGACGGAAAAGGCTGTGGTGTTTTCTTCGAGGGTAAAGGGCAGGACATCCTTCATGTACAGGATGCCTACAATATCATCAATGTCTTCGTCATAGACGGGGAACCGGCTTTTGTGGGTTTTCTGGGACAGTTCCACCACCTGGCGGTAGCGGGCCTGCAGGGGCACACAGATCATACGCATGCGTGGCTGCATGATGTCTTCTGCATCAAGGTCCGTAAACTTGAATACCCGGTGCATCATGGTTTTTTCGTCCGTTTCCAGAACGCCTTCTTCTTCACCAACTTCCATGATGGTTTTGATATCGTCTTCTGAGAAGGTCTTTTTGTCCTTTGCCGGCTTAACGCCGAAACAGCGGGCTGCCAGGGAGGCCGATTTTGTTACGATGCTGGTAATGGGCAGGAGGACGTAAAAAATGACGGTGATGAACCCGGAAAAGAAGAAACTGAGTTTTTCCGGATGGGATGCGGCAATGGTTTTGGGAGCGATTTCGCCAAAAATAAGGAGTACGATGGTGGCCACGGCCGTAGCGATACCGACGCCGCCGGAACCGAACAGTTCTACGGCAATGGACGTAAGGATGGCCGTAAGGGTAATGTTGACCAGATTGTTGGCCACAATAACCGTATTGATAAGCTGTTCCCGCTTATCAAGCAGGTTTCCTACCCGCATGGCACGCTTGTCCTTCTTGCGGCGGAGGAATCTGATGCGTAAGGTACTGGCAGAAAGGAATGCGCTTTCTGCCGCAGAAAAAATCATGGATAACAGAACAAGCACTACTGCCGTAATGAGTAGTGCCGTTATGTTAACAGTTGCAGGGGGAGGTTCCTCCGGGTGCATATTATTCAGTGTCTCCTGTCATGGTGGAAAGTTCCAGAGTAATCTGTAACTGATTCAGGGTATCGGCAATGCGTCCGGCATTTTCTGAATCCGGAGCGGCATCAATGGCTTTCTGCAGATACTCGAAACAGTGTTCCCAGTCCTGTATATAATACCACAGGGAGGCACCATAAAAATAGCACTGCTGGACATCATCTGCAGTCAGTGTAGGATCTGATGCTAAATCGTCATATATCATGACTGCGCTTTCAAAATTGCCGCTGAACAGGTCTGCCATGGCATCATTCTGGGCAAACAGGATTTTATAGGTACCTACCAGACCGGATTTGTTCTCCGGGTCCAGTTCGGGAATTTCCATGGCAAGTTCTGCATACTGATTGAAGAATTCGTCAGGAATGGTTTTCAGCAGGGTATCGATGGCCTCAACTTTTTTGGCACCGGTTTCCTTTTCAATCGTTTTCTTCAGTTTTGCAACGGTGCCGGCTTTTTCTGCGGCATCTTTCATGTCACTGGTCATGGACTCCAGAGAAGAATAGTCAGGGTCAAAGAAAATGTCTGCAAATACTTTTTCATCAGGCGTCATGCAGACAATGGTGGGATAGTACTGCAGACCCAGGCGGCCGCCGATTTCAAGGATTTCATCCTGAACGGCCTGATCGGCATCTGCTGACAGGTCAACGGTCAGCTGAACGGCAATGAAGCCTTTGGCTGCATCCATGAAGGTTCTGCTGGTCATAATGGTATTGGTCAGGTTTTCGCAGACACCTTCTTCATCATCGCCGGTGATATACAGCAGGATGTTGCTGCCGGATTTCTTTGCAGATGCAAGGGCGGCATTGTAGTCGCTGGTCCATTCGGTGGGAGCTTTTGGTCCGCAGGAAACAAAAAGAAGGACTGCGGCAAGAATAGCAGCAGCAACAGTCAGAGTTTTTTTCATT
>JAKSTT010000004.1 GCA_024413635.1 Treponemataceae bacterium | reverse complement strand
GAGTTTTCCCGTATACTGTCGCCATATGTCAGAGTTATTAGCCCCTGCGGGCAACATTGAAGCATTGGACGCAGCATTCGGCGAAGGTGCCGATGCCGTTTACATGGGATTGAAGAGTTTTAACGCCCGACTCCGATCATCGAACTTTGCCTGGAACCAGTTTGAAGCTGCAGTTCAGGCTGCTCACAAACGTGACAAAAAAATCTACGTAACCGTTAACACTGTTTCTGAAGAAATGGAAACAGAACGCCTGTACCGTTTCCTGGGGTACCTGAACGACGTACACCCGGATGGCCTTATCGTACAGGACTTTGGCGTTGTACGCATGTGCCAGGAGTTTTTTCCTGACCTGGAACTGCATGCCTCTACCCAGATGAACGTGGCCTCTGTTGCCGGCGTAAACCTGCTGAGCAAACAGGGCTTTACCCGCTGTGTTGTAGCCCGTGAACTGGGATTAAAGGAAATTCAGGATATCAAGGCCAAAACCAACACGGAACTTGAAGTATTTACCCACGGTGCCCTTTGTGTATCAGAAAGCGGACTGTGTCTTTTCTCCAGCTATCTTGGCGGAAAATCTGCCAACCGTGGTATGTGTACCCAGGCCTGCCGCCGTTTCTACAGTGCAGACTGTGACGGCCGCCAGGAAGAAGGCTACTACTTCAGTCCCTACGACCTGCAGCTGCTGGAAAAAATTCCGGACCTGATGACTGCCGGCGTAGAATCATTCAAGATTGAAGGCCGCATGAAGAGTGCCGAATACGTTGGCAGCGTTGTTTCTGCCTACCGCTATGTCATGGACCACTGGCAGGAAGACCGGAAAGGCGCCATTGCCACCGGTAAACGTATTCTTGCTACCGACTTTGCCCGCGCAAAGACCCTGTACTGGTATGAGCCCAAAAAAGCAGAACATGCCGAAAACCTGCTGGACCCCAAACAGGCCGGCGGTACCGGTATTTACCTGGGTAAGATTGACCGTACCAGAAAAGACGACCACGGCACCATTTTTGCAACCATTATCGGCGGTACCTATGACCCGGAAATCGGGGACTCCATCCGCCTGCACAAAAAAGACGACACCGGCCGCGTAAGCCACAAAATCAAGCAGATTAAGGGCGACATGGGCGGTGAGGCTACCGACCGCTGGATTGATATTCCGGAAGGCTTTAACGGCGGCGATCCGGTATATCTTCTGCAGACCAAAGCCATGTCAAAGCGGTACCCCCGTGTACTGCCGTCAGATTTAAGTCCCTTCCGCAAACAGCCCGGTCCCCAGCGCCTGCCGCTGATGGAACTGGCTCCTGTTCCGAAAAAAGGCTTTGACCATTTCCCTGAAGGCGTATACGTACAGGTTTCTACCATCAAGGACCTGTTCCAGGTTGTCGGGGACCCCATGATTGTCAGGGTTATCGTAGAACTGAACAGTTCTACTGCTGCCGAACTGCTGGATCCTGCAACAAAACTGCCATTCGGTAAACGTCAGGTCATCATTTCCCTGGATCCGTTCCTGCCTCAGGAAAAGGAACCGGTTCTTGATGAACAGTTAACCAGACTGGTAGAAATGGGATACACCACCTATGTAGTAAACAATCTGAGCCACATCCAGCTCTTAAAGAACAAGAAGTCGGCAAAAGGACAGAGTGCAGCCATGATTGGCGGCCCGTATCTCTATACCTTTAACCGGTGGGCTGTCAGTTTCCTGGAAAACCAGAATATTGAAACCTTCATTACCCCCATTGAGAACAACCGCGATAATCTGGAAGCAACCTTTGACGGTATCCAGCGCAAAAAGGCCATGATTACCATGTTTGCCTATCCGGCTCTGTTCCGCATGCGCTTCCAGCTGCCAAAAAGCTATGAATTCCTCTATTTCCGCGACAAGGAAGGGGTAGAATTCAAAGCCCTTTCTACTGAAGACGGCTCCTTTGTCCTTCCGGAAAAGCCATTCTCCATTGTAGACAACTACCAGCGGATGCAGCGTCAGGGCTTTACCCACTTCCTGCTGGATTTCAGCAAGACTGCCGTGGTAAAGAACGATTTCCGCTACATCATGCGTGCCCTCAATAAAGGCGAAGTATTAGGCGAAACCGACCGTTTCAACTGGAAAGACGGTTTCTATAATCCGGAAAAAATTGAGAACTACAAGGCCAGTGCAGAACGTGCCGCTGAAGAACGGAAGTCTGCCAGAGGTGGCCGCGGTAAACCCGGTGCCGGTGCTGCAGGACGCGGCAGATCACGTCCTGACACCCACTCCCGTTCACACAAGAACACCAGGGGCCGTTAAAACGGCAGGGTTACCTCCTCTTTTTCCTGAGTGGGGGTTGCTGCAGCTTCTGCAAGATGCTGCATATCCGGTTCATCTGATGGGGCAGGGGCTGCTGCTGCGGCTTCTGCCTCTTCTTTTTTACGGTCCGGCTTAAAGTCAATGTGTTCTGCAATGATGCTGACACGTGACTGCATCTTTCCGTCATTGTCTTTCCAGCGTCCCTGCTGCAGGCGCCCCACAACGCGTACTCCGCGTCCTTTTGTTGCCTTGTCCCGGCAGGTCTGTGCCAGGGCTCCCCAGCTGGTTACTTCAATAAATGATACTTCTTCTTCGTATTTGCCTGATTCTGACTTCCAGTAGCGGGTGCTTGCCACGGGAAAACTGCAGTGGGGGGTACCTTTGCCGGTGTGTTTGATATCAGGCTGACGTACAACGTTGCCTTCCAGCAGAACTGAATTTAATGGGTTCATACATATCTCCTTTGGCGGAACTTTTCCGCCGCACGCTATATGTATTTAGCCAAAACGAGAAAAAAAAGTGACTTTCGGAAAAAAAAACTACAGATTTTTTACCAGTTTGATCATGTACAGCTGAATATACATGATCAGTTCATCCTGATCCTTGATTTTTGACAGGCTGGGAGTCTTTGCCAGTGTCTCTGCCAGGTTCTGGATGCGTTCCTGGGTAAAGCTGGAGCCCTGCATGGTACGGATGATCTTACGCAGATAATCGCGGATCAGGCTGTTTACGTCTTCCGTCAGGTTATCCTTGTTATCTTTACCCAGCATGCGGTTCCACTGGTTATTGTATGCCTGCATTTCCCGCTCAAGGGTAGAACCTGCCGGTACCAGCTGTGATTCAATGGCTTTTGCAGCGTTTACCAGGTCCTTCTTCCGGTCGCCGGTAGATGACGGCTTTCTGTTTGCCGGAATGTCATCATCATCGGGAATTTCATAGGGTGCTTTCCGTGCTTTTTCCTGCGGTTTTGCCGTCTGGTTTTTCCGGTCTTTCCGTGAAGGGCGCAGCAGTAAGGCTGCAATCCAGGAAATGACCGGTACGGTGTAGTACCAGGGAAGGAGAATTTTTGCGTCCGTTACGATTTCCTGACGGTTCAGCATGAGCATTTCGCTGTAGGGAATCAGTTTACCGTTGGCAAAAAGGTTGATATGGTTCTGGTCTTTGTTTTCGTCAGACATTCCTGATTCGTAATGCACCAGGGACAGGAAGTTTGAGTTCAGGAGTGCATAAAGAACCGGACTAACCAGTTTAACCTGGTGTTCCAGACTTTTTTCAAAGGCCTTCTGGTCGCTCATTTCCGGCAGGGTCATGAACTGCTTGTATACGGAATACCACTGTTTGGTCAGGTTTGAGCGGATTGTTTCGCGGGCATCTGAGCACAGACGGATACACAGGGGCAGTACCTTTGATTTGGTGATGTAGAAGTGCTGCTCGCTGGGTGCATAGGTTTTGAATACCAGAAGATCCGGCAGTTCATGGGTTTCTATGCTGGTGGTTTTTTCGTGCAGGTAATCGTTCAGGTCTTTTTCGGTGTACTGGCCTAACAGGGGAATACCGTGGGTATCAGTAAACTTCCGGATGGTTTCGCGGTTAAAGTAGTACGGCGGCTTGGCCAGCAGCACTTCCAGGTTTTTCAGCGCCGTGTTCCGCTGGAAATTCTGCTGTGACTTGTTCTTGAAGTAGGCAATGGCCAGTTCGGTAATGAATACGGACTGGAGGACGGCAATGTCCTCTGCAGTGTAATCCTTTACCTTTTCATAGTCCTGGCGGATAAAATAACACAGCTGGTTCCAGAAGAAGAACGCATCGCCGGAACTTTTCAGTGATTCCAGCGATTCCTGGGGCTTGTTGATGAACTGTGAGAAAAAGTTCTTTACGGAAATATCTTTACCGGGATTTGAAATCTTCAGTTTTTTCAGGAAGTAGTCGTGGTATTCTTCCTGCCGCAGCATCTGCCGGATTTTACCCATACTGGCATCAAGGAGTACATTGGGGTTTGCCGTAGACGGAAACAGTACCATGGGCAGATCGTTGGGCAGCATCAGTCCGTGCAGGATCGGCGTTTCTGACGGGATACTCTGTTCAAAAAGGGTCGTAATCAGGTCGCTGGCATTGGCTTTTGTGACAATATCATGGGGAACATTTTTCGGAATATCGCCAAGCAGCGGAAACGGAATTGACGGGTTGTTGGCAATTTCGTCATAGCGGACAGTGAACTTGTCTACATAAAAGGCAATGACAACAATGAGAATGTTGCTGTCGTTGTTGAAGATGTAGATTTTCTTCTGGCTTTCCAGCTGTCCCAGTTCCTTCTGCAGCTGATCCTGGCTCTGCGTCAGATATACGTTCAGCTCAGGGGTTTCTTCAACGTGCTTCTGGGCGTACCGGCGCACATAATCGGCAAAATCTAGGTAATGTACCAGTCCGCTGTTCTGATGGCTGGCAAAAGAACGGAGAACCGAATAAACGTTCATGTTGGAATTTGTCACAATAGAAAAAGTATAACGTGTAATCTTTGTTTTCTCAAGATTGACGCTAAACCGCACACTTTGTACACTTATTTCCATGTACGCAAAAAGATTACAGCAGTTAAAACCGTATGTTCCGGGCGAACAGCCCAAAGACCGTGAGTATATTAAGCTGAATGCCAACGAAAACGCTTATCCGCCCTCAAAAGCTGTCAGTGAAGCCATTGCTTCCACTGCCTTGATCCGGCCGGAAGTCCTGGCCCGGTATGCAGATCCTGACGCCAACGCCCTGCGTAAAGCCGTTGCCGACATGCTGAACCGCACCGGCGGCTGTTTCTGCAATGCAGAAGACGCTGCTGCAAAGATTACGTCCCCCATTACCCCGGATATGATTTTCTGCGGTAACGGCAGTGATGAAGTACTTTCCTTTGTGTTCTATGCCTTTTTTGACAGTGACCGTCCCATCGTTACGCTGGAACACACCTACAGTTTTTATCCCGTGTATGCCGGCTATTACGGCATGCAGCTGGAAAAGGTTCCCCTTGAAAAAGACTGGTCGGTAAACCCTGAGGCCCTGATGGCTGCGGCAGAACGGACCGGTACCACCGGCATGATTTTTGCCAACCCCAATGCTCCCACCGGCCGTGCCCTGACCATGGCGCAGATCCGTTCCATGCTGGACCGTTTCCCAAAGGACCGGATTTTTGTTGTAGATGAAGCCTATGCTGATTTCGGCACTGAATCTGCCATCAGCCTGCTGTCAGAGTATCCGAACCTGCTGGTAATCCGCACTTCCAGTAAATCCCTGAGTTTTGCCGGTATGCGCCTGGGATTCTGTGTAGGATCTCCCGACCTGATTAACGCCATCATCACGGTAAAGAATTCTTTCAATCACTTTCCGGTAGATGCCATCTGTCAGGTTGCCGGTCAGGCTGCCTGTGCCGATTATTCCTATTACGCCGCCAATGCCCGGAAAATTGCAGAAACCCGCGATGCCTTCAGTGCCCGTCTTTCTGCTGCCGGTTACCGGGTTGTACCTTCCTGCACCAACTTTGTGATGGTAGAACATCCTTCCATTGCCGGAGCAGACGTGTACAAAGCCGTTAAGGAAGCCGGCATCCTGATCCGCCACTTTGCCACACCCGGCATTGAAAACTATGTCCGCATCACCATCGGTACACCGGAGCAGATGGACGCTCTGGCATCTGTGATGGAAAAACTGTAATTACGTAAGGAGAAACCCATGAGATTATTGGTACTTTCAGATATGCATGGCGATACTGCCAATATTGAAAAACTGGCCGGTGAATTTGAAAAAGCCGATGCCGTTGTATTTGCCGGTGACTTTACCGAATTCAACAAGCCGGAAACTGCCGAACCTGCCTTTAAGGCTCTGATTACCCGCCACGACTTTATCTATGCGGTAATCGGTAACTGCGATGATTCTGAGTTCATTGAAAAACTGGAAGATGAAGATATTTCCATTCAGAAAAACCTGGTTGTCAGCGATCACCTGTGCTGGCTGGGAAGTGGCGGCGGACTGAAATTTACCGGTACTACTCCTAATGAACTGGATGAAGCAGGTCTGATGGCTGATCTGACGCCGGTAACTGAAAGTGATGAAGCTGTCTGGGATAACCTGATTCTGGTAACCCACCAGCCGCCATTTGATACCGGTATGGATAAGATTACTGCCGGTATTTCTACCGGATCAAAGGAAATCCGCGCATTTATCGAAAAATACCAGCCGCTGGTAGCCATCAGCGGCCATATCCATGAATCTTTTGCCGTAAATACCCTGGGAAAAACAACCCTTATGAACCCGGGCTCTCTGGCAGAAGGCCGGTACGGCATCATTGAACTGCAGCGCACCGGCGACCGGTGGGAAGTAACCGGCGCCACACTGCATCAGCTGTAACGTTTTTTTACCGTACGGTCTGCGCCACACGGAACCCCATGTAGTTGTAGCACTCGTTGGGGTCATAGCTGTAGCGCTGGCCGCTTTCACAGTATCCGGCGTAGGGACTGAAACTTCCTCCGCGGGATACCCGTTCGCTGCCGTATTCCGGTCCGGTGGCACGCTGGTTTACGGGAACCGGCGTATAGTCGCTGTACCAGTCCCAGCAGTATTCCATGACGTTGCCGCTCATATCAAACAGCCCCAGACTGTTGGCAATGCCGTACCCCGGAATACTTGCGGCTATGATGCTGCCGGCGGTTCCCACATTCTGGACACTCAGTTTTTCTTCATCGTATCCGC
The DNA here is from genome assembly GCA_024413635.1 of Treponemataceae bacterium. Classification (GTDB taxonomy): domain Bacteria; phylum Spirochaetota; class Spirochaetia; order Treponematales; family Treponemataceae; genus Treponema_I. The sequence goes on along the minus strand of JAKSTT010000004.1, from coordinate 42,951 downwards.
CGGAGAAACTGTCTCCCCGTTCAAACCCTCCGTTACTTTTCCGTGCAGCATATTCCCACTCTGCTTCTGTCGGCAGACGGTAGCCGTTGGCAGAAAACATACAGGTTGCCATATCGCACCGTGCTGTTTCGGCAGAATCACGGAGGATCTGTCCGTCATAGGTATAACAGGGTGTCAGTCCGTTCAGTTCGCTCAGTGCATTGCACCAGACAATGGCGTCGTACCAGGTAATGGTCGTTACCGGCTGATACTGGCGTTCGTCCGTGGGCGGCTTACCGCGGCGACCCCGGTCACCTTCCTGACCCGGGTTGTCAAAATGGTAGCCCAGTTCCAGTTCTGCACGGGTCCGTACTGAAAACCACAGTGCGTAGGTTGTTTCATACCGGTTTATGGCAAAGGGCGTAATGGAACGGGGTTCTGCAAAGGGTTCCATGTTTTCACCGATGATGAAGGTGTCATAAATGATACCGGCTGCCGTATCAGGACCGGTGACAATCATATCAAGACCTGGTTCCTTAAAGGAAATGACGGGTGCTCCGTCGGGAAGGTCCAGCCAGGTGGCTTCATTTACCGGGCGCAACTCCTGGGCTCCTGCCAGGGCAGTTGCCGTCAATGTCAGTACAAGGAATGCCGGTTTCAGCATCCAGTGGAATTTGTTCATATGCACTCCCTCAATGTCGTTTCCGTTTGTTCTTCTGCCGCTGCTTCCGTTCCTTTACAACATCCGGGTCCGGTTTATCCCGCAGGAAAATGGCGGCGCCCAGACTGGTTGCCAGACAGCTGACCAGCAGAATGACTGCTCCCCAGTAGCCCTGGTTTGCAAAGGGCAGGGGAACGTTCATGCCAAAGAAACTGGTAATGAATGTGGGTACCATGAGAATCAGGGAGATGACGGTAAGGCGTTTCATCACCTGGTTCAGGTTGTTGTTGATAACTGAGTCAAAGGTTTCAGTAATACCGTCAAGAATATCACTGTACACATCTGCCATTTCAATAGCCTGGCGGTGGTCAATGGCCACGTCTTCAAGCCAGTCCCGGTCTTCATCATCCAATGGCAGGATTCTTGTCCGGGAAATTTTATCAATCAGCAGTTTGTTGCTTTTCAGACTGGTGGTAAAAAGCACCAGGGACCGCTGCAGGTTCATCAGGTGGATCAGTTCCGTGTTACGGATACTCTGCTGCAGTTCACTCTGGATTGATGCGGCCCGGCGGTTGATTTCCTTCAGGTAGCGGAGGAACAGGGTATCAGCCCGGCTCATGATGCGCATGATGAATGCCGGAAAGTCAGAAAGGCGTATCTCGCGGATCCGGTTTGAAGCAATGTCCTTGATGACTTCGCAGTCGGTCCAGCAGATGGTAATGATGGTTTCCGGAAATACGATGATGCCCAGGGGAATGGTGTAATAGCGTATATCGGCTTCCGGGGCAAAAACCGGCAGCCTGATGATGATCAGGGTATAGGAATCAGTTTTTTCGATACGGGCCAGCTCGTCCTGGTCCAGAATGTCGAGGATATGTTCCTGTTCAATTTCGTATTCTTCTTCAAGGACACGGATGTCTTCACGGGTAACGTTACGGGCATCAATCCAGGTGTGTAACCCGGGATGCAGTTCTTCCCGTTCAATGTGGTGAAGCTTGGTATTATCCTGCTGCCAGTACGTAAGCATAAGTACTAAAAAGTATAGTGCTTTCCTGAAAAAAGTAAACATACTGCACTGCCTTGCGCACTGCCACAATTGCCGTTAGAATGAGATACTGTCCCCAGTCTGGAATTGTTCCGGCAGAAACCATGGGGAAACGTGAATGAAAAAAGAGGTTTATGGATTCTGCGTATACGATAGTGGTGCCTGATTCTGATATTCTGGCCCGCTTGTGTGGCACCAACGACAGTAACTTACGGCTTATTGAAGCTCATCTGGGTGTACCGGTGTATACCCGGGGCAATGAAATATCAGTTGCCGGGCAATCCCAGGAAGTTACCGAACGTTTCAAACATATCATTGACCGCATCATCGACGAAGTCTCGGAAGGGGAAAACCCGGATTCCGACATGGTCTATTCCATCCTTACCGGTTTTGGCGGTCCCCGTTCCTCAACGACTGAACCCTTTGAACTTGATACGGAAGCCCTGTTTGCTTCTGCTGCCATCAAAATCCCCGGCGCCGTAAAAAGCGTCTATCCAAAATCAATCAATCAGGCAAAATTCATCCGCGCCCTGCGTACTGATGACGTGGTATTCTGTTCAGGCCCTGCCGGCAGCGGTAAAACCTATCTGGCCGTTGCAGAAGCCCTGCGTCTTCTGGCCACCGGTGCTGTCCGCCGCCTTATCCTGACCCGTCCGGTGGTAGAAGCCGGCGAAAACCTGGGCTATCTGCCCGGTGACTTTGAACAGAAGATTTCCCCGTACCTGCGGCCCCTGTTTGACGCCATCCAGTCACTGCTTCCCAAAGGGGAGTGCGAACGGCTTTCTGAAAACGGCGTCATTGAAATTGCCCCCCTGGCCTATATGCGCGGCCGTACCCTTGAAAACAGCATTCTCATACTTGATGAAGCCCAGAATACTACCCGGGAACAGATGAAAATGTTCCTTACCCGTATGGGCTCAGGATCAAAAGTCTTTGTGACTGGCGATATTACCCAGATAGATTTACCCAGGCGGACTCCCAGCGGTCTGGTGCATGCACTGCGCATTCTTTCTGATATTGATGGTATCAGTGTATGTTCCATGGACTCTTCTGATATTGTCCGGAATCCGCTGGTAAGGAAAATTGTGCAGGCATACGAACATGACCAGAAAACAGAAGAATAAGAAACAGGTGCAGCCAACCTGGCTGTATACCCTGCAGCAGGCGGTTACTGAACATGGACCGAACCTTATCGTCTTTGCAGCGTGCTTTACCATCCTGCTGGTTCTTTCCTTCATCAAGGTGTCTACCGCTACAAAACTCCTGTCTTTCCCTGTCGACGAATATGAAGTAGGACAGGTTTCTGACCGGACGGTAGTGGCAGAACGTTCCCTGCCAAAGGATGAACAGTATCCCTTTGAAATCGTGCGGGGCGAAAAAATCATCAAGAAAGGGTTCCCCATTACGGAAGAGCAGTTTACTAAAGTGGCAAAACTGGCAGCTGCACCTGCCTACATTGACTACCGGTCCTTCTTCAATGACATGCTGTTTTTCATGCTGCTGTCTTCCCTGCTGTTCTATCTGTATTCCCGCGGCTTTTTTGAGCGGGAACTGCAGGTGAAGGAAGCCATTTTCCTTTCCTGCTGCTCTCTGCTGGTATATGGCATGAGCGCCTTCGGGTTCCGCTACAACATTTTCAGCTATGAGTTTGCCCTGCCGGTTATCCTGCCGGCTACCTTTACCGCCATTCTGGTAACCATCCTGTTCAACCAGCGGACGGCAGTATACTACTGCTTTGTCCTCTTTTTCCTGATTCTCAGCGCCACGGACTACGCTCTGGTTCCTGCCATATTTGAGCTGTGTTCCTGTCTGGCTGCCGTACGCATCGTACGTAACCTGCAGCGACGTTACGATATGGTTATTGCCGCCCTGATGATTGCCGTCCTGGATGCGGTTTTCATGCTGGTACTCCATATTATCTTCAACAATGATGCCAACCGGGTATTCGGTTGTATTGCCGGCGTTGCCTTTAACGGCTTTATTTCCGGCATTCTTGCCCTGGGCTTCATAACGCCTTTGGAAACCCTGCTGAATACGGCTTCCATTTTCCGCCTGATGGATCTTTCAGACCAGAATTCACCCATTCTCCGCCGGCTGCTTCTCAAGGCCCCCGGAACATACAACCACAGCATGATGGTAGCAACCCTGGCAGAAAGTGCCTGTTCTGAAATCGGGGCCAACGCATTGCTGGCCCGTGTCGGAGCCTATTACCACGACATCGGTAAAATGGACCAGGCAGAATACTTTGTAGAAAACCAGGCCGGAGAAAACAAGCATGATGACCTGGATAATCCCCGGCTTTCCCTTTCGGTTATCAGAAGCCACGTAAAGAAAGGTGTAGAAAAAGCCCACCAGCTGCATCTGCCCCAGGAAGTTATCGACATTATTGCTGAACATCATGGTAACAGTGTGGTATCCTATTTTTATAACGAAGCCAAGAAACTGGATGAAAACGTCCGGCCGGAAGATTATTCCTACATCGGTAATCCGCCCCACAGCCGTGAAGCAGCAGTCGTCATGCTGGCTGACACGGTAGAAGCTGCCTGCCGTACCCTGGATCATCCGTCAGTTTCCCGCCTGGAAAAATTCATCCATCAGCTGGTTATGGGTAAAATTGAACACGGCCAGCTGGAACGGGCAAAACTGTCATTTGGCGAACTGACTGCCATTGAAGCGTCATTTGTAACGATTTTAGCCGGGTACTATCATACCCGTATTGAATATCCTGATCAGAAAGATCCCGATGCCACCGATAACGGTGAGGAGTAACTCATGAACCAGATTTTTGTTGAAACAGTAGAAGGAATGGATGAACCCGGCTGGATGGGTGCTGTAGAACCGTATGTACAGAAGGTTCTGTCAGAACTCAAACTGGATACCTGGGAAGTTTCACTGCTGTTCTGCGATGATCCTTTTATCCAGGACCTGAACAACGATTACCGGAAAATTGATGCCCCCACTGATATCCTGTCATTTGAAAACGGGGAATCCTATACGGATGCGGAAGGAAATACCTGGATCGCAGCCGGGGATATTATTATCAGTGTTCCAACCTTTACCCGGAATGCAGCTGAATTCGGCGTGTCACCTGATGAAGAACTGCGCCGCCTGCTGATTCACGGCTGTCTGCATCTGACTGGCCGCGACCACGGTGAAGCCCACATCGGCGCTGACCGTACGTTTGAAGGCGGTACTGATGAGGACCGCGAAATGCTGGTACTGCAGGAACAGCTGCTGGCAAAACTGACCGATACAATAATGGAGTAATCTCACTGATGGGTTTATTTGGAAAGAAAAAAAAGAGCGATACGTATACCGATTCCCGCACGGAAGCGGAAAACAAACAGTCTAACGTAGAAAAACAGGAAATGATCCGCGGTATCAATGACTTGAGCGAAACCACCGTTAAGGAAGTCATGATTCCCCGTATTGATGTAGATTTCCTTTCAATCGATACACCGCAGGACGAACTGCTGGAAAAAATCTCAGAAAGCGGTCATTCACGGTTCCCGGTTTACAGCGAGTCCATCGATAATGTTACCGGCGTTCTGTATGTAAAGGACCTGATCAAGGCATTCAGCCGCCACGAAACACCGGATCTGGAAAAAATGCTCCGGAAGCCTTTTTTCGTACCGGAATCAAAACGCATTGATACACTGCTCCGCGAATTCCGCCGCCGGCACATCCATATCGCCATTGCCATTGATGAATACGGCGGAGTTTCCGGCATTGTCTGCATGGAAGACATCATTGAAGAAATCGTCGGGGATATCCAGGATGAATTTGATAACGAGCAGGAAGATATTCTTGCCGTAGGCGATGACATCTGGCTTTGTGATGCCCGGGTAAACCTTGGCGACCTGAACGAAAAACTGGGTACCGGATTCCCGGAAGAAGAATTTGATACCTTAGGTGGATTTGTCTTTGACCTGTTCGGAAAGATTCCGGTGAAATTTGAAAAAGTGTCATGGAATGGCTGGGACTTTATCGTCCAGGATATGGAAGGCCATCGTGTTAATCAGATTAAACTCATCAAGAAGGAAGAGCAGGGTGAATAACCGCCGTTCTTTTGTCCTGCTGATTCTCTGTTTCCTCACTGCAAGCCTGGTCTGGTCTGAAACTGCCGTGCAGTTTTACCGGAAGGGCCGTGAACTGCAGCTGGCAGAAAACTATTTTTCTGCCGTAGAACAGTATCAGGCAGCCGTTACCAAAAATAAATCCTATGCCGATGCCTGGATCGGGCTGGCAGAATGTTCCTATGCGCTGAAGGAATACCGCCTTTGCCTGACCTACCTTGATTCCGTTGATACCTACGTAAAGAACCGCTCGGACGTAAAGAACCTGAGGGGCTTTGCCCTTATCGGCCTTGGTCAGACTGCAGAAGCCCGTCAGGTTTTTGAAGCAGTCCTGAAACAGTGGCCCAATGACCTGGATAGCCGTTTTGGCCTTGCAGAACTTGAAATTCTTGAGGGGCGTGTGGCTGGTGCTGAAAAACAGTACAAGGAAGCGCTGCTCCGTCAGGATACCAACCGCCGTGCACTGGTAAGCCTGGCACTGGTATCCAATGCCCTGGGAAAAACAGCTGCTGCCAGAAGTTACATCTCACAGGCAGTGGCGTACCACAGTCAGGACCCGCAGGTGTACTACTTTGCTGCCCGTCTGGCGCTCCTTGACGGTGAACTTGACCAGGCAGAACAGTTTGTCCGCCGGGCCATTGCCCTGGATGACCAGTCTGATGATGCCCAGGTACTGCTGGAAAGCATTTTCTACAACACGGGCCGCTATGATGAAGCCCTTGCCATAACGGACTTACGGCTTGCCCGGAACCGCAACCTGGCCAATGCCTGGTATGTCAGGGCCCTGTGCCAGACCGCCCTGCATGATGTTCAGGGAGCGCTGGTGTCTTACAAGACCGGGCTCAGCGTCAATCCGCATGATGAAATCCTCCGCACCGCCATGGAACTGCTGATTCTGGAATCCCTTCCCGTAGAAGACCCTGAGCGCATTGCTGCTGCCCGGTTCCATGCCGATAAAGCACGTGAATACATCAAGAAGTTCTATTCTGTGCAGGCCCGCTATGAGTATCAGCGTTCCCTGCGGCTCAATCCCCTTGATACGGATGTCCGCCTTGCCTATGCAGACCTGCTTCTGGCCGACGGCTATACGGAAACCTATGTGGCAGAACTGCAGTTTGTGCAGGAACAGGGAAAATCGACCGTTACCATCGATGATACCGTTGAAGGCTATACCAGCATCCTGACGTCCACCCTGCCGGCCGCCTGGAACGTCAACACCCTGCTGCTGGAAAAGAACCGGTGGAATATCGGGGTGTACTACCTGAACAAGTACGATGAAACCCTGCACCCCGATGCAACCAATATTACGGTTCGGGGCCTCTGTGATATTTTTACAACCAGCAGCAAAGCCTGTGCCGAACCGGTAACGGAACCGGTAGCTTCATTTACGGAAGCCTTTTCTGCCGCCCGTCAGGCCAAATATGATTACTTCTGTATCCTGGATTTTGCAGAAACAGAGCGTGAAACTGCCATTACCCTGGATATGTACAGTACCCGCACCGGCAATAAAGCCGGCAGCTGGAATGTCTACCGCACCGGCAACGACCGGTATGCTTCAGCCCTGCGCCGCCTTCGGGAATGTGTTGTCAGTGCCCTGCCGTACTATGCCGTGCTGACAGACCGGAAAGGTTCCCTGGGGCTCATTGACGCCGGCATCTTTGACGGTGCTGCAGAACAGTCAGTCTGGGCGGTACTGCCACCCGGCGCCCTGTTTACCAGCGATACCGGTCTTGGCGTTTCCTTTGAAGAAAACCAGATTCTGGGCACCTTCACGGTAACTGCCGTAGGTGAAGAAATTGCCGAAGGAACCCTGAGCCAGAAAGGTTTTTATGACCGCATGGCAGTTGGTGACATTCTGGTTCAGCTGACGCAGAACGAACCGGTTGAAAGCGGCACTGAAGGTACCACCGGAGTATCCGGCACCAATGCGTACGGGGTAACGGTTATTTCTGATGAACCGTCAACGGCCCATACGGGTTCTTCATCGGACCTGCTGCAGCTGCTCCGTTCCGTACAGTAACTGTAACTATACCCGTATTGCTACACACGCAGTTTTACGGTATAGTTCGCACATGAAAGTTGCCATCTTTTTTGGTTCTAAATCAGACACTGATACCATGAAAAAAGCTTCGACCGTGCTGAAGGATTTCGGCGTAGAGTACGAAGCTTTTATTTTATCTGCCCACCGTTCCGGTGAACTGCTGGCTCAGACCGTAAAACAGGTTGAAGCAGGCGGTGCAGAAGTAATTATCGCTGGTGCCGGACTCGCCGCAGCTCTTCCCGGTGTTATCGCCTCCCTTACCGTTCTTCCCGTTATCGGCGTACCTCTTGAATGTATGTCCATGGACGCTAAAGGCCGTTCTTCCAATGGTCTTGGAGGTCTTGATGCCCTTTTAAGCATCGTTCAGATGCCGCCAAAAGTACCGGTTGCAACTGTCGGGGTAAATGCCGCTGCCAATGCTGCATACCTTGCCGTAGAAATGCTTGCCATCAAGTATCCTGAATTAAAGGAAAAACTTGTTGCATTTAAACAGTCTTTAGTAGATGATGCCCTTGCCAACGGTGGCAAAGGTGTAGAACTTTAATCCACAGGAGTAAACGATGATTGATTACAGACAGTCTGGTGTTGATGTTGAAGAAGGCTACCGCGCCGTAGACAAGTACAAGGCCCATGCAAAACGCACTGCTATCCCTGGCGTTCTCAATGGCCTCGGAAGTTTTGCCGGAATGTTTGAAGTACCGGCTGGCATGAAGAACCCTGTTATGGTTTCCGGCACCGATGGTGTAGGTACTAAACTTGATATTGCCTTTGCCATGAAAAAATACGACACCGTTGGTATCGACTGTGTTGCCATGAGTGTAAACGACATCCTGTGTACCGGTGCAAAACCGCTGTACTTCCTTGACTACATTGCCTGCGGAAACCTTTCAAGCGACATTGCCGCCGACCTGGTTAAAGGTGTTGCAGACGGTTGTGTTGATTCAAACTGTGCCCTCCTGGGTGGTGAAACCGCAGAAATGCCTGGTTTCTACGATGCAGGAAAATACGATATTGCCGGTTTCGGTGTAGGTATCATTGAAAAAGACGATGTCATTACCGGTAAAGACATTACTGAAGGGGATGTTATCATCGGACTTTCTTCTACCGGTGTTCACTCAAACGGTTTCTCCCTGGTACGCAAACTGGTGCAGGATTTTGATACTCCGTTCAATGGAACTACCATCGGTGAAGCACTCCTTGCTCCTACCCGCATTTACGTTCGCCCTGTTTTAAGCATTCTGGATCAGTTCAAAGGCGCTGTTCACGGTATGGTTCACGTAACCGGCGGCGGTTTCTACGAAAACGTTCCCCGTATGTATCCAGAAGCAAACAAAGTACGCGCTGCAGAAGGCAAAAATCCGCTGATTTCATGCTTTACCAAAGGCAGCTGGGACATTCCGCCGGTATTTGCTGAACTGGAACGCCGCGGTGCAGATCCAAGCCGCATGTTCAACACCTTCAACATGGGTATCGGTTTCATGCTGGCAGTAAAAGCTGACAAAGCTGATGAAATCCTGAAAGCATTCAACGACTTTGCAGCCGTTGACGCCAAAAACGGCGGACGCTGCGGCGATATGAAAGCATACAAAATCGGTAAGGTAGTAGCTGCAGAAACCGCTACTGCAGAAACCCAGGCTGAACAGGTACTGTTCAACTGATGGCACGCCAGATGAAAACCGCCGTTCTTGTAAGCGGCGGCGGCACCAACCTGCAGGCACTTCTTGATGAAGAGGCCCTCATGGGTTCTGAGTGTCCGTATCACATTGCACTGGTTATCTCATCCAGCAAGGATGCCTACGCCTTGGAACGGGCTGCAAAGTCTGCCGTTCCTACCGTTATTGCAAGTCCTTTTGCTGTAATGGGTGCCGATGTTGCAAAAGCTGCCAGCCGTGAAGCAAAGAACATTGCCGTCAGTGATAAGGTTCTGGAACTGTGTAAGGATGCCGGTATTGAAGCCATCGTTCTTGCCGGATTCCTCACCGTGCTTACCGGCAACGTAGTGACTGAATACAGCGGGCGCATCATCAATCTGCACCCGGCACTGCTGCCGAAATTCGGCGGGGTAGGGATGTGGGGACACCACGTTCATGAAGCAGTTCTTGCTGCCGGCGAAAAAGAATCCGGCTGTACCATTCACCTGGTTGATGCCGGCTGCGATACGGGAAAAATCCTTATCCAGAAAAAAGTGCCGGTTATGCCCGGTGACACTCCTGATACGCTGTACGCCCGCATAGCTCCCGAAGAGCACGTGGCCATGGTAGAAGGAGTAAAACTCCTTGCCGGAATGCTTTAATTCCGCGGAGCCCAGCAGCTTTCCAGGGTACGCCAGGTTAAAAGGCCGGTATCAGACAGTTCCAGCTGCATTTTTGCCAGCTGAAAGGTTTTAACCGTTATAGAATCCCCTTTGCCGGTTTTTCCGGATGAAGGGGATTTTTTTTCTGTCTGGTGCCAGCCCCATAAAAGTATACAGTTTCCCTGCCGTACCGGTTCTGCCAGCAGTTCTCCCATGGCAATATCCCTGGGTACCGGGGTAAAGGCTATGGTCCGCTCTGAAGGAATACGACGGCGTAATTCCTGAATCCCTGAAGACCCGTCCAGAATTTCCGGAAAACTCAGTATTCCCGGTATTCCAACAGCCTGCAGCTCTCTGTCCATCTGACTGTGCCACCAGTCTGCAAACCGGTCATCGGTTTCTGTGTACAGGGGAATGATTTTCGGCATGCCGCCGGACAGGACGTTCTGATACCTGACTGCGTCATGGAGTTCTGCCATGGTGTTGCCGTGGGGAATAATACCGGTAATGATGCACTGTGCAGGGGTGGCCATATCATCATGGTAGCGTTATAGTGGGAGTATGTCATCACACAGACCGGAAAGATTCCTTCTTTTTTTCATCCCCGCTGTCTTTTTCCTTTTTATCAGCTGTTCTTCCAGCAGTGCTGTCATTTCCTATTCCGGCACCACCTATGAACTGAAGCCCATCAGCCGGAAAAAGCTTCCTGAGCATACCCAGGGCTGGTATTTTGACCGTGAACTGCAGTCAGCCATAACGCAGTCTGCAGCAGTTCCGGAACTGTCACTGATGCTGGATTTCACCCAGTACGGCATGGAATCAGTGACGCTGGCCTTTGTGTACAGCAGTGATACTGTCGGTGCCGGCAGTTCCATTACATCCATTGCGGAAAATTACGGAACTGACCGTACGCCGGTTAAGATGGGAATCGGCATGGCTTTTGATTCTACCCTGCCGGTCGGTTTCATAATCCAGTATAAACCGGCGTCTTCCTCTTCCATACAGAATCCGGACCTGCAGCTGAAAACGGCAGAGATCAGACCCCTTTCCGTAGGATGGAGCCGCTATCCCGGCGTTACCTTTGCCTTCCCAAAAGAAGGTGGCACTGCCCGGTATACCACCCGCTGTCCCTCAACCTTTGACTTTTCTGCCGTGCAGAACGTTACCGGATCTGTGACCATCGGCTTTGAACGGCAGCCTATCCTCAAAAAGCAGAACACCGTAGAGTTTTCCGTGGGAACGGAAAAACTGACGGTACGCCAGAGTCCTGCCCAGCAGAAAGTGCATCTGTATCCGGAATCATTCCGCAACAAAGCCAGCCGTATTTCTGTCGTATCAAACCAGGACCTGGTTTCATCGCTGCTGTTTGTTGCAGGCGACCTGTCTCCGGCAGATCCCATTCCTGCAGACCCGGCCCTTATCCTTTCCTGGCCGCAGAAAGAGTGGAAAAATCCGGCATACCAGCTGTACCGCTGGGAACAGTTTCCTGACGTACTTATCTTTGATTTTGCCGACTATGCCATTCAGGATGACATGCTGAAACGGCTTGCCTTCTATACGGAAAAAGCCGGCTTTAAGGGACGTCTTGCCCCGGATGCAGAAATCCGCGACCTGCACGGCTACAATGCCCATGATTACCGCTCAGAAAGCCTTGCATCGTTTTTCAGCACGGCAGCCAGGGAACAGTTTCCGCTGAATGAGTACGAACGGCAGCTTGAAAAAATCCTCGTTACCCAGGGCATCATTATTCCTGATACGCCTGCAGCAGATTCCCGCTCTCCAGTGCAGTACCGGCCGGGAACCGGTGCCATCGTCAGCATCAGCCGTGAAAGTGCCGGCAGTCTCCGGTGGCAGCTTCTGACCCACGAATGTTATCACGGACTGTTTTTTGTCGATGAGCAGTTCCGTTCCCACGTTGCCACCGTATATGACACCATGGACCAGCGTACCCTGGCATTTCTCCTCATGTACTTCCGGACCCAGAAAAGCCTGGGCTACGATACGGAAGACCGGTACCTGATGCATACGGAACTCATGTCCTACCTTCTGCAGCAGGGAAAAAATGCAACCATTGACTATTACGTCCGCCGTGCAGACTACAAGAGCATGTTTACTGAAGACCTGGACTTATGCACCTACATAAAGGACACCAATGCACAGGGATTTGTTGATGCCCACCAGCGGCTTGAGGAATACGTCTTTACCAGATACGGGTTACAGGGCGGAAGGGTTAACCTGATTGAACGCTGATTCAAGCGTATCAAGCTGAAAACCAAAATCAGTGTTGAACTGTTTTTCTGCCCCTACGCTTGATGGCGGTCCGTGTCCCGGCAGCAGGGCAATATCATCATTCTGGTTCAGGATTTTCTGCTGGATGGCAGAAATCAGGGTTTTCTTTGCGTAACTGTTGTTGGTACTGCCGGTAAGGCCTGCAGTCAGGGAATCTCCCGTAAAGATAACCCGACCGATCTTGTAGCACATGCTGTCCGGCGAATGTCCCGGTACTGACATGTACCCGACGGTAAATCCGCTTACCCGGATAACGCCATCACCTTTCAGGACAATGGTTTCATTACCGGCAACTTCCCAGTCAGCCGCATAGATTTTGGGCGAATAGATTTTCCGCAGGGTTTCCAGACCACGGCTGTGGGAACCGTGGTTATGGGTAATGAGTACCGCCTTCAGATGCAGGTTGCCGTTTTCTATGCGTTCAATAATCTGTTTGGTCATTTTCCCCGGGTCTACCAGAATGGCATCACCGGTGGATTCATTTACAACCAGATAACAGTTTGAAAAACCGTCAATATTCATGAAAAAGTACAGTTTCATTGCAGTGTTACCCCCGGACTGAATACGGCTTCACGGGTATTGGACAGTTTGAACGATACGTTGTCCTGTTCCATTTCTACAAAGTTGGTTTTCTTGATGTTGCAGTTACGGAAACTGGTATTGGACAGCTTTGCGCGGATAAACCGGCTGTTGTACAGGTCAGAATCATCAAAGGAGGACTGTACGCTGGTAAGGCCGCAGAAATTGTTGTGGACCAGATCGCTGTCGGTAAACAGCATGTGGCTGAATACGGAACCGGCAAAGGAGCAGAACTGGAAATTTGACTTCTGCATGTTGCAGTCACTGAAAATGGCAAAGTCAAAACTGGTCATGCGGCTGCGGCAGTTTTCGGCATGACAGTTGCTGAAAATGCAGTGGTTGAAGTTGCAGCCGTAAAACTTTTTGTTGGTCAGGTCCATGTCTGCCAGATGCAGTCCTGAAGCATTCAGTCCCACAATGGTGTCATGGGAATCAATATATGTACGGATGGCATTGGTAATGGCTACCTTATCGGTATGGTGGTCATAGCAGAAGGTGTGCCCGCTGGTAATTTCACCATCTTCACCGATGACGGAAAGGCCTGCTTTCTGACATCCCGGTTTTGAACAGTTATCCATTGAAAACATGCTGATATTTTAAAGTCATTGCACGGGATAAGTCAAACCCGTTACAATTACCGTATGTGTTTCAAATGTGGATCAGAACTGAAGTTCAGCGGCGTCATCAGCCGCAGTGATGTATGTCCTTCATGCGGTGCCGATGTGCGCTGCTGCAGAAACTGTACTTATTACGAACCGGGATCTCATTATGACTGTCATGAAACAGTTGATGAACCGGTAGCTGATAAGGAAAAGGCAAACTTCTGCGGATTTTTCAGACTGAATGAAAAGGCCGGAACGGGAACGGGAAGCGTCAGCAGTTCATCTGCAGAAACAGCACGGAATGCCTTTAACGCCCTCTTTGGAGACTGATATGGCAGATTTTGCCTTTATGGACTCCGGTACCGGCGGTATCGGATACATGATGCATCTTGCAAAAAAATATCCCCAGTATTCCTGCCTGTATTTAGGTGATACGGCACATTTCCCGTATGGGGAGAAAACGCCGGAAGAAATCATTGCCTGTGCGTCAGAAACCGTAGAAATCATGCTGGAACGATTCCAGCCTAAAGCCATTGTGGTAGCCTGCAACACCATGTCTGTTGTGGCTCTGCAGGCCCTCCGGAGTACATTTCCCCAGATTCCCTTTGTGGGAACGGTGCCGGCCATCAAGCTTGCTTCCAATGTTTCAAAGAACCGCCGGATCGGGCTGCTGGCTACTACCCGGTCAGTCCGGAGTCCCTATACCGATGAACTGATCCGCGATTTTGCTTCCGACTGCCATGTGGCACGGCGGGGAGACCCGGATCTTATTGCCTTTATTGAACACGAACTGTACACCGCAACTGACAGCCAGATTGCTGCCGCCATTCAGCCTGCCGTTGATTTTTTCAGTAACGAGCAGTGCGATACGGTAATCCTGGGCTGTACCCATTTCATTCATCTGGCAGATGAAATCCAGAAGGCCTTCGGAGAATCCGTGCAGGTAGTTGATTCCCGTGACGGCGTTGTCAGACAGGCCCTCCGGGTTCTGCCGGATACGGAAAACGGTTCTGCCGGCCAGCTGCCGGACGGTATGGAAAACTGTACTTTTTTCTGCACCGGCGCCACTGCCGCCCAGGAAGCCGAATACCAGACTTTATCAGGAAAACTGGGCATCCGCTGGGGTGGAATCCTCAAAAAACTGTAAAATCACTGCAGCTTCTGTACTAGAAAAATCTCTGCTTATACATTAAAATACTGCAAAATCTGTCTTTTTGGGCAGAAAAAAGAGATTGCGTATAAAAACGTATAAGGAGTGAGAGATGAGCAAGAACTTATCCAAAGTAATGGCTGTACTCCTGCTGGTTGTATGTGCATTAGCATTTACCAGCTGTGGAAAGAAAGCCGATTCTGCTGCTGCTCCAGCTGCTAAAGCCGCTGCAGCCCGTCCAACCAGCTACGTTCGTGAAGCTGATGACGTTATCTATGAAAACATCCTGGGAAGCTACGGTGCCCTCCTGGATGCTGCTGATGCAAAACAGGACCCGGATGAACGCTATGTTCTGTATGCACAGGCAGAAGCTGCACTGCTGTCAAGTGCAACCTTCCTTCCAATGACTACCCGTGGTGGCCGCTATGGTCTGACCCGTGTAGCTCCAAGAACCGTTCCATATGTAAAATGGGGTAACGATGAATACCGCCTGCACAAAATGGTTGTTGTAGACAAATTCATCACCAAAGAAGACCGCGCTGAACTGCTGAAACAGTGGGAAGCTGCTACCAAAGGCGGCAAATATGATCCGGCTGCTTACCTGAAAGGCAAAGGTTACACCCAGAAAAACACCTACGTTACTACTTTCCAGACTGCCCCGGTAACCCTGGACTGGCTGAACACCTCATCTCAGGCTGATACTGAAATTACCGTTAACTGTGTTGACGGCCTTATTGAATACGACAATCTTAACCAGATGCAGCCTGCTCTTGCTGAAAGCTGGAGCGTATCTGCTGACGGTACCGTATATACCTTCAACATCCGCAAAGGTGTTAACTGGTATACCGCTGAAGGTCAGAAATATGCAGAAGTTACTGCTGAAGACTTCGTAGCAGGTTTCCACCACATGCTGGATACCCAGGCTGGTCTTGAATGGCTGGTTGATGGTCTTATCGTTGGTGCAACTGACTACTACTCAGCTGGTGGTTCATGGGACGCTGTAGGTTACAAAGCTGTAGACAAATACACCCTGCAGGTAACCCTGGAACGCCCAACTTCTTACTTCATGACCATGCTTGCTTACTCCTGCTTCCTGCCAATGTGTGACAGCTTCTATAAAGCACACGGTGGTGTATATGGTGTAGATGAATATGCTGCTGCTTCTGCAGATGCAAATACCTACACCTTCGGTAAAAACACTGACGTAGCTTCTCAGGTTTACTGTGGTCCATTCCTGGTAACCAAACTGGAAAGCTCATCAGAAATCGTTTGTACCCGCAACAAGAATTACTGGAACAACGCAACTACTACTCTGGAAACCATCCGCTGGGTATACGACAACGGTGAAGACCTTGTTCAGTACTACAACGACACTGTAGCCGGTGTATACACCGCTACCGCAATCGGTGACCAGGCTCGTTTTGAACTGGCTAAAAAAGACGGTAACTTTGACAAATACGGTTACATCACCGATACCGAAGCTACCACTTACTTTGGTGGTCTGAACCTGAACCGCGGTACCTTCGCTCTGGATAGTGGCGCTTGTGCTTCAAGCCAGACTGAAGACCAGAAAATCTCTACCCACCTTGCAATGCAGAACCAGAACTTCCGTAAAGCAGTTCTGTTCGCCATCAACAAGGAAAACTACAACGCTGTTTCTAACGGTGAAACCGCTCTGAACAACCTGCGTAACATGTATACCTCTCCAGACTTCGTTTCTCTGAGCAAAACCATGAAAGACGCTGAAGGCCACAGCTTCCCAGCTGGTACCTTCTACGGTGACATGGTTCAGTACTACCTGAACAAAGCTGGATTCAACGTAAATGTTGCTGATGGTGTAGACGGATGGTACAAACCTGAAGAAGCAAAAGCAGCCATGACTGCTGCAGTAAAAGAACTGGGCGATACCGTTACTTATCCTATCAACATTGATATCGTTTACTACTCTGCATCAGATGTTCAGACTGCTCAGCTTGCAGTTGTTAAGAACTCAATTGAATCAGTACTGGGTGCAGATAAAGTTGTAGTTAACATGATCGAAGCTACTACCTCAAACGACTACTACGCTTGTGGTTACCGTGCAATGACCGGTGAAGCTGAAAACCAGGACCTGTTCTACGGTTCAGGTTGGGGACCAGACTATGGTGATCCTAAAACCTATCTGGACACCATGAAAGGTTACGGCGGCGGTTACATGTCTAAAGTAATCGGTCTGTTCTGATCAGAACTACTGAAATAATACGAAATCTGAACTTTCTGCTGGTTGCGTTTTGCGGAAAGTTCGGGTTTCTAACGTATAAGAGGCAATCCTGGTAAAATCGGTCGGCTTTTCCCTGGATTGCCGCGTCCGTTTGAACGCTATTTTGGAAGAGATAAAATCAAATAAAAATAAGTTGAAAGGAGATACGAAGAAAGGTGGGCAAATATCTTTTAAAACGAATTCTTTTTTCCGTATTCTCACTGATCGTCGTTGTGATGGCTGTAATGTTCATGGTGTTCACCGCCATTGACCGCAGTGTAATTTTCCAGACTGACGATACATGGAATAAAAAAGCGGCAAATGACCGCGTTATTTATGAACTTAACCAGTACCAGAAATATGGGTATCTGGAATATCAGGACTATAACAGTTTCTTAAAGAACAAATATGAAGCACTGTATGGTGATTCATATGCTTCCAATGCTGAATATACCCGTGACAAAGCTGCAATTCAGAAGGCAAATACCTACCAGAACAATGCAAGCGTACAGGAATTTATTGCCCTCAGTCAGAGCAACGGTAAAACAGTGCAGTATCTGGAACCGGTTACCTACTCAAATGGCAAACAGAAGCCAGGTGGCGCCGGATACCTTGTTGCAATTCATGAACGTCCGGTATATCTGCGTCTTCTGAACTACCTTGGAAGCTTTATTTCAATTGAAAACACTCGGATGGTTAAAGACCCTGAATTAACCAGCCGTTATATCCGTTTTGAAAAAGACCCTTACGGAGCCGGTTTTGCTCTGGTAGGATCCGGAACATACCATAAATACCTGCTGTATTTTGACGGAGAGTTTCCGTTCATTCACCAGAATTTCATCCACCTGAACCTGGGAACTTCCTACACCACCTATCGTGGTTCGGAAATTACCACGGTAATCAATCAGGCTCAGGGTGACCTGAAAAAATCAAAACAGCAGTACCCCCTGATGATCGGTACCGATGAGTATATTGAAACCGCCATCGATTTCCACTCATTAACCTATAACTCAGGCATCATCAGTGATGTTGAAAAAACACAGTTCCCTGACAAATACACCGTATTTTCATACAAGCGTGATGCTCAGTCCATGATTGGACTTTCCTTCACCATCGGTGTTATTTCAATCATCCTGTCATACTTGATTGGCCTTCCGCTGGGTATCTTCATTGCCCGTAAAAAGGATTCAATCTGGGATAAAATCGGTGAAGCATATATCGTATTCATCATGGCAGTACCTTCCCTGGCATACATCTTCATGTTTGCCGCCATCGGTACCCTGGTGTTCAAACTGCCGTATAAATTCGCCAATGCAGAAGTAAAGGCTCTTGCCTACATACTGCCTATTGTTTCTCTGTCACTGACAACGATCGCAGGACTCATGCGCTGGATGCGCCGGTATATGATTGACCAGATGAACTCAGATTATGTTAAGTTTGCCCGTGCAGAAGGTCTTTCTGAAAACGAAATTTTCAGTACCCATATTGCCCGCAACGCTATCATTCCGCTGGTTCATGGTATCCCAGCCCAGGTTTTGGGATGTCTGGTTGGTGCCATTATTACCGAACGTGTATATGCCGTTCCCGGTGTCGGTAACCTGCTGACCACCGCAATCAATACCCACGATAATGGTGTTATTGTTGCAACAACAGTATTCTATACTTCAATTTCCCTTATTGCTGTTATTCTTGGTGACCTGTTCCTCGCTAAGGCTGACCCACGCATTTCCCTTACCAGTAAAAAAGGAGGCGGAAGATGACATCTCCTAAGCTTGACGATCAGTTCTATTTTATTGACAACAATACCATCAAATCAGAAAAAATCAGTGCTCCCCGGTATTCGTACTGGGCATCAGTATTCCGCGTATTCTTCAAGAATAAGATGAATACTGTCCTTCTGGTTATTGCAGCCCTGATTATCCTGACGGCATACATCATGCCCGCATTCTGGCCCTATGATCAGTTTGAAAACGTATCGGACATCAATACCTATAACCTGTCACCTTCCAAAGCCATGCAGTACTTTGGCGGTTTCAGCTTCAAGTGGTGTCTTGGATCAGGCGGTATGGGTAACTCCATCATGTACGGAATTGTTTCCGGTGCCCGCACTTCGCTGTCACTGGCCTTTGTCTGTGCCTTCATCAACATGGTAGTCGGCATCATCATGGGTGCCATCTGGGGATATGTCCGCCAGATTGATAACTTCATGCTGACCATCTACAACATTGTTGCCAACGTTCCATACATCCTGCTGATTTCCGTACTGGTATACGTTATGGGTGCCGGTTTCTGGAACATGGTATTTGCATTGACCTGTACCGGCTGGATTAGCGTTGCTTACTTCTTCAGAACTCAGGTTATGATTATCCGCGACCGCGAATACTCTCTGGCTTCACGCTGTCTGGGAACTCCGATCAACCGCATGATTTCAGTAAATATTCTTCCATTCCTGACTTCAGTAATCCTGACCATGCTGGCTTCGGAACTTCCAAACTACATTTCCATGGAAGTATTCCTGTCTTTCATCGGTATGGGGCTCAGTTCATCAATTCCTTCTCTGGGTAAAATGATTGGTGCTGCACAGACCGCATTCCTGATTTTCCCATGGGAATTCTGGGCACCGGTAGCTGTTTCTGCTGCCATTACCCTGATTCTGTACATTCTTGGACAGAACCTGGCTGATGCATCAGATCCTAAGACCCACATGTAAGCGAGACGACAATGGCAGAAAATACTAACGACAAGAAAGTATTACTTTCACTGAAAAACGTTGAAGTTAAATTCAATGTACGCGGTAGAATTCTTACCGCCATCCGTAACGTATCTCTGGATATTTACGAAAATGAATCAATTGCCATCGTAGGTGAGTCTGGTTCCGGAAAATCAGTACTGACCAAAACCTTTGCCGGCATGCTTGATTCAAATGGATTTATTTCCAATGGTTCCATCATTTTCTCGGACGATGAACTGTCAAAAACTGATGTTGTCCTGAATACCCGGAACCTGCGTACCTTACGCCGTGCTGTAGAAATGCTGAATGCCGCTTCAAAACTGGAAGCCGGAGCTGCTGACTTCAACGCCTGGAATGCAAAAAAGCAGGAAATCGATGAAGCCCAGAGCGTTTCTGCTGCCGACAACAGAAAATATCAGAAAGCCCTGAAAAAGCTGAACGATGAAAATGTTGATCTTCGGAATTATCTTGGTACCCTTGATAAACGCAACCCTGAAGATGCAAAACTTATTGCAGAAACAACAGATAAAATCAGTGCCAATGAAGCTAAGATCAAAGGTACTGAAGCTGAACTGGAACAGCTGAAAAAAGAACACAAGGAAGCATATCTGAAGGATACTGCACGGGTAGCAGCCGACAAAGCCGCTCTTGCAGAACTGAAACGCAGCCGCAATGAAAAAATTGCTGCCTGCGTACTTTCAGATGATGTTCTTTCCCGTAACCAGAAAATTGCGTATGAAGTCCTGCTGTCTATCGGACGCTATCCGTTCCACAAGCAGCTTTCCTTCATGAAGAAACTGCGCAAGGCATTCCGCATTGCCTGCAGCACTGGTGAAGACCTGACTAAATCGTCAGTTCTCAACAAGATTTTTGAAGTTGTTGTATTCCGCGTTAAGTTCAAGTCATATGATGAAGCAAACAAAATGCTTCATGGTTATGCTATTCTTGACTGTTCAAAAGTTAAATACACCAAAGACTGGCAGCAGATCCGCGGACGCCGTATTGCTACCGTTTTCCAGGATCCAATGACCTCACTGAACCCGGTAATTACCATCGGTAAACAGATTCAGACCGTCATCATGAAGCACCAGAAATGCACAAAAGCTGAAGCAAAACAGCGTGCCATCGATATCATGGGTAAGGTAGGTATTCCTGACCCTGAAAAACGCTTTGATGACTACCCGTTTGAATACTCAGGTGGTATGAGACAGCGTATCGTAATCGCCATTGCCCTCAGCTGTCAGCCAAAAATCCTCATCTGTGATGAACCTACCACTGCACTGGACGTAACCATTCAGGCACAGATTCTTGAACTGATTAAAGACCTGCAGAAAGATCTGGGCTTTACCACCGTGTATATTACCCACGACCTTGGTGTAGTAGCCAACGTTGCAGAACGCGTTGCAGTTCTGTATGCCGGCCAGATTGTTGAATGCGGTTCCGTAGAAGAAATCTTCTATGAGCCACGCCATCCGTACACCTGGGCACTGCTTTCAAGCCTGCCGCAGCTTGCTGAACGCGGTGATGAACTGTTCTCTATTCCGGGAACTCCGCCATCACTGTACAACAAGATTGTCGGCGATGCCTTTGCACAGCGCAGTTCCTATGCCATGGCAGTTGATATGGTAGAAGAAGCTCCGGTTTTCCAGATCAGTCCGACTCACTGGGCAAAAACCTGGCTTCTTGATCCACGTGCTCCAAAACAGGAACCTCCGAAACAGATTCAGAACCTGCATGACAAAATGCTGAGAACCTACATTGAATTTGATGAGAAAGGCAACAAGAAGGAGGCAGCACATGTCTGATATGGCAAATAAAGATAAACAGGTACTGCTTTCCGTTCAGAACCTGGATGTTGTGTTCAAAAAGGGAAAGAAAGAATTTAAGGCTGTAGATAACGTAAGTTTTGATATTTACAAAGGTGAAACCGTATCTCTGGTAGGTGAATCAGGATCCGGTAAAACCACCATCGGCCGTGCCATTCTCCGCATCAACCCCTGTTCTGCCGGTGCCATTTATTACGATGGCAAAAAGATTTCCGGAAAGCTGTCACGCAAAGATGACCGTGAGGTAATCCGCAAGATTCAGATGATTTTCCAGGATCCGGCAGCTTCTCTGAACGAACGTGCCACCATTGAATACATCGTTTCTGAAGGTCTGTATAACTTCCATCTGTACAAGGATGAAAAAGAACGCGTACAGAAAGTACAGAAAATCATTGAAGAAGTAGGTCTGCTGCCGGAACACATGACCCGCTATCCACACGAATTCTCCGGTGGACAGCGCCAGCGTGTCGGCCTTGCCCGTTCATTCGTTATGGAACCGGAATTCATCGTTGCAGACGAACCGATTTCTGCACTGGACGTTTCAATCCGTGCACAGGTTCTGAACCTGATGAAGAAATTCCAGAAAGAACGTGACCTGACCTATCTGTTCATTGCCCACGACCTTTCAATCGTCCGCTTTATCAGTGACCGTATCGTTGTAATTTATCACGGAAAGATTATGGAAATTGCAGAAGCAGAAGAGCTTTTTGCCCATCCAATGCATCCGTATACAAAATCCCTGATGTCAGCCATTCCGGTACCGGATCCTAAAATTGAAAAGAACAAGAAACTGTTCGTGTATGATCCGGAAATGCATCGGTACGAAAACGATACCCCTGAACTGGTAGACCTTGGTAACGGCCATTTTGTATATGGCGATGCCCGGGAAATCGAAGAGTATAAAAAGATTCGTTTCGGAAAGTAATTTGAAACTTGATGAACATACCAGTGCCAGCCGCCTTTGGGTGCTGCTGGCACTCTTTATTTTAGGCATTATTGGTGTTCTCTGGGGAATCGGTAACGGGGTTAATGAGCTGGTGACAAAACGGCCCGGGTATTATGAGATTACCGTCAACCCGGATGATGCCGTTCCCTATTTCCGCAATGGATACACCTACATCACCTGGCTGGACGGTCCTTCTGCAGTCATTAAGCGGCAGTTATCGGCCGTAACACTGGTATATGAGCAGGCTTTAAAACGCAGTTACCAGTTACTGGATGAAACAACGGAATATCCGGGATTTGTTAATCTTGCTACCCTGAACAATCATCAGGGAGAAACTCTGGCGGTTAACCCTGAATTGTTTGCAATCCTGCAGGATTTGCAGGAAAAGACCCGGGAACAGCAGGGAGTCAATATGTTTTCAGGCGCCCTTACCGGCGAATGGGATGCCGTACTTATCCTTGCTGACATGTCCGATTTTGATCCCGCCGGAAACGCTGACTGGAATGAGCGCATAACAGCTCTAGCAGAAAAGACTTGTGACCTTTCCCTGTTTTCGCTGGAACTTGATCCTGTCCATATGACAGCCTGTTTTACCGTTTCAGAGAAATACCAGTCCTATCTTGATTCCATTGAATGTTCCTATCCCATACTGACCGCAGGCCGCCTGAAAGATGCCTACCGCTTACAGCTGATACAGCAGGCGGTGCAGGCCGTTCAGCCGGTACAGGGATATCTGGCAGCTGCCGGGGCCATGAATCTGGTTCTCTGTGATGACAGCCGGAATACGGTTCTCAAGACTGGTTGTGACTGTGATACTGCCGGTTATCACCAGCAGGGCAACAACCGGTATCATCCCCTGTTCCGTCTTTCTGATGGTTCCATGCCACAGCTGATTGATACCTGTGCCGTATATGATGCAGATGACGAAATTGTTGGGTCTGCGTATACCGCAGTGAATCTGTTCCAGTGCACCAGCCGGGAAGAGATTGAGTCAATCGTGAGGGATTCCGGTAAGACCGTCAGTGTACAAAGGAGGGAGTTTTGAATTCTCCGGTAAAAGTGTTAAGCGTTGGAAACGTATCAGTTGATATTAAGGCTTTTTCTGCAGAGGCCGATGAGGCTGAAGCCTATCGTGACGGTACCATTGATCTGGTTCCCGGCGGGGTAGGGCGTGGTATGGCCATTAACCTGAAGCACCTGGGTTTTGAAACTGCCATTCTTGGTTTTATCGGCCGGGATATTTTCGGCGATTTCCTGAAAAAAGGATTTGAATCAGAGGGCGTTAATACGGAATTACTGGGGATTTCAGAACGGTATCACACGGCGCTGTTTTCTGTCATGGCAACAACCGGTAAACCTGCTTCCTGTGTATATAACACCAACGTCGTTAAGGAAATTACGCTGTCAGATTCTGTCCGGCAGTTTCTTGACGACGGAAAGGCAGACGCCCTGTGTCTTGATTCAAACCTGACGCCGGAAGCTCTGGCGCAGTTTTATGAGTATAAGGCACAGCATCCGGACCTGTATGTGTTCCAGAATGCTACCAGCCCTGACATTGCCCGTAAATCAATGCAATATGCAAAAGACATAAATCTATTTGCCTGTAACCAGATGGAGGCCTCTGCGGTCCTTGGTGAGCCTGCATTCCCCGATCCTGCATGCGCTGCTAAGTTCAGAGCCCTTGGTTTTGACCATTTCATCATAACCTTCGGTGAACAGGGGGTTATGGTCTGCAAGGACGGAGAAGTCTGGAACGAGAAACCTTTTGCTACTCCTGACCTGGTTGATACCATCGGTGCCGGTGACGCATTTGCTTCAGGATACCTGTACGGCGTATTCAATAAAAAGCCCGTAAAGGAATGTATCCGTTACGGGCTTATCAGTGCAAAAGAAACGTTGATGACGCGGCAGACGGTCAGTGAAACCTTAAGCCCGTCGCTGCTGGAAAATTACTGAATCTTTCCGTGCTTGCGGAAATCAGACGGGGTAACTCCCTTAATACCCTTGAATACGCGGGTAAAGTAGTTCATATCGCTGAATCCGACAAAAGTAGCAATGTCTTCAATACTGGCGTTACTGGTTTCAAGCAGTTCAACAGCTTTTTCAATGCGCCGGCGGTTAATGTAAGTTGAAATGGACATTTCTGTTTCGCGGTTGAATACGGCTGACAGGTAGTTTGGACTTACATTGATGGCCGATGCAATTTCCGGCAGGTGGATATCTGAACTTAAATGGGTGTTGATGTAGTTCAGCGCCTGGCGGACCATTGGCGTATATTTGATGAGGCTGTGTTTGGTTACCAGTTTGCAGTATTCAATAATGCAGTCTTCCTGGAGTTTATGCAGGTCTTCTACGCTGTTGGTATTTTCAATGGCAGAAAGAATCTGGTTTGCCAGGCTGTCGATATACAACGGGTGCACGTAGCTGCGTTCTACCGCTTTGCGGAGGATGGTATTGTGCACAATACTGTTGTTCTTAGCATTGCGGAGCGGATCCTTGATTTTCTTCAGGTTATCCATTTCTACCCGAAGAATACGCCAGGTCTGCATGGCGCCGACACTGTTACCTTGGGTAACATCAGCCTGCAGCCGGGTTTCCAGGGAATAACGGCGTTCGGTCTGAGCCATGTAGATGTGCTCTTCTTCTACGTAGTATTCAGTCGGCTCTACTTTCTTATCAATACCAAAAGGATATACCGTCTTGCATTCCGGTTCACCTTCAATGTGGAACAGATGCTGCAGACAGATGCGGGCAACGGTAATGGCTTTTGTTGTACTGCAGACCGGCACTGAGTTGTAGAACATCTTCAGTGGGGTGGTGTAGCTTGCATGCAGTGCATTGCGTAAAAGGCTTTTCTGTACCAGGTTTTCCGGCGGATTAGTGTCAAAGAAAGGACCTAAGGCAAGTACTGCGCCGTTGTCCTCAACGCCTTCCGGAAGTTTAAGGATAATCCAGTGCAGGAAGAAACAGTCTTCTACGTCGTACACGATTTTTTCTTCAAGTTTCAGGAAATAGTTGAGGATTGTTGTTCCGTTGTACGAGGTTCCTGCCATGGGAGGTGCCATGGATCCAAAAAAAGCATCAGCTGATTCTTGAGTGTTTTCAATTACATTAACATGAACTGAAAGAAGTGTTTCAATGTACTCTTTTGTTACTTTAATTAAGTCGTTCATAACCCACCATCTAGGTTAGAATACTCAAGGGTATTCTCTCTCTTACTCTTTTATCGGTTTATATTATGAAGCCATGAAGCAGAAAACACAAGGAAATAACGAATTAATTAAAAAAATAAGTACAATTTTACGATGAAAACGCAGATTTCCACTGATATGGAAAATATTACACAAAAAAAAGCGGCTGCCGTACCTTTTGAATCTCTCAAAGGCGGGCAGCCGCTCCATTACTACCGTAGATGGTAGTTACCGTGCGTACTCGATGATACGGGTTTCACGGATCATGGTAATCTTAATGCGTCCAGGATACCGCAGGTCACTTTCAATCTGTTTTGCAATGTTGCGTGCCAGATCCTTAACGTCGCGGTCCGGAATCTTTTCGCTGTTAACCAGAACACGGAGTTCACGTCCAGCCTGAATAGCGTATGCTTTTTCAACACCGGTAAAGCCTTCTGCAATTGCTTCAAGGTTTTCAAGGCGTTTTACATAGTTATCCATGGTTTCACGGCGTGCACCCGGACGTGCAGCTGAAATGGCATCAGCAATCTGTACGATAACAGCTTCAATGCTGGTAGGTTCAATATCGTTATGGTGTGCACCAACGGCATTGATGACGGCAGCATCTTCTCCCATTTTACGGGCCATTTCCATACCAACTTCTGCATGGTTCTGGTCTGAATCGTTTTCAGCACCCTTACCGATATCATGGAGGACAGCGGCACGTTTTGCCAAATCCCTGTCAGCTCCGATTTCAGAAGCCAGCATACCGGCAATAATGGCAACTTCCTTTGAGTGGTTCAGTACATTCTGGCCATAGCTGGCGCGGAAGTACAGACGGCCCAGGGCGCGTACACCATCCTGCGGCATATTTGGAATACCAAGATCAAAGAGGGCTTTTTCACCTTCTTCATAAATCTTGTTCTGAATTTCGCGGGTAACTTTCTGTACCACTTCTTCAATGCGTGCCGGATGAATACGTCCATCAGAAATGAGGCGTTCAAGGGCAACCTTGGCAATTTCCTTGCGTACCGGATCAAAACAGCTGATGACAACGGCTTCCGGAGTATCATCAATGATGATGTCTACACCGGTAAGGGTTTCGATGGCACGGATGTTACGGCCTTCGCGACCGATAATGCGTCCTTTCATTTCATCACTGGGCAGTGAAACAGTGGCAACGGTAATGTCGCTGGTTGTTTCAGTGGCAATGCGCTGAATGGTGGTCACCAGAATATCACGGGCTTTTTTCTCAGCGGAAAGCTGTGCTTCCTGTTCAATCTTGTTCAGCAGGGCCTGTGCATCATGACGGGCTTCGTTCTCAAGATTGGTGATAATCAGTTTTTT
The DNA here is from genome assembly GCA_024413635.1 of Treponemataceae bacterium. GTDB lineage: Bacteria > Spirochaetota > Spirochaetia > Treponematales > Treponemataceae > Treponema_I. The sequence continues at coordinate 15,977 of JAKSTT010000004.1, read as the reverse complement.
TGCTTCTTCTGCAGTTAAACCGGAAATGCGTTCCAGTTCCTGGCGGTACCGTTCTTCCTCAGAAGCAAGGGCTGCTTCTTTCTGATTGATTACCTGCTCACGGCTTACGTATTCCTGTTCAAGTTTGTCAAAAGATGCCTGTCTTTTATCAAGGGTTTCTTCCTTGAGGGTCAGACGGCGTTCATAGCGCTGCAGTTCACTGCGGCGTTCTCTATTCTCCCGTTCCTGCTGACTGCGCTCACGGATGAGTTGATCTTTCGCTTCGAGTATAATCTCTTTTTTCTTTGCTTCTGCTTCTTTTATAGCGTCCTGTTTTACACGCTCTGCTCTTTGCTCCGATGCAGATAGTTGAAATCTGGCGTACAGCCAGCGAATAGTCCATCCAAGAACGAGTCCAGCTACAGGGAGGCAAATCCATAATACTAATGGCATACTATCCTCCAACTAGATTAGTTCAATATATAAACTAACACACAAAAATGGGACTTGTCAAATTAGACTATTTATAAGTAAGAAATCATCAGAAAGAGTAAATAATTACATGCGGAATTCTTCACCAAGGTAAATCTTGCGGGCGGTTTCTGACGAAAGAATATCGTCCTTGTTGCCCTGGGCACAGATTTCTCCGCTGGAAATGATGATGGACCGGTCGGTAATTTCAAGGGTGTCGCGTACGTTATGATCGGTAATGAGCACCCCGATTCCCCGTTGTGCCAGCTGGCGGACCATGGCTTTAATATCTGCAACGGCAATGGGGTCAATGCCGGCAAAAGGTTCATCCAGGAGCAGGAATTTGGGCTCAATGGCAAGGGCCCGGGCAATTTCCGTACGGCGGCGCTCTCCACCGGAAAGGGAGTATGCCTGCTGTTTCCTGATGTGCTGGATATTGAATTCGTCTATCAGCTGTTCCAGACGGGACAGTTTTTCTGCCTTGGAAAGATCACGGCGCTGTTCCAGAATGGCCCAGATATTCTGCTCAACGGTCAGTTTCTTGAACACGGAAGGTTCCTGGGGCAGATAGGAAATACCCAGCCGGGCCCGCTTATACATGGGAAGTCTGGTGATGCAGGTATCATCAAGAAAAACATCACCGGCAGTAGGACGGTAGAAACCGACGATCATGTAGAAGGTGGTGGTTTTTCCGGCGCCGTTGGGACCTAAGAGTCCCACAACCTCACCAGTCTGCATGGAAAACTCAATGCCTTTGACAACCTGCTTGCGGCCGAAGGATTTATACAGGGAGGTAATGCGGAGATTATTCATTGGATGCTCCTTCCGGGGAATCCTGAACGGTGCCGCGGACACGGCCGTCAAGGACAATTTCTTCGGTAGTCAGGTTAAACGTAATTTCCTGGGCTTTGAAGGTATCCTTACCACGGACAATCTGCGGACTGCCGCTCATTTCAAGGATCTGGTCCTTCTTGCGGTATAAGGCCAGCGCACAGGTACATACTGCATTCTTCTGGGTAAGGGTAACCCCAATCTGCATCAGGGCAGTCTCCGTATTCTGATTGTACTCCATGAACCGGGCTTCTGCCTGAACATCGTTTTCTTCATCAGTCATGAGTACGTTGCCCTGCAGTTTGACAATGCCGGTTTTCCGGTTGTAGACCAGGGAACTGCAGACAAAGGAAAATCCGGAAGAGGCGTTGGTACCTGATACACTGCCCGATGCCAGTACGGTTTCATAGTCTTTGCCGGAAAGTTCAATGCTGTCTGCGGTGATTTCCATGTCTTCAGTCTGTACCCAGGCATTGCCGGAAAGGGTAGTGCTGCGGCGGTTTTCTCCTGCGTTTCCGGTCATGGTATCAGCCTTAAAGGCGATTGTATCGGCAAACGTGGCTGCTGCAAGAAACAGAGTGCACAGCAGTGCCAGCCGGCGTTTTACGGTAAACTTCATTCTCCTGCCTCCACATCCATAACAGAATCTTCTGTGACAACGGTGCCGCTGATGGTTCCGTCAAAACTGAAGGTATGGCTGATGCCGTCAACCTGTAATCCGGTACCCTGGATGGTGGTAACCGTACTCTGGTCCGTTCCGGTGGCGCCGGTAATGATGGTAACCAGCGTGCTCTTATCGCTGACCATCCGTTCGGTGCTGTTATCCCACTGCAGGTTGCCGGCGTGGATCATGACATCCTGCTCAAAACTGGTAATTTCTACGGAATCAAGGAACGTATACTGCTGGTTTTTCTGGTCCATGGAAAACAGATTGCAGGAACCGACGGTGGTAGTATCTCCTCTGTCCGTCAGCAGCCGGAATGTCAGGTTTTTACCGTACAGATGCTGTTCTCCGCCATACTGCTCTATGATATCGGCCTGCATGATGGCCCGTGGACTGGCATTCTGGACCCGGGTAAGGGTTGTGTCATAAAAGAGAAAGTCCGGTGCGCTGGAGGTATCCGTCCGGGAAGTGCCGTAATCGATGGTACAGGCAGAAAGGACGATGGCTGCTGATAAAAAAGTACTGACTTTTTTTATGGCACGGAGATTCATACTGCTATTTTGACATAGAATCTCACTTTTATGCTACCTATAGGGAATAATTTACGAGTTTTTTCACCCCATGATAATTTCTTGCGGAATTACATCTGCGGTTTTAGAATCGAGGATATGGCAGACTTATTAAATGATGCGGATTTTGAATTATTTCGCAAAGTAATTTACGATGAAAGCGGTATTACCTTCTCAGCAACCAACCGGTCTATTCTGGACAGCCGTCTGAAGGAACGCCTGCGCGACAAAAATATGGATAATGTTCGGGCCTACTACGACGTGATCATGTCTGATAAAGAAGAAATGAAGGTACTGCTGGATTCAGTAACTACAAACCTGACCCGTTTCTTCAGGAATCAGCCTCATTTCGATACACTGGTTAACTACGTAATCCCGACACTCATTGAAGAAAAGAAAAAACGCGGTGAAACAACCATCCGTGTCTGGAGTGCCGGCTGTTCTACCGGTGAAGAACCCTATACCATTGCAATGATCCTGAAGGACATTCTTCCTGCTCCCTTCAGTTTTGAAATCATGGCTTCTGACCTGTCGCTGAAATGCCTCATGGTCGGAAAACAGGGATTTTATGAAGAATCCCGCATTCAGGGTATTCCGCCCAATTATCTGGACCGCTATTTTACCAAGAGTGGTGCCGGATACCAGGTTGTTGATGACCTGAAAAAACATATCCGGTTTGACTATCATAACCTGAAACATGATTCAGGTTTACGTAATCTTGATATCGTATTCTGCCGTAACGTACTCATCTATTTTGATGATGAAGCTCAGCTGAATGTTGTCAACGGTTTCTATAACGCCATGGCTGCCCATTCATACCTGTTCATCGGCCACTCAGAATCACTGTTTGGTATGGATACCAAATTTGAGTTCCTGAAAACAGACTGGGCATGTTTGTATCAGAAAAACGCAAAATAACGTTTGTCTGTCGTAGTTCAAAACAGGAAAGTATATGTCTGAAAAAATTCGTGTCTTGATTGTTGATGATTCTGCGCTCATGCGTAACCTGATTTCAAAAATCGTTGAATCAGCTCCGAACCTTGAAGTTGCAGATACGGCCATGAACGGTCAGTTTGCCCTTGATAAGATTCCGCGCTGTAACCCCGACGTTATTCTTCTTGATGTTGAAATGCCCGTGATGAACGGTCTGCAGTTCCTTCAGGAGCGCAAGAACCAGAAGATTGATATTCCGGTAGTCATGCTGTCTTCACTGACCAGTGAGGGCGCTACCGTTACCATGCAGTGTCTTGAAAAGGGCGCCAGTGACTTTATCCAGAAACCGTCGGGATCAATTTCACTGGATATTCAGAAAGTAGCACAGCAGATTACTGAAGCTCTGACTTCTTACGGTGGAAGCTACGCCAAGAAAAAGCGCGGCCTGACCGGTAGTGCACTGCATACCTATCTGAATATTGATGCCGCACCGGAAACCAAAGGACCGCAGAAAACTGCAGAACAGTATGCTGCAGAAAAAATGCCGTTGACCTTTGAAACCCCGCTGTGGGCTTCTCCTGCACCCAAAGCTCCGGCTGAAATCAAGCCGGTCCGTGAACCGGGTAAGATTGAGGTCATTGCCATCGGTATTTCTACCGGCGGTCCTAATGCACTGCGCGAAGTTGTTCCGCACCTGAACATAAAGATCAAGCAGCCTATCCTGATTGTCCAGCATATGCCGGCTGGTTTTACCAAGGAATTTGCTGCAAGCCTGAATAATATCTGTCCGCTGGCCGTAAAGGAAGCAGAGGACGGCGATGTCCTGAAACGCGGTCAGATTTACATTGCACCGGGTAACCACCATATTGTGGTAATGAAAAAGGGTCTGGACCACATTATCCGTGTTCTGGATACTCCGCAGCGCAATGGTCACCGTCCGTCAGTAGACGTTCTGTTTGAATCTGTCGGCATGGTTTTCCAGAATCATGCACTGGGTATCATCATGACCGGTATGGGTGGCGATGGTGCCAAAGAACTGGCAGAAATGCGCCGTCAGGGTGCCCGCACTCTGGGACAGGATGAAGACAGCTGCATTGTGTACGGAATGCCGAAGGTTGCCTATGAAATGGGTGGCGTTCAGGAACAGGTTCCGCTGAACATGATGGCAAAGCGCATCAATGAGATTGCCTTAGCCGATAACTGATTCAATTTCGTTCAGTTTCGGTTTGATGAAACGGGTTGCCCCAAAATAGAGGAGGGCAACCACCACAAAGCCTGCAAGGACTCCAAGGACCTGCAGGCTTTCTTTTTTTGGCATGACAAGATAGCCGGTGATGGCGCCAAGAACCGGCAGCAGTAATGCCAGTACTGACTGCAGCTGGGTTTTCCAGGATGCTGTTTTCAGTGATACGGTCTGTCCGGTTTTTATGTCCAGTCCCTTAGGGTTGGTTACGGTAAAGGGTGAACCGCGTTTTGCGCAGCCCTGGGTACAGTTGATGCAGGCATCCTTGATAAGGGCTGCTGCCGTTGCTTTTGTCCCGTTATCCTTTACTTCCAGAATGATGGCGTTATTCAGCATGTTCTAATCCTTTTTTTGTATTCGGTGGTTTCAGTTGCCCAGCTGCCGCAGGCGGGCTATGCATTCATCCCGGCCAACGTCATTGTGCAGTTCTTCATAGGTATCCCGCAGGTTAATGAGGGCATCCGTGTAGTGGGGGTATATGGCCAGGGCAGATTCAAATGCTTTTGCTGCATCCGTGTACTGCTGGCGGCTGAACCAGAATACTCCCATATTGTTCCAGATGTGGGCATTGTCACCGTTCAGGGCTAAGGCCTTCCGGGCATAGTAAAAAGCCTCATCAATGCTGTTGAGCAGGTAGCAGAGAACGGAAAGGTTTTCAAGAATGTCCTCGTCTTCCGGGGCAAGCTGGTGGGCGGTGAGCATGGCTTTCTTTGCAGCTTCCGTATCACCGGAGTCCCGGTAGGTAACGCCCAGATTATACCAGACCAGGTAGTTGGACTGGTCCATGTGCAGTGCCGCATGAAAACAGGCGACAGCTTCCGTATATTGTCCTTCTGAGGCCAGCTGGATGGCCTGGTTGTTGAGGTTTTCAAATGTATTATGCATGGCAGTATCAGACCTTCAGCAGCATGGCCGTAAACAGATTGGTCAGCAGTGTTGCGGCTTCTGAATCAGGATAGGTTTTCTGTATTTTGCGGCAGCTGGTGTTGATCATGTTCCGGCTGTACAGCAGTGCTTCTTCAACGGCGCCTGATTCATTGAGCAGGGTAACGCATTCGGTTACGGCGGAAGATTCCTGGCCTTCTTTGGCAGCCCTGCGGAACAGGGAAATCAGGTGTTCTTTTTCTTCCGGATGTTTTTCAAGGAACAGAATAACCGGCAGGCTCTTTTTGCCTTCAACAATGTCATCACCCTTTGCCTTTCCCTTGATACCGGTAGTCAGGTTAATGACATCATCAAGAATCTGGAATCCCACACCGATGCTGGCTGCTTCTTTAGCAAGGGAATCTGCTTCTTCCATGCTGCCGCCACCGGCAAGAAAGCCGATTTTTGCAGCCAGATAGGCAAGGGTACCGGTCTTGAGCCGGGTCATTCCCATATACTGGTTGATACCGGGGATAAAGTCATCGGTATTGTGCCAGGTAATATCAAGGGACTGGCCCAGATGCAGACGCCGTACCTGGGTCAGGTATTCCTTCAGCAGGGTATTCTGCATGGCAGGTTCCAGAGTGCTGTTGAACACACACTGTGCAGCCTGGAAGTAGAGCCAGGAACCGGCGTTCAGGGCAAAATCAAGGCCGTAGACACAGTGGGCAGCCGGCTTTCCGCGGCGCATGTCAGACTTGTCTTCGATGTCATCATGGATAAGGCTTGCCGTATGGACAAATTCAACAAGGGGTGTCAGGGCATAGGCCTGTTCAATAAGGTTGTGGGCTTCTCCGGGAAAGGCCTTTAAGGGATCTGCAGCAAGTTCTGCGCTTAACACCAGCAGCAGCGGCCGCCACCGTTTACCGCCCAGGCTGATGAGTGAAAAAGACGGTTCGGTAAGGTGTTCAACATCAGACAGGGTAATGTCTTCGGGCAGCAGGGAAAGGGAATCTTCCGTCCACTCCGCAGTAACGGGTTTTGGAAGATTTGCGCTGAGAACTTCTTCAATTTTCTGTAAACGTGCAGTATATTGTCCACTCATATATAATGATTATAGCAGTTAGCACCGATATTGAATACACATGAACAGTTACGAAAAACCAGACTTCTGGAGCCAGAAAGCCTTTAAGGAAGGGTATCCGGCCCGCTCAGTATATAAATTACAGGAAATTGATGCCAAGTTCGGCATGCTCAAGAAAAATTTCCGCGTCCTGGACCTGGGATCAGCACCAGGCAGCTGGACCGTTTTTGCCCTGCGTACCCTGGAAGGTACCGGCCACGTTACCAGTATTGACCTGTTGCCGCTGGCCAAAGACGTAAAGGGTGAAAACCTGACCTTTTTTCAGGGCGACATGTACGACCCGGAACTCCGTGCCCAGATTCAGGCATTGGGACCGTATGATTCCGTCATCTGTGATGCCGCTCCCCGCACCACCGGAAACCGGGTTGTAGATACTGCCGGATCTGCCGGTCTGGTAGAACTTGCCATGTATTATGCAGAAACTATGTTGAAGCCAGGCGGCAATTTCTGTGTTAAAATATTTCAGGGTGGCGATCAGCAGCAGTTCCTGAAAAAAATGCGGGAAATCTTTACCACGGCAAAAGGATTCAAACCGGAAGCCTGCCGCGATAAATCGTTTGAAACCTACCTGATTGGATTACATAAAAAAGGTTAAGTAAAAAATGAAGCGTATTCATACTGTATTGGCTGCAGCTTTTTCGCTGCTGTGCGTTTCCTGCGGTGCCGGTTCGTCCGTCAGCTGGGAACTGCCGGAAAAAGGAAATACTGATATTGCTCTTTCTGATTTAGGCAGTTACCGCCCTTATCATTTTGAAGGCGTGGAACTGGACGGTCAGGGTGGTTTTGAATCTGCCAGTGACACGGCCTCTCTTGCCGATTTCCTGGCATTGTCCCATGATGTTGACGCAGAAACCGCTTCCTCTGCAGAAGATGACCTGGATCTGTATTACACCGTGTACCGGGTACGCAAAGGTGACATGATCGGTAACCTGGCAGAAGCCTTTGGCGTTACCCAGGATACCCTCATCAGTGTCAATAACATCCGTTCTTCACGGCTTATCCAGATTGACCAGTGCCTGCGGATTCCCAGCATGCCCGGTATTCTCTATTCAGTTCGCAAGGACGGCGAAACCGCAGCTACCATTGCGGCAAGTTATAACGTTTCAGAAGAGAAAATCACCAGGGTAAACAAACTGGCATCAGGTGCAACCCTTGCGGCAGGTACCCAGCTCTTTATCCCGGATGCTTCCCTTGACTGGGTAACCCGGCAGGAAATCAACGGCGATCTTTTCATGCGCCCCATCAAAAACTGGTATTACATTTCGTCACGCTTTGGCTGGCGTTCATCACCCTTTACCGGCGAACGCTCATATCACGGTGGTATCGATATGGCCTGTCCTGCAGGTACTCCGGTATATGCAGCGCTCCTTGGAACCGTCACCACTGCCGGCTGGAGCGATATTTACGGCAATTACGTCATCATCACCCATTACAGCGGATATAAGTCACTGTACGGTCACATGAGTAAGATTAACGTAAAGAAAGGACAGTTTGTCAGCACGGGAACCAAAATCGGTGAAGTAGGCTCTACCGGTTTAAGTACCGGTCCGCACCTGCACTTTACCGTGTATAAGAACGGAACCTCGGTGAACCCGGCTGCGTTGTGGAATTAATGTACCTTAATCAAAAAAGGTATAGTCGTTAAAATACACTGCATCAATGGCGCCAAGAACCAGCACCTGGTTAATGGCGCCTTTTATTTGCTCCTTAACCTTCTGTTCTCCCATATTCTGCAGTTCGGCTTTGGTAAAACCGGTGAAAAAATCAGTTATGACCGTGCGTATCTTCCGTGATTTCTGCTGCAGCTCCTGATAAAAGGATACATCAGTGCTGTCATAGTAAAACCAGGGTTCAACAACCAGTGGAATGGAAGGATTATCGTTGGTGCCGGTACGCAGTTTTCCCAGCAGGGTAAAGGTTTCCTGGTTCTGCAGCGGGGCAGGGATCGGGTCTTGCGGACGTGACGGCAGCAGGACCGGAACAGCAGCGGTGTTGCGTTCTGAAAGACGGTGTGGATTGACCGTGAAGGCAACAATGGTTCCCACAACAGTTATCCCTATAATGACCAGACAGCAGTACGCCAGGATTTTCTGCATAAGTGTTGCCCGGCGCCTTGGCCGACGGTAGAAAGATGCTTGTTTCTTGCTCACAAAACCATGGTATCAGCGAAAAAATGGTATATCAAGTGGTGCTGAAAATGGTAGTATCAGCCGATATATGAAAAGATAAGGTATCTCTTGGAGTTTCGTTGAAAACATTTGCGAAAGTAACCGTCAGTTTCATTCTTTCTCTTGCCCTTTTTGCCGGCGTTCTGTATGTGGCAGTTTCAGGCGGATTAAAGCTTGTAGAAACCCGCTATTACCAGAATGCAGTAGTTTCAGGCATTACTACACGGCTGCATTCCATAGGGGAGTATTATGGACGGTACGTTGAATCAAAACGGAACTCATTCAGTGAACTGACTGGCGCAGATGTCATCCGGAAAAGCATGGAACCAAGCCTTACTGCTGATGAAATCGCAGAGCGGGAACGGCTTTTAGGTGCCCTGCAGACAAAAGATCCTTCGTTCATCGGCATGCGCCTGATAGATACAACGGGAAACAAAATCCATTTCAGTACCTGGCAGTCTGATATCCTGAACCAGAAAGAAGGTCAGCTGGCCTATAAGAATTATACCCGCATTGAAGAAATGGAGTTTGCCCGCATCCTGAAAGGGGCCGGTAAAAACGGCGGTATTATTGCAGACGTTGAAAATGACCGGTTACTGTTTGTGTATCCCTTTACGGATATTTACGGTGCTGACCGCGGATATGCCGTGTATTACGAAGCCGCCAGTGACTTTAACCGGTATCTGGTAACAGCCGGCGTCATCAGTATTTCTGAAACGGCACTGCTGACCGGTTCTGCTGATGTTCCGGGCTATGTACTCCGTCTCAGCAGCAGTACGGCAAAAGCTCTGGCAGACATGATCAGTACCGCCTGGAAAGACGGCTACTATGGAACTGAACGTCTTGCAGAGAGTGAAGACAGCGTACTGGTCATGGTATCGGTAAAGGGCCCGGAAGGATTCTGTTTTGCCCAGATAGAAGATGAATCGGTTTTTGTTTTTTCAACGGAAGTCCGCTATCTTCTGCTGCTGATTATCTATATCACCCTGTTCCTTGCCATCCTGCTGCTGTTCAGTCTGAAAACCGACGATATGGTGCTGATACAGAGCCGCATCAACAAGTTCCAGCAGGTGTTCATGAAGGAATACCTGAACCAGCAGAATAGTGCCGAATGGGATAAAGTTGTTGACCAGATGAAGCGCCGGAAAAACGACGTCAATCTGGAAATCAAGAAAAGTCTTGGCCGTAAAGGCAAGAAATATGAAAAGGAAATTGACCGGTACCTGGCAAAAAGCTGGGACGATGTACTCATAGCATTAGGCAGTCAGGTGCGTACCGGAGCTGCCAGTGGTGTTGCTGCTGCCATGGTAAGCCAGCTGGAAGCTGAATCTGATGCCGGCAGTACACCCGAAGTAAAACATGAAGCGGTGCGTGTAACGGAAGTGCAGCGCCAGCCTGTAAAACCAGCCCCGGTTGCGTCTCCGGTTCCTGCCGACGAAGTTGAAGAACTGGACGAAGTCGAAGAACTGGATGAAGTCGAGGAGCTGGACGAATTAGAAGAGCTTGATGAAGTCGAGGAACTGGATGAAGTTGAAGAGCTGGACGAATTAGAAGAGCTTGATGAAGTCGAGGAGCTGGACGAAGTAGAAGAGCTGGACGAGGTCGAGGAACTTGATGAAGTTGAGGAACTGGACGAAGTCGAAGAGCCCAGCGAACCAGAGCCAGCCGAAGACCCCAGCGAGCCCGAAGAGCCCAGCGAACCAGAGCCAGCCGAAGAGAGTACAACCGTCGAGCCCGAACCTGTCGGAGAAATCACTGAGGCTACTCCACAGACTCCCCATATCGTCACCATTGATGATTTCCGGGAAATCAAAAAGTTCGCAGAAGACGTCTGTGCTGAACCTGCATACGACCTGGACGAACCGGCTCCGGATTTTGACCGCGTAGAGCGTGGTGTACAGACCGATGATTCCTTTGATCTCATCACCGATGAATCAAGTTTCCATGACCAGCTTCGTGCTGATCTTGATGCCTACGAAGCCGGCTCTACCCCGGAACCAGACACCGCTCCGGAACCAGTAACCGAACCGGATCCTGAAACAGCTGAACTTATCCCGGTATATGTTCCGCCCTATGAGTCCCTCTTTGCTCCGCCATCAATTTTCTGGGAGCCGGAGCCAATTGAAGGCGAACTTGAAGTTGTAGAAGAAGAAGTGCAGTTTACTGATGCTACCGCATCCCGCGAGGATCTGCTGTCCCAGGTATTTACGGAAAACGATGGCGTCGTATCCATATCATCCCAGGCAGAATCCCTTGATATCGTCATCGATCCGGAATTCCGCGACCTGCTTGATTCCCTTCAGGGATAACTGCTCACTTTGACATCGGCTGTAATTTTGTTATACTGCTGGGCATGAAGACAAAAACAACCCTTACCGTCCGCTCCTATGAACTGGATGGCTATAACCATGTAAATAACGCAAACTATCTGCACTATCTTGAAGTTGCCCGCTCAGATTTCATGGATCAGGCCGGCATTGATTTTGCAGCCCTCACCGAGGAAGGGTATATGCTGTTTGTCACCAGAATTGACATTCAGTACAAAACATCAGCCCGCATGGGAGATGTGCTGACCATTGAAACAGAACCTGTTACCCTGAAAGCCGTTCAGGGAAGCTTCCTGCAGAAAATCTATCTGCCGGACGGCTCGGTCAGTGCAGAAGCCACGGTATACTGGGCGTCCGTAAAAGACGGTAAACCCTGCAGACTGCCGGAAAAATACCGGACAGAAGGTCTGAAGCCGGCTGAACAGTAACAGCCCGTTGCAGTTTGCTTCAAGTGCCCCTATACTTTCTGTATGCATTTCATCAAGTATATAGAAACAGTCATCAACATCATCAGCTGCGCTATCGTAGTATATGGGGCAGTTATTTCCTTTATCGGCATCATCAAGACAGAGTTCTGCAGACTGAAAGGGTCCTATGACATTATCCAGCTGCGGGTAATCCGTGCAGATTTAGGAACCTACCTGCTGCTGGGGCTGGAACTGCTCATTGCAGCCGATATCCTGCAGACCATTCTGGAACCAAGTAATCAGGAACTTCTGATTCTGGGCGGCATTGTGCTTTTACGCACCATCCTTTCATACTTCCTGAACAAGGAAATTGAAGAGATTGATGATGAACGGCACGAACATCCGGAACTGTTCAATAGATAATCAGGCAAAAATATTTTCTTCAGGAGTAATGCCCAGGGATGCGGCGTAATCACGGACGTTCCGGGCAAACTGAATGACATCGGCAGGGGAGTGGGCATCGCTGTTGCAGATGATGCGTGCTCCCTTTTCTTTTGCCAGCTGCCAGAATTCTGCCACCGGATACCGGTTCCGCAGGGTGTCGCTGCAGTCAACGATGGTTCCCAGATGGTATCCGTTTCCATTCATCTCAAGAGGCAGGTTATTGGCAATGGCACAGTCAATGATGTCGGTCAGGCCTGCCTTAACTTCCGGGTTTGTCCATGAATAGTCTTTCCGGTTCAGACAGAGATCCGGATGGGCAATAAAAGAAAAAATACCCGTTTCAATGGCTTTCACTGTCAGGTCAACATACCGGTGGAAATCCTTCAGGTCTACGCCCCTGCAGATATATTCGTGCTGTCCGTCAAGAATACCCCAGTGCTGGCCAAGAACCAGATAGTCGGTGTTCATCTCGGCACGCAGGAAATCACGGTACCAGCTTTCATACTCAGGGTCATATTCACATTCAAATCCGCAGTACACCGGGAAGGATGCATTGTTGCCCGCATCACGGACAGATGCAATATAGTCAACAATTTCCGTATCAGCCATGCGGATGGTCTCCCAGCCGGGTACGCCCTTTCCGGGAAAAGGACAGTGGTCAGAAAAACCAAGGGCAAGACAGCCGTCTTTTTCAGCCTGGGCAATATAGTCAGCCGGGGTGCCGGTAGCATGTTTACAGCGGTAGGTATGGGTATGAAAGGAGGTGATTTTTTCCATACCCAGCAGTGTAGTGACAATAAAGAAAAATTGCAATTTTATTCATGTGGGGATATACTGAAAGAACCTTATCAAAAGGAGAGTATCTATGACACTTTTTTATGCACTGTATGAAGGCGACAAATGCGCAACTGCAAAATCTGATTACAGCGATGATAGCGAAAAACAGTTTATTCTTGATGGACTTCAGAATATGGTTGATGAAAAGGAATGGGGAGCTTACAAGGCTTTTGATTCCGAAGCAGACCTTGATGCCTTTGCTGCTGGCTTTGCCAATGTAACAAAAGGCTGATCCTTCAATTCTCTTAGGCGCAAGCCATAAAGCCGGTTCTTGTATACAGAACCGGTTTTTTTTATAGTAGAAACATATGCAGATTACCCTGAAAAACCTTGAAAAGACCTACGATACCGTACATGCGGTAAACAATGTCAGTCTTACTATCCCTTCAAATACCATTTACGGCATCATCGGAAAATCCGGCGCCGGAAAATCTTCACTGGTACGGCAGATCAGCCTGCTTGAACAGCCGGACAGCGGAGAAGTGTATTACGATGATGTCCGTGTTGATGCCCTGTCTGGAAAAGACCTGATTGAACGCCGCCGCAGAATCGGCATGATTTTCCAGAACTTCAACCTGTTCTCCAGCCGTACTGCCGCAAAGAATGTGGCCTATCCCCTGGAAATTTCCGGCGTTCCAAAAGCAGAAATCAAGGCACGTGTTGCAGAAATGCTTGAAGTTGTCGGCCTGTCAGACAAAGCCGATGCTCCCATCAGTACTCTTTCCGGCGGCCAGAAACAGCGCATTGCCATTGCCCGCGCTCTGGCTACCCGCCCTGATATCCTTTTCTGTGATGAAGCCACCAGTGCCCTGGACCCTCAGACTACCCGGTCAATTCTTGCCCTGATCCGCGAAATCCAGGCAAAGATGAACCTGACCGTAGTCATGATTACCCATCAGATGGAAGTTGTCCGTGATGCCTGTTCAGAAGTGGCTGTCCTTGATAACGGTAAGGTGGTAGAAACCGGTTCTGTTGTAGATATTTTTGCCCACCCCCAGAGTGCCGTAACCAAAGATTTCCTTTCTCACCTGACTACTCCATCAGAAGAAAAGAAAGTTGTCCGCTGGTCAGCTGACGGCGGTGCCTATATCCTGCGCTTTATCGGTTCCAAGACCGGCGAACCGGTACTGAGTACCATGGCAAAGAAATTTGATGTTGACTTCAATATCCGTGCCGGTGGCGTAGAAACGGTTGCCGGTAAGGATGTGGGTGTTCTGGTAACTGATATCAGTGGTGCCGATGTGGATGTGATGAAGGCCGTATCGTTTCTGACGGAAAACGGCGTAAACGTAGAACGGGAAGGAGACATCAATGAATAATGCACAGATGATTTTTCAGCTGGTAGGGAACAGCACCCTTCAGACACTTTCCATGGTGTTTTTCTCTACCATTTTTTCGCTGCTTCTTGGATTACCGCTGGGCGTACTGCTGTGTATCACCGATACGGTTTCCGGTATTACTCCCCGTCCTATCCTGATCCTGGTTCTGTCTCGCATTGTATACGTTCTCCGCAGTTTTCCCTTCATTATCCTGATGATCCTGCTGTTTCCGTTAAGCCGCATCATCGTCGGCACTTCCATCGGAACAAAAGCAACCATCGTACCGCTTTCCATTGCAGCAGCGCCCTTTGTAGCCCGCGTCATTGAATCAGCCCTGAAGGAAGTAGATCCGGGGCTTATCCAGGCTGCCCGTGCCATGGGATCAACCACCTGGCAGATTATCTGCAAGGTGCTGATTCCTGAAGCAATGCCGTCCCTGGTAAGCGGTGTTACCCTGACCATCATCAACCTGATCGGGTACTCTGCCATGGCTGGAGCCATTGGTGGCGGTGGTCTTGGTGACCTTGCCATCCGCTACGGCTACCAGCGGTTCCGCACGGACATCATGATTGTTGCCGTTATCGTTATTCTGGTACTGGTAGAAATTATCCAGGTCATCGGTACGAAGATTGCAGATGCCATGCTGAAAAAGCGGTAATAGATAAAAACTATAGCAGTGCATAGAAATATAGTATTTCTCAATATTTTTGCAACTTGCTATAGTACAGGCATCAAATGCAATCAACATTATTTGGAGGAACAATAATGAAAAAAATTATTTCTGCTGCTCTTGTTGCAGTACTGGCAGCCGCTCTTGCTTTTGCCGGCGGAAAAAAAGAAAACAACTCAAATGTAATCACCGTAGGTGCAACTCCAGAACCACACGCTGCTATGCTGAACCTGGTTATTGATGACCTGGCAGCTAAAGGCTACACCCTGAAAGTTGTAGAATTCACCGATTACGTAACCCCGAACGAAGCTCTGGAATCAGGACAGATTGATGCCAACTTCTTCCAGCACATTCCATACATGGATTCATTCAATGCAGAACGCAACTACCACCTGGTAAATGCCGGCGGTATCCACATTGAACCTATCGCCCTGTATTCACGCAAGGCAGCTTCTGTTGCAGCCCTGGCTGACGGTGCAAATATCGCCATTCCTAACGATCCTACCAACGAAGGCCGTGCTCTGCTGCTGCTCCAGTCTGCAGGTCTTATCAAACTGAATGACAAAGCCGGCATCACCGCTACTCCACTGGACATCGTTGAAAACAAAAAGAACCTGAAGTTCACTGAAATTGAAGCAGCATCCCTGCCACGTGTTCTTTCTGATGTAGATGCCGCTGTTATCAACGGTAACTATGCAATTCCAGCAGGTCTTTCAGCTGCAAAAGACGGTCTGTTTGTAGAAGGTGCTGATTCACCATACGTAAACATCGTAACCGTAAAAGCCGGTAACGAAAAAGACCCACGCATCGTAGCCCTGGTAGAAGCACTGAAGAGTGAAGAAATCAAAAACTACATTACCGCTACCTATCCTAACGGAGAAGTTGTACTGGTATTCTGACGTAAGATCGGCATCCATGCCGATTTTACTCCCGGGTTTTGCATTGCAAAACCCGTATACGTATTTGCCGCCGTCCATGGCGGCATTTTTTTTAAATTAGTACTGATATCTATCTTAAAAAAGCTGATGAAAATACGGAAAGGAAGGCAGAGGCTGGTAGTATTTTCATCTGGGATTTTTCTCTAGCAATTTATTCGATAATTAATTA